>JBOGZC010000057.1:0-24269 GCA_050697075.1 Solirubrobacterales bacterium | reverse complement strand
GCCCTCTTCGGCCGGCGAGGATCCGCCGTCAGGCGCGGCAGATCCCAGAACTCCCCGGTGACTGGCTGGATCACCGACGGCGTCGACCACGAGAAGCCGCCGTGAAAGGAGCGGAACGCGTACATGCTCGTCGGGGCCCCTTCCGCGGTCGGGTCGTCCGGAGGGTTCACCACGATCGCGCTGAACCAGGCCTGGCGCCCGTCGGCCGAGAAGTCGACCCCCGGGTCGCTCGCGGCCGCGAGCGGACCCCCGGTGCAGGCCGACAGCCCGGGAACGAGGATCCGCGAGAACGTGCGCCCGCCGGTGCGCGACGCCATCACCACGTCCGTGGCCCGGCCATCCTGGATCCAGGCGACCAGGATCTTGCGCGGGTTCCGAGGATTCACCGCCACCGAGCTCTCCTGGGCGTACCCGGGCGAGAAGCCAGGGTTCGCCTTCGCGCAGGGCGCATTCGGCGAGAACGGGCTCCCGAGCGAAATGCGTTTGGTCTGCACGCGCACCTTCGCCGCCAGCGCCGGCTCTGCCGCCGTGCACACGAGGGCCGCCAACAGCCCCACGAGCGTGAGGCCCGCCGCCGAAAAATATCTGAAGACCGGCCTTCTCCCTGCCATTCGTCCTCGCTTCGCGGGGTTCGCTCGGTTAGGCCCAATGACCGGCCGCGACCCTAACACCTCCACGAGCTCCTCCTGATCGGGGCGGCGAGATTTGAACTCGCGACCTTTCGGCCCCCAGCCGGTGTCGATGCGTCTCTGAGCGTCCCCACCGTCCCCGCGCGCGGACGATCTGAACACATAGGAGATAGCAGTCGGTACCAAAGCGGTACCACGAGCCTCCTCGAACTCCATCCCGGGTGGGACTTGAACGCGAGCTCCGGGTCATTAGTCAGGCGAGGTGTCTGCCCGCTCCACTGGCACGAGGTGTGGCTGTCAACCGGCGGGGCCCGCTACCCGCCCACACGGCTAGCTGGTGACATGGTGATCTGGGCACGCGGCGGTTGGTCCCAATCAACCCCGACTGCGCGGGTGAGCTGAGGTAGGGTCGGCAGATGTCTCGTTCCCGTCGACGTCGCATTGTCGGCGCGGTGCTTTCTGCCGGGCAGGCGTGGCTTCCTCGCGTCACGAAAGGGGCGAGATCGAGTTCCGTCAGAAGGGGGCGAAGACGCTGCCCGAGAAGATGGCCTTCCTCCGAATCCAGAAGGTCCATTTCCACGGGCAGGCAGACAAGGTCCTCCGTGGGCGCGCGCGTCCACAAGGCGGTGGCGTGATCGCGGGTCGTGCCTGAACGGAGGACGCCCGCGCAGTATCTCGCGCTGGGGCGGGGGGTATCGAGGCCGCGCAACGATATGCCGGTGTGCTACTCCCGCAGAGACGCCCGCCAGTGGACCGCGGTACGGCAGTGCTTGAGCCGGGGCTTCAGGTTGCCGCGCAGCTCGAACAGGCCGCGGGCGTCGTACCGGTGCTCACTCGGGTCGCCCGGAATGAAGTAGCCGCGAACGTGCGTGTGCATGCCCTTGCCGTTCGCCGCCCTGCCCCAGAAGCGACGGACGCCCTCGCGGTTGCGGACTTCCAGTCCGAAGCGAAAGCGGCCGTGCACCCGGTGGATGGACTGGTGGGTTCCCTTCCCGCAAAGGACCGGGGTACGCCACTTGAACCGCCTGACCTTCACCGGCACCCCGCGATGGACCACCGCTTGGAACCCGAACTTTCCTTCCTGGGTAACGACCCCCCGCCCGCTGTACTGGTCGACGCTGGCGTAGGCCGTCGCCGCGACGGAGGCCATCACGGCGGCGAGGGCGATGATCAGGCGCTTCGTCATCGCCTACCCGCGCCTGACGTGTTCGCAGTTCGCGGCGACCTCCGACTTCGCATTGGTCACGACCCTGTCGATCCCCTTCCCGCAAGAGATCCTGTTGCGACCGTCGGTGTCGCGGATGAAGTCGCCGGCCTTGCCGCCCCTGAGGCGATCTCGCCACGGCCCGCCCATGAGCAGGTCTGTCCCCGGCCCTCCGTAGAGGGAATCGGGTCCCCTCTGTCCGAAGAGGCAGTCGCGACGTTTGCCGTTGCCTTTTCCGTACAGAACGTCGTGTCCCCCCCCACCGACGAGCAGATCACTATGGCGGGTTCCCCAGATCGTGTTCGGTTCAGCGCCGCCGCGAAGCGCCTTCCCATTCGGGCGACACCCCGGCGGGAACGCGCCCGCGGGGATCAGGGTGACGGTGCCGTAGGCCGTCGCCGCCGCGGAAACGGTCAGGAGCGTCAGGGCGATGATCAAGCGTCGCGTCATCGCCTACCTGCGGGTGACGTGCTCGCAGTTCTCAACGCGCGACTTCGCGTTGGTCACGACCTTGTCGATCCCCTTGCCGCAATTGATGTCGTTGTGGCCCTTTGTGTCCACGGTCAGATCGCGCCCGGACCCCGCGTTGATTGCTGCCAAGAATCGACCTCGGTGGACGCTGACTCGTTTGTAGCGGTCAGAGCCGCGGCCACCACGGACCAAGTCCCTGCCCCCTCTACCGAGGATCTGGTCGGTGCCCCGGTCCCCTTGGAGCCGATCATCGCCTGCGCCGCCGTTAAGCGCATCGCTTTGATCGCCGCCCTGAAGCCAGTCGTCTCCGCCTCTGCCGTCGATGTTGTCGCCACCCCCCTGTCCGAAGAGACAGTCCCTTTCCTTATACCCCACGAGAATGTTGCCGCTGGGGCCGCCTCGCAGAAGGTCGCGCCGCGGTGTGCCCTCAAGGGCCTGGGTACCCCGGAGACCTCGCAGCGCTACACCGCTCGGGTGGCAGCCGTGCGGGTATCGATCCGGGGGAATCGTGACGCAATGGTCGATGGAGCCGGCGCATGGGTGGCTTCCAGGTTGGTGGGCTACGGCGGCATAGGCCCTCGCCGCCGCGAGGACCATCACGGCGGCGAGGGCAATGCTCAGTCGCTTCGTCATCGCCTACGGCGGGTGACGTGCTCGCAGTTCGAGGCGACCCTCGACTGCTCGTTGGTCACCACCCTGTCGATTCCCGCACCGCAGTCGATTTCGTTGTGGCCCTGAGTGTCCACGATCAGGTCGCGGCCCGATCCGCCCCTGATGCCGCCGCCTATCGAGCCGCCGGGGACCCTGCGTACGGTGCGCTCAGAGCCGGGCCCGCCGTGGATCGAGTCGTTGCCCCCTTGGCCGACAATCAGGTCGTTGCCCCGGCCACCCTGGATGAGATCGTCGTCCCCGCCCGCGTACAGATAGTCGGTCCCATCATCGCCCCGAAGCCAGTCGTCGCCGCTACCTCCGTTGATGGCGTTGTCCCCACCGTTCTGTCCGAACAGACAATCGTCTCGGCTATAGCCCTTGAGCATGTCGCCGCCCGCGCCGCCGAGCAGAAGGTTGCGCCGTTTGGGTATGCCGAAGATGCTGTCGTCTCCCCGGCCACCTTTCTGGGCCAAACCGTTCGGGTGGCAGCCATCCGGGTATCGATCCGGGGGGATCGTGTAGCACTGAGAATGAGTCTCGAGGCACTGGTCCGGCCCCCGGTCGGCACTCGCGGCGTAGGCCGTCGCCGCAGCGGAGACGGTCAGGAGCGTTAGG
This sequence comes from Solirubrobacterales bacterium, assembly GCA_050697075.1. Lineage (GTDB taxonomy): Bacteria > Actinomycetota > Thermoleophilia > Solirubrobacterales > 70-9 > AC-56. Next base: position 20,699 of record JBOGZC010000057.1, on the reverse strand, counting down.
GCAACTATCAGGCGCTTCGTCATGGCCTACCTAGACGGCGTCACTAGCCGATATACCGCGCGAGGCCGAGGGCGTCCGCACATGAGGGCGCGCACTTCCTGCTCACCCCCGCGACCACAATGCGGTCCTGCGCGTCAATCGCCTCCGAGGTCGCGAAGTCCTGGCTACGCGGCTTTCGGTGGAAGCGAACCGCAACCTCGCCATCGCCGCCAAAGGACCGGTCGCGCTGACCGTTCGGCTTGCGGCGAGCAAGATGGTGATCGCTCACCGCGACTATCCGCCCCTCGGAGTCAATCGCCAGCTTTCGGACCTCGACGTTCTTCACTTTGCCGTCCCCGCCGAACGAATGGTCCAGAGTCCCGTCGGTGTTGTAGCGGGCAAGCCCTGCGCCTCCGACGACGATCCGGTCGTGGGCGTCAATGACGACCTGGCAGCAGACGCCGCCGTTTCTCGCGAGCTTTCCATCGCCGGAGAACGAGACGTCCGGATCGCCCCCAGGCGTGGAGCGGGCGAGCGCGGCGCTGTACTTCTCCTCGTCCGCGTAGACCCTGAAACCGCCGATGACGATCCGCCCCTGTGAGTCGATCCCCATCGAGTACGCCCAGGCGTTGTAGACCCAGAGATGCCCAGTCGGCCCGAATGCCGTCGTTGCCTTGCCGCCGATGCCGAATGAGAGATCGAGCTTGCCGTTTGACTGGTAGCGGGCGAGGGCGAAGTGACCCTGATAGGTGGCGAGGTCGGACCCCCACCCGGCTGCGACGATTCGGTTTTGGGAGTCAATGGCGACCGCCGTCGCGCCGCCCCCCAACTTCGTTCTCAGCTTGCCGTCACCGTCGAAGGAGGCATCCAACGAGCCGTCGGGCTTGTAGCGGGCGAGCGCGAAGCTGCAAGTCGTGAGTAGCTCCCCGGAGCAGGTTCGGCCCGCGACGACGATCCGGTCCTGGGCGTCAACCGCCATGGCCTTGACCTGATCGAGGCCGTCGTCGAAGTGCGTCACCACCTCGCCAAAGCCGCCGAACGAGGGGTCGAGCGTCCCATTGGGTTTGAAGCGAGCGACCCCAATCGAGCAGTCGGAACTCCCCGTACAGATGATCCCGGCGACCACGATTCGCCCATGGGAGTCAATCGCGACCGCGTTCGCGTCGAGGCCACCCTTGAACTCCGTCGTCGCGGTCCCGTCGTGGCCAAAGGAGCGATCGAGTTGCCCTGGCTTCGCCGCTTGAGCCGTCCCACCAAGCGCGAACGCCAGCGCGATCCCCGCCAAGGCCAACAGCCCGCTCCCCTGCCGTACTCCCGTCATAAGCGCATAGTGACGCGCTTCCCCGCCCCTTGCCTATCACCCTAGGGGTACGGTCGTTACACCAATGGCCGCCTGTTCGAGGGGGCGTTAAGGCCCGTCCCGAGACGCGGAGGGCGAGATACTGCGCGGGCGATGTCGCATGAGGGCAGGGGTCGCCGGTCTACCCCTTGGGGTATTGCTTGCAATGGCGGCAGGCGAGATGGTTGTGGGGCGATGACGAGACGCCTGATCATCCCCGTGGCGATCGTGATGCTCTTCGCGGCGGCGATGGCCGACGCCGCTGGGAACGACCAGAGGGGATGCATCGGGAGCGATTGCGCCACGATCCCACCGGATCGATTCCCTAATGGCTGCCACCCGAACGGTTTGACCCAGAGAGGCACCACGGGTAGCGACGATCTCCGAGGCAGCGCCAAGCGCGACCTCTTGATCGGCGGCGAGGGCGATGACGGGGCCACGGCGCATGAGGAACGTGACTGTGTGTTCGGACAGCGGGGTGCGGACGACATCGATGCCAGGCGCGGAGACGACTGGGTTCGCGGCGGCAGGGGGCGCGACGCCTTGGATGGTGGCACCGGCGACGATCTCATCCAGGGTGGCCGTGGGGACGACTACATCATTCAGGGCTTCGGCGGCAGCGACTCGATCCACGGTGGCCCCGGCTCTGACTCCCGCATCGACGCGGGGGCGGACCGCGATCTGATCGTGGACATGAAGGGTCACAACGACATCAACTGCGGCAAGGGGAACGACAAGGTCGTGACCAACGAGAGGTCGCACGTTGAGAAGTGCGAGCACGTCACCCGCAGGTAGGCGATGACGAAGCGCCTGATCACCCCGTTGTTTCTAGCTGCCCTCGCGATTGGCGTCGCCGCTCCCGGGTCGCCGACCGCTCGGATCCGGTGCGGCGTGACGATCACGAAGCACACGAAGCTTCGGTCGCGGCGCCGATGGCGCCGTCCGGCGATGATCACCGCAGCCGGGTTGGCGCTCGTTGGGACGGTCGTCGCAGTGTGGTGGTCGTCGGGGGCGCTCCGAACAAGGACGGCGTAGATCGAGATGCAGGCTCCACCCTGGCGAGCGCTCTCCCAGCCTCACTGGAACCGGTGCCATGCGCTGAGATGCTGCGGCCCGCTGCGCTCGCTCGCCCTCACCACCCTGAGACCTTCAGCAATGCAACGTCTCTACGGCTCCCTGGACTCCGCGATTGCGAACTGAGCGGCGATCACAATCAGATAGACGCTGGTCGCAATGAATCCAACGAGCGGCCAGGTAAAGGCTCCGTCGACGGTAGCGGCGACGAGGGCGGCACCGCCGATCGCCAGGCCCACGGAGGGTAAATGGAATCCACCCCAGAGCCGAACGCTGGAGTCGTGCGGCGCGCGGAGGACCTGAGCCGGACTCCCGTGGGCAGCGGCGCCCACTATTGCGAAGCCCAGTACGGCACCAGTCAGAAAGAGCAGGGCATCGAGCGCGTTTGGTATCCCGCGTGCGTGGGTGACGACCGCTCCGGACGTCCAGATCGTCAGCGTGTAGCCGTACGGGGCAGCGCTGGCAGCGACCACCGTCCGCAAATGCGCCCGATAACGCCTAGCCATGGACCCGAACACTGCCAGGAACGGGAACAGGGTGAAGCGACCGCGCCGCGCCGAAAAGGTTGGTCGCCGGTCGACCGCTCCCGATCGGTAGACGGCAACGGCGCGAGAAGGGCGGCCACAAGGGGAGAGGGGCCGCCCTTCTCTAATCGCTAGCGCGTCTTGCAGTGATGGCTGGGTGCGCTAGGAGGAGTCAGGCCGCTCCGGCTCGATGGGTGGTCACCGAAACTGCCCATCCCCATTGATACCTCGGATCACCCAGAAGATTCACCTCGACCGTCGCGATTTGTCCGAGATGCGACATTTGGAACAGCGCGCGCGTCGGAATTGTGCGCTCGCGTCATAGCAGTGACAGCGAATCCGCGCCAGCGCAACTTTCGCATGATCTCCGTGATTAGGTGGGTCGGAGCTGCCCTATCCGGGGTCAGCCGAAGCAAGACGCAGAGAGGTTAGATATGCGCATCAGAAGGCGATACGCCATCCCCGCTTTGACCGCGGCCGCGATGCTGGCATTCGCCGGGCTCGCCTGGGCCAACAACGTCTCGACGGAGAACTTCAAGTTCACGCCGAGCAAGGCGCCCAAGTCGACGTACAAGAACGGGAAGATCTTCGTGCACACGCACACGAACTACACCCATCCGGGCGACAAGGCCCACGGCGGGTTCGCGAAGACCGTGACGCTCTTGTTCGACAACGACTTCAAGTTCAACACGTCGGCGATCCCGAAGTGTGCCGGGACGTTCGCGAGCTCGACGACGTTGAAGCAGGCCTACGCTGCCTGCGGCCCGAACGCCGGCGCCTCGAAGAACGCGCTGGTCGGCACGGGCACGGCATCGACCGCCCCGGCGTCGAACTTCCCGGGCTGCGTCGCGGCCTTCAACGGGAAGCCCTCGGGCGCCAACCCGACGATCGTGCTGTTCACGCGGGTGACGCTGGCCCCGAACGGGACGGCGAACTGCGCCAACCCGGGCAACAACAGCTCGGGCAACACGAGCGTCACCCTGAAGGGCACGCTGACGAACGCGGGAGTCGCGGACTTCGGCAAGAAGCTCACGGTGCCGAACATCGACACCGCGCCGCTGCCGCTGGACGACTTCACGACGACCGTCCAGCGCGGCAACTACGTGCAGGGACGCTGCTTCGACGGCAACCACACGTGGAACATGAGGACCACGTTCGCCTACAGCGGCACTGGCGAGGCGCCCGACACGGTGAACCGGACCCAGAAATGCACCGTCGGCTAGCTCGACCGCATTGAGGCACGGGCCTTCGGGCCTGGGTCAGAGCACGTGGACAGGGGCGGCCTTCGGGCCGCCCCTGCTGTTACTCCAAGCCCCAGCTGGCGGCTGATTCTGCCGCCTGGAGGAAGCACTCTCCCACGGCCCAGAACACTTTGGCCTCCCATGACTGTCGCAAGGGTCCAAGGGCCGGCGGCCGAGCGAGCGAGGCTATGGTGCTGCCGTGGCCCGGGCAGTGAGCATCTTAGAGCTCGACCCAGAGCTGGGCGAGGGGATCAGTTCCGAGCGCCTGATGGGCGCCAAGGCTACCTGCCTCGTAGACGTAATCCGTCTCTCACGGGGGAGCTGGCACCCAGGGCGTGAGTCGGAGCTCGCCAGGGGAGGATTCGGGCTGTTGGTGGTGGACGGCCTGCTCAGCAGGCGGGTCGGTCGTGATGGTCGCTTCGGCGCAGAGCTACTGGGACCGACGGACCTCCTCCGGCCGTGGGATCGCACATCCAGCGGAGCGAGTCTGCCCTTCAGTGCCGACTGGGATGTGATCAAGCCTGCCCGACTCGCAGTTCTGGGCGCACGCTTCGGTGCTCGCGCCGCTCCATACCCCGAGATCGCCACCGAGCTCATCGGGCGCGCCCTGATGCGCTCGCGCCAACTGGCGCTGATGATGGCAATCGTGCATCACCCGAAGGTGGAGACTCGCCTGGAAATGCTGCTCTGGGTCCTGGCCGAAAGGTGGGCGACCGTCCGGCCAGACGGGGTCGCCCTGTCGCTGCCACTGACGCACGCCCTCCTCGCCGACCTGGTGGCCGCCAGCAGACCTGCGGTGAGCGCCGCCCTGTCGGCGCTGGCCAAACGGGGTTGGCTGCGACGCGAGCGTCACCTGTGGCTGCTGCTCGGAGATCCTCCCGGCGAGCTGGAGGACCTTGGCGCGCTCAGTTCGCGGGCTCGGTAAGCGTCGACTTCGCAGGGGCCTGCCGGGGCCGGGCATCCGTGATCTGGTGAGTCGCCACCTAATCGCGCCTCGGCGGTCGCTGTGGGCGCGGTCGTCGCCGATCTAAGCCGGCGATCGTCTCAGCTCTTACAGATCGCGAGATGGCAGGGAAACTTGCCGCCGCTCCGTGGGTTTGCGATGGATAGGGAGCCAGGCACGATGTGTACTGGCTGAGGACACAGAGGAGGCACGAAATGCGTTTTGGCAAGCGCCACCTGGTCTTCGCGATCGCAGCGGCCATCGCGGCCTTGGCGATCGTGGGTTCGGCCACGGCGATCACCAACAACAACTCGAATCTCTCGGGCAGCAGGTTCATTCCGAGCAAGCTGCCGAAGACCACCTACAAGGCGGGGAAGCTGTTCGTCCACACGCACACCAACTATGCGCACCCGGGCGACAAGGCCCATGGCGGGTTCGCGAGGACCGTCACCCTGCTCTTCGACCATGACGGACGGATCAACGCGACCGGGATCCCGACCTGCGCCGGGAACTTCTCGAGCTCGACGACCCTGAAGCAAGCCTGGCACGCCTGTGGCCCGGGCGCCGGATCGGCCCACAACGCCTATCTGTCGCCCGCCATCGGCGCCAGCGGAAGGGCGTCAACCGCGCCGCCGTCCAATTTCAACGGCTGCGTCTTGGCCTTCAACGGCAGGAAGACGTCGAGCGGTCTGCCGACGATCGTGCTGTTCACCAGGGTGACTCTGACCCCCAACGGGACGGCCAACTGCACCAAGCCGGCCTCCAACACCTCCGGCAACACGAGCGTCACCCTCAAGGGCACGATCTCGAATGCCGGGGTCGCGGGGTTCGGGAAGAAGCTCACGGTGCCGAACATCGCCACCGCGCCGCTGCCGCTTGATGACTTCACGACCGCCGTCAAGCGTGGTCATTATGTGAGCGCGCGTTGCCACGATGCGGACCACACGTTCCGGATCAGGGGCAGGTTCGCCTACAGCGGCTCCGGCCAGGCGCCCGACACGGTCAACGCCACGCAGAAGTGCACAGTCTCCTGATGCGCCGTGGCTTGAGCCCCTAGGGGCGATGCCATGCAGGACCGGGAAGGGGCGGCTCATGGCCGCCCTTTCTCGTTGGCTGTGTATCTCGAGCTCATCTCCGAGTCCGTCGTCACTCGACCCTGATCACGGGTGGTGGCCGCGATCCGCGAGTGCGAGCTGCCGAGATGCTCAGCATCGCCAATGTCGCCGTGATGACGCTTTGCCCTCACAAGCGGTAGGGACGGGCGCGGAGTGTGTTGAATGAGGTACAGCGTCCGTATCGACAGAGGCATCGGGCGCACATATCTACCTCCCTACATCCATGTACCCGACTGCCAGCTCTTTGGCATTAGGGACGAGAAGGGCGACATTTCCCAGTCGTCCTTCTCTCATTTGGGCGGTTCCGCCGACGAGGATGCTCGGGAGAGCAGCCCTCGGAGGCCATGCGGCCAGGGGCTAACCGCGCTCAAGGGATGCCTTCAGCCGCGCCAGGTCCTTGGTTGGCGCGACGAACGGCGGGGGCCATGATGGACGCGAGGGGAGGCCGAGTCCCATATGAGGGCAGCGGGCCTGGAGGTCCGCGAGCCCGTCGGCTTTGCGCCCCCAAGCCCGCAACCGCGCTAAAGGCGCGGGCGCACGGCAAGATCACCTACGCCGAGATGGGCGAGCGTCTGCGGATCCGAGAGAGTTCGGATACCTCCACCGCCTACGGTGGATATGCCCTGAAGCAGCGACAACGCCGAGCGAAGGCACTCACAGGCTCGCCGAATTAGCCATGCGTAGTTGCGATGCGGTAACGGCGCTAGCTGCAGGCCATTTCGAGTGGAGCGCGCGATCGGCGTGCGATTGCCTCGTTGGGCGACAGGCGCCGGAAATGGCGCTCGTCGGACAGAGTCTCGGTCGGAAATGGGGCTCTTTCGAAGCTTGCCGCTACTAGGTAGCGCTTGGTTTGCAGGGATATCCGACTCGAAGCGGAGGGGGAGGGATTCGAACCCTCGTCACGCCCTTAAGACGTGAAACGGTTTTCGAGACCCGAATTCTGAGTCGTCGCTGATACCGATTTGCAGGAGGTTCACCCTGTCCTATAGATCTGCGCGATCGTTTTGCGATTCCGACGTTTTGAGAGTTTTGAGAGACCCTTTGGGGCCTCCCAAATTCGCGCGTTCTGAACCTCTCGCCCGGATATGATCGAAGCTGCTTGAGCGCTGGGGGGAGACCCGCTCGGCGGCGACGGCCGCGGATTCGGCCGAAGGAACGGCCACTCCGGATTGCTGGGAGGTCATCCGGACTGCTGGTGCTGGCCTCGCTCTGCCTGTTCCTCGACGGGCCACCCGCCGCCTCCGCCGACCTGAGCGCCACCCCCGATCAGACCTTTGCGACCAACGGCCCCGTCTACACAGTGGCCACGTCAGGCGATACGACCTACGTCGGCGGCCAATTCTCGGAGGTAGGACCGCGGACCGGACCCGGCGTCGGAATCAGCAAAGCGACTGGCAAGGACATCGGCCTGGCTCAGGTAAGCGGCGGACTGAACTTGATCGAGGCCGCCATGCCGGATGGGTCCGGCGGCTTTTACATCGGCGGAGATTTCACCCACGTCGGTGGGATCGCGCGTAAAAACATCGCGCACATCGAGGCGGATGGAAGCGTCGACCCTGCCTTCGACCCCCAGGCCGATTCGAGCGTCTACGCGCTCGCCAAGTCGGGACAGACCTTGTACGCGGGGGGCACCTTCAGCTCGATCGGCGGTCAGCCGCGCAACGACATAGCGGCACTCGATGCCTCGAGCGGCGATGCCACCGCCTGGAATCCGGGAGCCAACAGCACCGTCTTCGCGCTCCAGGTATCCGGCGCCACGCTCTACGTGGGGGGCGCCTTCAGCACCGTCGACGGCCAAAGCCGACACGACATGGCGGCGTTCGAAACCGCCACCGGTGATCTCACCGCCTGGGACCCGAACCTCACCGGGGGGTTCGTCGGTGCGATGGCCGTCTCGGGCCAGACCGTCTACGTCGGCGGCAACTTCGACACGATCGGGGCTCAAAACCGCGCCAACATCGGCGCCATCGACGCCTCGAGCGGTGCGGCGACCAACTGGGCGCCGGCGGCGCCGTTTGGCGACATCGAAGCGCTGGCGGTCTCGCCGGACGGGTCGACGGTCTACGCCGGAGGCAACTTCAGCTCACTCGGCGGCCAGCCCCGCAAGAGCATCGCGGCGCTCGATGCCACGACCGGCAACGCGACCGCGTGGGACCCGCACGCCAACGGCCCCGGCTACGTGTATTCGCTGATCGCGACTGGGTCGACCGTCTACGCGGCGGGAAGCTTCGACTCGATCGGCGGCCAGACCCGCCACAACCTCGCTGCGTTGGACGCCTCGAGCGGCAACGCGACCAACTGGGACCCCGACGCCAACGACGTCGCCGACGCCTTGGCGATCTCGGGCCAGACGATTTACGCCGGCGGCTCGTTTTCCTCGATCGGCGGCGTTCCACGCCGCAACCTCGCCGCGCTCGATGTCTCAACCGGGGAGCCGACGAGCTGGAATCCGGGTCCCACCACGGCGAATCCCAACACAGGCGATGTCAAAGCCCTGGCCGTATCCGGTCAGACCGTCTATGTGGGTGGCTTCTTCACCACGATCGGCGGCAAGGCTCGACAGTACATCGCCGCGGTCGATGCCTCATCCGGCAACGCGACCAACTGGAATCCCGGAGCGGACAACACCGTCGAGGCGCTCGACGTCTCGGGCCAGACCGTCTACGCCGGGGGCTACTTCAGCTCGATCGGCGGCCAGAGCCGCAACCGGGTCGCGGCGATCGACGCCGCCTCCGGAAACGCCACCGCCTGGAATCCCAATGCCGGGACGAGCCCTCACCATGTCGACGCCCTCGCGGTCTCGGGATCGACGGTCTACGCGGGCGGCGATTTCACTTCGATTGGTGGCCAGGCCCGGCACAACATCGCCGCGCTCGACGCTTCGAGCGGAAATGCCACCGCGTGGGATCCAAGCGCGAGCTCGATCGTCTACGCCCTGGCGGTGTCAGGGCAAACCGTCTACGCCGGGGGTTTCTTCACCACGATCGGCGGCCAGACCCGAAACCACATCGCGGCCCTCGATGCCTCCACCGGCAACGCGACCGCCTGGAATCCGAACGCGAGCGCCAGCGTCACCGCGCTCGTAGTCGCGGGCCAAACCGTCTATGTGGGAGGCGACTTCGGGTTGATCGGCGGCCAGTCGCGCAAATTCCTGGCGGCGGTCGACGCCTCGACGGGGATCCCGACGGCCTGGGACCCCCACCCCAAGGGAAACGTCGACGCGCTCGCGGCGAGCGCCGACGGCGATCTCTATGTCGGCGGGCTCTTCTCAGGCTTCGAGCTCGGAGCCCAGGGACACTTCGCGGCCTTCGAGCTGCCTCGAAACACGCTCGCCGTCTCCAGAGCAGGCTCCGGCCAGGGCGCGATCACCAGCGCTCCCGGCGGGATCAACTGCGGAACCACCTGCTCGCATCGGTACGTCACCGGGGACTCGGTGACCCTGACGGCGACGCCGCAGGCCGGCTCGGCCTTCTCCGGCTGGAGCGGCGACTGCTCGGGGACCGGTACCTGCACCCTGAGCATGGACGCCGACAAGTCCGCGACCGCGACCTTTGCCGATGTGACGCCGCCGGAGACCTCGATCAACTTCGGGCCCTCGGGCACGACCACCGACCCGACCCCAACGTTCGTCTTCTCATCCTCGGAAGCGGGCTCGAGCTTCGAGTGCAGGGTCGACGCCGGCGCCTACTCGGCCTGCAGCTCGCCGAAGGTGCTCGCGCACCTCGGCGACGGCTCGCACACCTTCTACGTCGGCGCGATCGACGGCGCCGGAAACACCGACCCGAGTCCCGCCTCGCGCACCTTCACGGTGCGAACCGCAGCGGTCAGCGTCTCCGGATCGACGCTGACGGTCACCGCGGCGTCGGGGGCCAAGGACAACCTCGCGATCACGCGTCCGTCCCCGTCGATGCTGCGGGTAACCGATCTCGCCTCGGGCTCCTACGCCGGCTCAGGCGTGCACGCCGGCTCGAGTTGTAGCGCGAGCGGCGACTACACGGTCAACTGCAGTGCGACCGGGATCACTTTGGTCAAGGTCGCGGCGGGCGATCAGACCGACCGGGTGACGAACTCAACCGCGATCGTAAGCTCGCTCGACGGTGGGGCGGCCAACGACTCGCTCACCGGCGGCACCGCCAAGGACACGCTGACCGGCGGTGCCGGCGCCGACACGCTCAAGGGGATGGCCGGCAACGACCTGCTCGCGGCCCGCGATCAAGCAACGGACACGACGATCGACTGCGGCGCTGGCTCAACCGACAAGGCCGACCTCGATCTGCTGCCCAAGGACCCAGACGCGAAGGTCACCGGATGTGAGACCAAGACTCGCCACTAGGCGACCAATCATCAGCCGCACCGGGCTGCTGCTCGTAGTCGTCGCAGCGGCTGGCGTCGGGGCGACATCGAGCGCGTCCGCCCGGACGAGCGAGCTCGACGCCTACCTTCACCCGCTCAGGGGCACCCACGGGTACCGGATCGGGATTGAGGCTATGCGCGTGCTGCATTCGCAAAAGCGCGGTCGGATCAACGTCTTCACCAGCAAGGGCGCCCGTGGCGCCTTCTACACCGCACCGGCGAAGGTAACCCACAGGAGACTGAGCGCGGACTTGGGCGAGTTCGGCCGGATCGATCTCAGATTCCGACCCCGACACCACGCCGCCCAGCGGTCCGCCTCAAAACGGGCATCCCCGGCGGCTGGAACTGGATACGGGCCCGCGCTGTGCGTGCTGACGCTGGACTCGAAACCCGGACGCTTCAAAGGCACGATCCGATTCCGCGGGGAAGCCGGCTACACGACGATCCGTGCCCATCGAGACAAGGGTTCCGTGGGCGCCGGGAAGAGGAGCTGCTCAAGCGGAGGCGGCGACGACCTGCACGGCACGGAACTTCATGCGAGGTCTGGGTCGCTTCGGTTCGCTGCAGTCTCCTACCGACGAGCTCCCGCTCCTTTCTTCATCGCCACCCAGACGGAGTCGGTCGGGCCGGTGAGGGTCCAGCGCTACGGGATCGAGCCCGGGCGCCGGAGCGACTTCAGCTTCGACTCCGGCCTTACGTCCGCTCACGTTGAGCCTCCGACGGCGCCCTTCTCAGGCTCGGCTGACTTTACGGCCCCGAATGGGTGGGCCGGCTCCCTTTCAGTCTCGTTTCCGGGGGTCCCGCATGTGCCGTTGACGGCTGCGGGGTTCAGGGCCACCCTAAAGGGCTTTTAGATCTCGATGGGCCCGAAGCGGGTGATCGCAGCGACGGCGATCGCTGTCCTTGGTCTCTGCGGGCTGATCGCGCCAGCCGCACAAGCCTCGCCGGGCATGACCTGCACGCTTTCCTCCGGTGGTCGAATGATGGACCTGTCCATCGGGGGATGGGGGCAATCCGACCTATTCTCGATCGCGACCCGGCCGGCGACGATCCAGGCAACCCAGTTCATCCGCTCCCGCGAGGAGATCCCCTGCATCGGTGGGGTGCCGACGGTCCACACGGTCGACCGGATCGACGTTCATCAAGCCCAGCCCCCCGGCGAGTACAGCAGCAGTGGCTTCCTGTTGAACCTCGCTCGCGGCCCCCTTGCCCCTGGGGCAACTCCCGAGGCGAGTGGTCGCCCTGAGATCGAGGTCTCCCTCCATCTGCCCTCAGGCCGCCTCGCCTTGCTCACGCCGCCCGGATCAAACCAAGTGTCGTTTGGGCTCCGCCACGGAGACGTGGCGCTCAACCTGAACGGCGACGACGACCTCGACATGGTGCTCGGTCGAGCCTTCTTCATCGACATCTCCGCCGGGAAGGGCAGCGACACCGTCGACGCGCGTGTTCGGCCCGACGGTGCTCGCCCACGACATCCCCGGGCATTCATCTGGGGCGAAAGTGGATCCGACACGCTGATTGCGGGCCACGCCGGCGACCAGCTCTACGGTGGCCAAGGTCCTGACTTTGTGGTCGGCTCGAAGGGAGGCAAGGGGAACTTTCTAGGCGGCGGCGCCGGAGCCGACATCATCGTCGCCCGTCGGACCCGCAACTTGATCATCGCCGGAGGCGGAGATGACCATGTTGATGCTCGGAACGGCGTACGAGATTGGATCTCGTGTGGGTCAGGACGGGATCACGCGCGAGTGGATCGGCACGAGGAGCATCTCAGCGGGTGTGAGCGAGTACATCGTGGCTAGGGACGGAGCAACGCGCATGGGCTCGGCCCGCCCTATCCGGCGCTGGATGATCGGTCCCATGATCGCGTCGCTGGCCGTCTTGCTTTGGGCCGGCACCGGGGCTCCTATTGGCGAGGCCAACGCCGCCTTCCCGGGACGCAACGGGGAGATCGCGTTCAGCGGCTCCTACAGCATCAGCCGCTTCCAGATCTTCGTGATGAGGGCGGATGGGACCCACCAGCGCGTGCTCACCGAGGACTTCGACTATCACTTCGACCCGGCGATCTCGCCGGACGGGAAGACAATCGCCTTCGCGACTCGGGATTCCAACGGCGGCGGCACCTGGATCTGCGCGATGAGGGCCGATGGCACCGACCAGCATCCGTTGGCTCCAAGGTCCTTCAGCGACGACCAGCCGGCCTTCTCGCCCGACGGTAAGCGAATCGTCTTCAGGAGGCACCGCCTGTTCAAAGGCACGGAGATCGATGTCATGCGCGCTAACGGAACCCATCAACGCAAGCTGACGAGCGGCGGCCAGAATCCCTCCTTTACCCCCGACAGCCGCCGGGTCATCTTTCAGCGCGACCACCAGATCTACAGAATGGGATTCGACGGCTCACATCGGCGTCAGCTGACCCACGGGCCGCGAGATGCCATACACCCGGCCGTATCCCCGGACGGTGAGACCATCGCCTTCGTCCGGCACCACGGCGACACGCGCGACATCTACACGATGCGAGCCGACGGCAGCCACCAGAAGCGGCTCACCGATTCGCGCGCCGATGCGCCCGCCTTCTCACCTGATGGCAGGAAGATCGTCTTCGAGCAGATCAACCACGCCCACACCCGCTATCTCCTCTACAAGATGGACGCCGACGGAAGCCACCCACGGCCGCTCGCAAACGATGCCCACTCGCCGGACTGGGGTCCGCGCGCGTAGGGACACGGTTGCGAGAGGACTGGGTTAGCGGCCTGAAGTACCGACCACCGCGCGGCCGTTCCAGTCGGTCGCCACGCATAACCTCTTGGTCGGACACGAGACCCCGGTGAGTACAGCGTAGCCGTCGATCTTCCTGTGCTTCCAGGCCTTGGCGCCGTGAGTGGGCTCGGTGGAGGTAATTGCGTTTCCGAAGTCGTCGATCGCCACGCACAACGCCTTCGATGCGCAGGAGACCCCGGACAGCTCCTTCTCCCCATCGATGTTGGCGCTCGTCCATGCCCGGTCTGTGCCCGGGGTCTGCGAAGTAGCCACGTTCCCCTCGTCGTCGACCGCGGCGCAGAGCCGAACGGAAGGACAGTCGACGTCATCGCCGGCGAGCAGGCCCGGCGCGTTCGCGACTCTCCACGCGCCAGAGCCTCCGGTCGGATTCGTCGAGGTGACTAGCGCGCCGCCCGTGGACTCATCGTCTCCCCCGGCGGCCACACACAGCGAGCTCGACGGACACGAGACCCCAAAGAGCGGCGCGTGAGCCAACACCTTCGCGGCGCTCCAGGCGGCTTTGCCGCCGGTCGGGTGGGTCGAAGTGATCACCCGCCCGCCGGAGTCGACCGCGACGCAGAAGGACTGCGAGGCGCAGGAGACGTCCTCGATCAGGTGATTGCTCACCACGTTGATCGCCTTCCACGCCGCCGCGCCCCCAGTCGGGTCGGTGGAGGAGGCGATGTCTCCCTGGCGGTCGACCGCGACGCAAAGAGTCGAGGACGGGCACGAAACCTCCGTCGCGTACTTGAAGCCATGCACCACGGCGCTCGACCAGGGGGCGGCGCGGCGCGGGTGGATCGAGGAAACGACCTTCCCGAGGTCATCCACCGCCACACACAGCGACTCTGTGGGGCAGGAGATGCCGCGCAAAGACGCCAGGGATCGTGCCACCCGTCGGGTCCAGGCGGCCGATCCGCCGCCCGGATTCCTCGAGCCGAGGATCCGTCCCGCCGCATCGAGCGCGACGCAGCGGGGTTCACCGCTACACGTAATCGCGGTCAAGCCGCCGTGGGGCCGAACACTGCTGACACTCCATGCGCCTTCACCTGCAGCCGGGTCCGTCGAGGTGACCGCGTTACCGGCGAGGTCGAGCGCCACGCAAAGGGACGGCTTCGGGCACGAGATCGCGGTTAGAAGGTTTGAGCCGTCGACGGCCGCGACCTGCCACGCGGCGTGGCCGCCGGTCGGGTCAGTGGAGGTGGCGACGTGGCCAGACTCATCGACCGCGGCGCAGAGCGACGTCGACGCACACGACACCGCACGCAGGTGGTCTGAACCCGGCACCTGGGCGCGCTTCCAGGCGGTGGCGTTGCCACTCGGGTGGGTGGACGTCAGCAGGTGCCCGCGCGCATCCGCCGCCACGCACAGCGACGCAGAAGCGCACGAAACGCTCTCGATCCCGTAGGTGTCCGCGTTGTAGACGACGCTCCACGCGCCGGAGCCTCCGCTCGGATTGGTGGAGCTGGCAATGACGCCGTTGAATCCCACCGCTATGCACAAGTGCACCGAAGGGCACGAGATGTCCCTGAGCTCGACGGTGCCCAGCGAGACGGCCGTCCATGACGACGCACCCGCGGTCGGCTTGGTAGAGCTCACCACCCCGCCACGTCGACCGCCGATAGCTACGCACAGCGACACCGAAGGGCACGAGATCGCGCCGAGGCTGTAGGCCCCCGGCCCGCCGAGACTCGTCACTTTCCAGGGACGGCGGGCGTTGGGGTGGTGGGAGGTGAGAACGTCGCCGAGATCGTCGGTGGCGACACACAGCGACGGCGAGGGACAGGACACGTTCTCGAGGTCGCTGTGGCGAAACGGGGCGCCCAGATTGATCGAGCGGGGAGCCGACCATGAAAGGGGCTGTTGCGGGAGGGACGAGCGTGACGAAGCGGCAGCCGGGGATGGTCCGGCCAGCAGTGCCACCAGTACTCCCAGACTGAAAACTGGCACGAGCTTTCCTCCAAGCACCACAAGGCGAGCCTACATCGACCGATGAGGGCCAGCTGTACTCAGCGAGCCAGCTCGGAACGATCGTGTTCCATCCAACTCGAAGGTTCAAGGCCCTTACCACGGCGCCGAGCTCGGCGCTACGGTTGGCGCATTGGATGAGATCGAGCTCTTGCCCCTTGTTAAGGCCTACCCGGCACTGAGCAGAACGTACGGCGAGGTGTCGTGCATCGCGGGCGTGACCATGGGCGGTGCCCCCCAATGGATCCGCCTCTACCCGGTGCCGTTTCGAGCACTGGGCGAGGATCAGCGATTCGCCAAGTACCAGCCGATCCGTCTCCGCGTAGAGAGACACAGCGGGGATCGTCGGCCGGAAACGCGTCGGCCAGATCGGGACTCGATCGAGCTCGTTGGAAAGCCGATCCCAAGTGATGGCAGTTGGCAGCAACGCCGTCGGTTTGTCGAGCCACTCATGAGCACATCGATGTGCGAGGTTCAACGCCGCCAGCTCCAGGATGGAGCCTCGCTAGGAGTGTTTCGGCCCTCTGAGGTTCTAGATCTCATCATCGAGCGCGCCGATGTGAATAGAGAGAAGCAAGAGATCGCGCGTGCTTGGGCAGCCCAGCCTTCGTTGCTTGACCACGTGGCCGACGACGAGAGGTCTCACCAGATCCGAGAACTCGAACAGATTCCTTGGTCGTTCAAGTACCGCTACAGGTGCTCAGATCCAAGTTGCAACACCCATCGCCAGTCGATCATCGATTGGGAGATCGCAGAGACCTACCGGCGGGTCCGCGGTCATGCCGACTGGCAAGACCGCTTGCGTGCCAAGTGGATAGGTGAGCTTTGTGCCCCAGGTCGGGACACCGCGTTCTTCGTCGGGGACCAGCACCAGCATCCAGGGTCCTTCCTCGTTCTTGGGGTCTGGTGGCCGGAACGCCGACCGGAGCAGCTCTCCCTAGGAGATGTCGACAACCTCTAGCTGGCCGAGCCGGGCGCGCAAGGCGTTGATGATGACGCTCCGGTGACAGGTCGCGGCATCGTCCTCTACACACATGAGAACGGTGCGCTTCGATTCAAGGAGATGAACGAGATCCTCCAACGCGTCTTGCCGTTCCGAGAGCAGGAACTCCCTGTAGCCCTCCTCGCCGTCCTCAACGCGCCCAGACTTGTATAGGTCTCTCAGCGGCTTCGGGTTCCCAAGCGCTTTCATATGGACGTACTCGATGCCGAACTCTGCGACCGCCTCGCCCAGCGCCGTCTTCGCGTAACCGCGTCGACGCGATATGGGCAATTCCCGGACATCCACCAACCGCTCTACGCGCGCGTCGGCCAGCATGCGCGCGAACTCACGATTGTCCTTGTGGCGCTCGTAGCCAACCGACGCCACCCACACCGGACTGGATTCGGAGGCAGATTCCGCATCGATCTCGGCCGCCTGAACCAGATCCCATGCCTCGCTGATCGATAGCCGCTTGCCGAAGACCTGTTCGGTCAGATCGGCCACGGATCGCGCGTCACGCCCCTCAAGGACAGGTGGCACCGGAACATGGTCGCAGAGGCGATGGCCCGATTCCAGTCGCCCGCTTTGTAACGCGCAAAGCCTTCGAGAGCTACCTTGAAGCGATGCCTGGATCCGGCTTCGAGATGCACTGCTCGGGATGTGGCTCCGTCCACGAGATCTCAACGGGCGACGACAGTTGCCTCGAGCACGGGAACCGCTGGGAGTACAACCAATACGTCTGCCCGACTTGCCTGCTGATCAAGAGCCGCTCGACGCTCACCTGCTGCGACCCGGAGCCAGCCGTGTGCGAGGTCTGCGGTTCAGGTCTGACGCCATGGACCGGCCGCGTTTGGCACGAGCGCACGCCTGACGGGATGCCGATCCGCGAGCGCGTTGGAGGGCCCTGCCCCCGCTGTGGCGAGACCGTCACCGAGCGCGACAGCTCGGTGATGATCCTCTGGGACTAGCAGCCCCTTAAACCAGAATCGGCCGCTTGGCGGGCCACCCGCCGCCGCTGGCAGATAGTCGAGATATGGCCGATCTTGACTGGGCGCGCACGGCAGGCTCCTTCGACCGTTCTCGGGGCGCTTCGCCGGTAGACGGTTCCGCCGGAACAGAGTTTGCGTCCGATAGTCGCCGCATGCCCGGAACACAGCTCACCTCCCAGACCGTCCCGCTCCACGGCCTGAAGCCCTACCCCGGCAACCCGCGCCGCGGCCACCTCGCCGCGATCAAGGAGAGCCTCCAGCGAAATGGCCAATACCGGCCGATCGTCGTCCGCCGCCAGACCAACGAGGTGCTCGCCGGCAACCACACGCTCGCCGCCGCCAAGGAACTCAACTGGCCCTCCGTAGCCGTCACCTATCTCGACTGCGACGCCGAGCAGGCGAAGCGAATCGTGCTCGCAGACAACCGCACGAACGACTTGGCGGGCTATGACCCCCAGGCTCTCGCCGACCTCCTGACCGAGCTCCCCGACCTCGCCGGAACCGGCTACGACCAGGCGGCCCTCGACTCGATCCTCGACGAGCTCGAGCCGGAACCACTCACGGAGGACGAGGTCCCCCCTCCCCCCGCCGACCCGCGGACCCGACCCGGCGACATCTACCAGCTCGGCCCCCACCGGCTCCTGTGCGGGGACGCGCGCGATCCGTCGGCCTATGAGCGGCTGCTCGGCGACAAGCGCGCCGCCCTGCTCTGGACCGATCCCCCCTACGGCGTCGATTACGAGGGCAAGACCAAAGCCAAGCTCCGAATCGCCAACGACCGGCCAGGCGGGCTCGAGTCGCTGCTTTGCGACGCCTTCGCGGCGGTGAACGAGGTTCTAACCGACGGCGCGCCGCTCTACGTCGCCGCCCCCGGTGGCCGGCTGCTCTTGAACTTCGCCGAGGCGTTCCTCGATGCGGGGTGGGACCTGCGGCAAACCTTGGTGTGGGTGAAGGACTCAATGGTCTTAGGGCGCGTGGACTACCACTACCGCCATGAGCAGCTCCTCTACGGGTTCAAGCCAGGCCCAGGGAGGTTGGGGCGTGGCGGGAAGCGCTGGTTCGGCGGGGACTCCGAGACGAGCGTGTTCGAGGTCGATCGACCCAGGGCCTCGCGCGAGCACCCGACGATGAAGCCGGTCGAGCTAATCGAGCGGGCACTCTTGAATTCATCCCGCCGCGGCTCGGTCGTCTTGGATCCCTTCGCCGGATCGGGGTCGACGCTCGTCGCCTGTGAGCGGACCGGGCGGAAGGCGCATCTGGTCGAGCTCGACCCCCGCTACTGCGACGTCGTCTGCGAGCGCTGGGAGCGGCTTTCGGGCAAGAAGGCGCAGGTTCGGCGTGGCTAGGCCGACCAAGCTCACCCCGGAGGTGAAGCAGCGGATCGTGAAGGCGGTCCGGGCCGGCAACTACGCCGAGACCTCGGCGCGCTCGGCCGGCGTCTCCTCGGCTACCTACTACCGGTGGATGAAGCGCGGCGAGCGCGAGTCGAAGGGGATCTACCACGACTTCTTCGAGGAGGTAAAGCGAGCCGAGGCAGAGGCCGAGGTCCACGCGGTGGCGGTGATCCGAAGAGAGATCGCCGACGGCGATTGGCGCGCCGCCGCCCACTACCTGGAGCGCCGACACCCGGACCACTGGCGGAAGCGAGAGACGCTCGAGCACGAGGGATCGGGGCGGCTCGTAATCAGCGCCGAGGACGTCGGCGACCCGAAGACGAGAAAGGAGCTACGTGAGATCACCCGCCGAATTGCAGACGCTCGCCAGGGCGGGCCCGGCGGCGCTCGGGCTCCTGGCTGACTCCCGCTTTGCCCTCCCGCCCCACCTGGAGCTGATCGACGAGCAGGTGGTCGAGGCCGTCTGGCGGGCGGGGAAGCGCGCCCGCCCCGAGATCCTCTTGATATCGGCGCCCCCCAGGCACGGGAAGTCGACCCTGGTCTCCGAGTACCTGCCGGCCTGGTTCCTCGGCACCTTCCCCGAGCGGCGGGTGATCTTGACCTCTTACGAGGCCGACTTCGCCGCCTCCTGGGGGGCGAAGACCCGCGGGCTGCTCGAGGCCCACGGGCGCTCCCTCTACGGGATTCGAGTCGATGAGCGCTCGCGCTCTGCCTCGCGATGGGATCTGGCCCGAAAGCAAGGCGGGATGATCACCGCCGGGGTCGGCGGTCCGATCACCGGCCGCGGGGCGCATCTGCTGGTGATCGATGACCCGATCAAGAACGCCGAGCAGTCGCAATCGCCGACGATCCGCGCCAAGCAGTGGGACTGGTGGCTCTCCACCGCGCGGACGAGGCTTGAGCCGGGTGCCGTGGTCGTCGTCGTGATGACCCGCTGGCACCAGGGAGACCTCGGCGGGAAGCTGCTTCAAGCCTCCCAGGAGGGAGGCGACCCGGTGAGGGAGATTCGCTTTCCGGCGCTGGCGGAGCCAGCGCCCTTAAGACGTGAAACGGTTTTCGAGACGAGGAGTTCGGGCGGGGGAACGTGGCGTGTTCCGGGGAATTCTTGTCGCGCTCGTCGGGTTGCGCGATTGATTTGCGATTCGGCCGTTTGGAGAGTTTTGAGAGGCCTTTGGGGGTCTTCGGACGCCTACGGTTTCTGAAGTTCGGCGCCTCGCTCGATTGGCCCTACGGCCCGATGTGATGGGCGCTTTCCCCTTCTCGCGCTTTGCGAGGGCGAGCGGCGCGGCCGCGCAGACTTCTCCCCCTCGTCCGCAGCGAGCGCCGGGGCGGCGTCGCGACGCTACTCCTGTCACGGGTGAGCGAAACTCGTTGCTGCGGCGCCGATCATGCGCAATTGATGCGCGTGCACCGCTACGCGGTTACGGTCGAGGGCGGGGGTGCGCCACCGCCGAGCCCGCGAGCGAGCGCTCCGGTCAGCGCGGCACCGGCGCTCCCGGCGGGGTCGGGCGCCGGGTTGTAGATCGTGACCTCAACGCCTGCGACGCGGCCGGTAGCCATCGCGGCGGCGAGATACCCCACGATATGCGGGACCGGCGGCAGCGAGGAGGCTCGGGGCAGCAGGTCCCCGCCCTCGATGCTGATCGCCTCGACATCGATGACCACGCAGCCGTCCGGGCAGTCGGGATCGGGGACATCCTCGTAGCTCAGGACGTCCGGGTCGCCGTTCTCGTAGATGACAGCCGCCTTCATGGGGCGCGACTACCTCCCTCCCGACGTGGTGATGCGGCTGAAGTAGTCGTCCACGTGATGCTTCGTCGGCTTCCCCATCGAATACGCGGCCGCCATGCCGTGAGGCAGTCCATCGATGCCCTCGAAGTCGCCGAGGAAGCAGCAGGCACGAGCCTTGCTCCCCGTCGTGAGCAGATTGAACGGTCCCGCGACCGCGTGGCGGCTCCAGTGGCGACCGTGATCGGCCGAGGTGGCCACTTTCACTCGCGCCGGCCAGTGGCCGCCGCTGCTCTTCGCGGCGATCCGGTAG
>JBOGZC010000056.1:0-24616 GCA_050697075.1 Solirubrobacterales bacterium | reverse complement strand
GCGCGAGCGCCGCGGCGACTACCTGGGCGCCACCGTTCAGGTGATCCCTCACGTCACGGACGAGATCAAGCAGAGAATCCTGATCCTGGCGGAGTCCCAGGCGGTCGACTTCGTGATCTCCGAGATCGGCGGCACTGTGGGCGACATCGAGTCGCTGCCCTTCCTGGAGGCGATCCGCCAGCTCTACACGGACCTCGGCCCGCGGCGCTGCATGTTCGTGCACCTCACCCTGGTGCCTTATGTCGGGCACGCCGGCGAGCTGAAGACGAAGCCCACCCAACACTCGGTGAACGAGCTGAGGCGGATCGGCGTACAGCCCCACGCGATCGTCTGCCGTTCAGAGCGGGGATTGGAACGAGACATCCGGCAAAAGATCGCGCTCTTCGGGAGCGTCCCGGAGGAGGCCGTGATCTCGGGCCGTGACGTCGACAACATCTACAAGGTGCCGTTGGTGCTGCGCGCGGAGGGCATGGACGACCTCGTCCTCGACCACTTCGGACTCGAGGCGCCCGCGCCGGATCTCTCCGAGTGGGAGGAGCTCGTCCGCCGCGCCGACGCCTGCGAGCGCTCCGTGCGAATCGCGCTGGTTGGCAAGTATGTGCAGCTCGAGGACGCCTACAAGTCGCCGATCGAGGCGCTGACGCACGGCGGGTATCACTACGGAACCAAGGTCGAGGTGGAGCTGGTCAACTCGGAGGACCTCGACCTCGATGCGTTGGCCTCGGCCGACGGCATCTTCGTCCCCGGCGGGTTCGGCGACCGCGGGATCGAAGGAAAGATCCAGGCCGCGCGCGTCGCGCGCGAGAACGACATCCCATATCTGGGCGTCTGCCTTGGGATGCAGACGGCCGTGATCGAGTTCGCGCGCCACGTGGCGGGGATGGACGGCGCCAACTCATCCGAGTTCGACCCGGAGACCCCCTTCCCAGTGATCGACCTCCTGCCCGAGCAGAAGGAGGTCACGGACATGGGGGGGACGATGCGGCTCGGCGCGGACCCCGTGAAGATCCACGACGGCACGAGGGCGCGGGAGATCTTCGGCGAGGCGGTGATCTACAAGCGGCACCGCCATCGTTACGAGGTCAACAACCTGCTCCGGCGCAGGCTCGAGGACGAGGGCCTCGTCGCCGGCGGGACCTCGCCGGACGAGAGGCTGGTCGAGATCATCGAGCTCCCCGAGCACCCCTTCTTCGTCGCCTCCCAGTTCCACCCCGAGTTCAACTCGCGCCCGACGCGCCCCGAGCCGCTGTTCCGCGAGTTCGTGGGCGCCGCGGCGAAGCGGTCGGCCGAGCAGGCGCGCGAGGGTGGGACGCGGGCGGAGTTCGAGGACGCCGAGATGACCGTGCGCCGAGAGGCCAGCGCGGGCTGACAACAGCCCACGTCAGGGCCCCTTCATCGAGCCGGACCCGCCCGAGTCCTTCATCCCGCCACCCATCGAGTCGCCCTTCTTCATCGAGTCGTTTTTCATGGCGCCGTTCCCCTGGCCGCGCTGAGCCATCGAGCCCTCGTCCATTCCCATCGCCTTCATCGCGCGCATGGCCTCGGGGGAGCCCGGGACGGTCAGCCCCGGAACGCTCTCCGGAGTGAACGCAACGCCGAGCCCCACCACGAGTAGCAGGAGGGCGACCCCCCGATTGGCCAGGGCCCTCCACGGCAGCAGCTTCTCGAGCGCGATCAACGCCGCGATGAAGGCCATCCAGCCGAGGCTCATCACGCCGAGGGCGAAGAGCGCGGCCATGAGCGCCCAGCAGCAGCCCACGCACCAACCGCCATGGATCACGCCCACCCGTAGGGCCCCCACCCGCCCGGGCCGCCAGTGGGTGAGCAGGAACATGAACGGGCTTCGACAGTGGCGCAGGCAGACGTCCTTGAGCGGCGTCAGTTGGTAGAAGGCGGCCGCCGTGATGATGCCGCCGGCCAGGTACGGGCCGGCGTTGTCCCAGGCGAACAGGTCCCCGGTGACGGTCTTTCCCAACTGGTACAGGCCGTAGCCAAGCAAGCCGGCGGCGGCCCAGGTGATCAGGTACCCGGCGACGAACAAGGGGGTCGCGCCGACCGGGGCCGACTGTCCGCGCTCGCGTCGGCCCTCTTGGATCCGCACGTGCATGAGGACCATCGGCGCGATGGAGGGGAACATCATCGCGGCCATCATCGCCACCCACACCCCAAGGAAGAATCCGAGCGTCCCCGGATCGGTTCCCGGACCCGCGTCCATGCCGCCCATCTGGTCGTTGGTCAACGCCCAGGCAACCGCCGCCAAGACGAGAAGCAGGCCGATGAGTCCGGCCTGGATCAGTCCGGGCAGGGGCGGGGCTCGCCTGAGAGTCGCGGACTCCATCCGATCGCCTACTACCCGTTCGGGCCGCTAGCCGCGACCTGGGGCGGCTCCCTCCTGCATCTCGCTGGCGAACTCGTAGTCGGCCGTCTCGCCGTAGATCGCGTCGAATTCGATCCCCAGCGCGCTCATGTGGCCGGGCGCCCGACCGACCCGAAACTCCGGCGCGAAGCCGAAGGCCGCGTTCTTGACCGTCGTTTGCGTGCCGCTTCCCTCGGGTCCCTCGAGCGGCTCGAACGTCCAGCTGCTTCTGCCGATCGAGGCCGAAGGGCGGTCGCCGTCGGAGAACGTGACCGCCGCTCGCTCCATGCCCAGCCACTCGTCGGTGAGCGCAGCGAAGTCGCCGAACGCGCCGCCCTCCTTACCGCCGACGATCCGCTCCAAGGCGGCCGCCTGCTCGTCGGAGGCCGACTCGTCCACCACGATCCCGAGCTTCCAGTTGCCGGCCGTGAGGTTCGATGGGAACAGGTTGACCAGGCCGAGGTTGACGCCTGACAGATCCGTGCCGTCCAGCTCGCCCTCGGCGATTTGGAACACCGCCACGCCTCGACACTGTCCATCCGGGCTCGTGGGCGGTCCGTCCGTTGGACACGGGCAGATCAGGTTGCACGAGCAACTCGCCACGTAGGTCCCGGAGATCCTCCACGACATACTGCCTCCTCTCGTCGCTTGGACCAACCCTACGACCGCGCAATTGGGCCGTCAAGCCACCGAGGTCGCCGCCTGTGTCCGTCGCGGCGCGACCGCATAGCCTTCCAGGCCGTGAGCGACGACCAGCGGATGCTCGATCGGTTCGCCAGGCTCTGCGAGATCTCGAGCCCGACGGGCGAGGAGCGGGCCGTGGCCGACGCGGTCCTCGCCGAGCTTCGAGGGCTGGGCGTAGGGGCGGAGGAGGACGGTGCGGCGCAACCCGCGCGAGCCGGGGCCGGGAACGTGATCGCCCGCGTACCCGGCCAGCGGGACGGGTGGGTGATGTTTGCCTGCCATCTCGACACCGTCCCGCACAATGGGTCGATTGAGGTGGTGCTGGATCAGGGCGTCTTTCGCAGCCGCGGCGAGACCATCCTCGGCGCGGACAACAAGGCGGCGGTCACGGTGCTGATGGAGCTGGCGGCGCGGCACGCGGAGCTCCCGGCGGCACTGGGGCTGGAGCTCGTGTTCACGGTCGCGGAGGAGGACGGGCTCCGCGGCGCGAAGGAGCTCGACCTCGAGGCGCTGCGGTCGCCCTTCGGGTTCGTGCTCGACCACGCCAGCCCGATCGGCGAGGTGATCACCGCCGCCCCCACCTACAAGCGCATGGCCGCGGACTTCGAGGGCATCGAGGCCCACTCGGGGATTCGCCCCGAGGCGGGCCGCAGCGCGATCCAGGCCGCCGCGGCAGCGATCTCCGCGATGAAGCTGGGGCGCCTGGACGACGAAACGACCGCGAACGTGGGCGTGATCGCGGGCGGGACGGCCTCCAACGTCGTGCCCGGCAGTTGCCGTCTCGAGGGCGAGGCGCGCAGCCTCGACGACGCGCGAGCGAGCGACACGATCGGCGCCATGGTGGACGCCTGCACGTGGGCGGCCAGCGAGCATGATTGCGACGTCGACGTCCAGGTCACGGAGATGTTCCGGGGGTATCGGCTCGCCTCGAGTGCGCCGTCGGCGGTCGCGGCGAGAGCCGCGCTCGAGCGCTGCGGCGTCGAGCCGCGCGAGGTCGCGACGGGGGGCGGCAGCGACGCGAACGCGTTCTGGGCAGCGGGATTCGAATGCCTACTGCTCGCCAACGGAACGGAGGCGAACCACACACCGGACGAGAGCGTCGCGGCGGATCGAATCGTCCAGATGCTCGCCGTCTGCGAAGCGGCGATCGACGAGGCGGCCGCGCGTTGCTGACCCTCCGGCGCGGCGTCGTGATCGATACCGACCCGCTCACGGTCCGGGTCAACGAAGAGGCGCGTCCGGCGTGGGCCGACACGACCCTCATCGGATCCGTCGCGAAGGGCGACGAGGTGATCGTCAACACGGAGGCGCTCGACCTCGGCCTGGGGTCGGGCGGCTTCGACATCGTCCACGTGAATCTGACGCGGGGCCTCGACGGCGGTGAGCGCAGCGCGGAGGAGCACGTGATGAAGCTGAACTACACCTCGCTTCAGCACTCGGTCGAGGCGGTGGAGACGCCGCTGCCGCGGGAGGGCGGCGCCGCGTCGTCAGCGCTCTCGGCTCCGGTGCTAGTGCTGCCGCTGCACGGCCACCTGGCACCGGCCGCGTGGGCCGCCGCATCGGCTCGCCCTGGCCTTCGGGTG
The DNA here is from genome assembly GCA_050697075.1 of Solirubrobacterales bacterium. GTDB lineage: Bacteria > Actinomycetota > Thermoleophilia > Solirubrobacterales > 70-9 > AC-56. The sequence continues at coordinate 19,993 of JBOGZC010000056.1, read as the reverse complement.
GGCTACGTCCAGACCGCTGGAGGAGCGCTCCCTGGTTCTTTGTCCCGCGACGTCTCCGAGCTTCGGGACCGTGGCCTGCTCGCCGGACACATCGCCGCGGCCCCGGCGTACGGGGCCGAGCACGAGGCGATCAGCACGCTTGGGGCGCTCGAGGCCGCCGCGGGCCGTCTCGGATGGAACGCGATCCTCTGCGGGCCAGGCCCCGGGATCCTGGGCTCCGGCACCGAGTACGGGCACGGGGCCATCGCCGCCCTCGACCACGCGCACGCCGCTCTCGCGCTCGGCCTGCCGACGCTGCTCTCGCCGCGCATCTCGAGCTCCGACCCGCGTCCGCGCCACCGCGGGCTGAGCCACCACACCGCGACGGTCCTCGATCTCCTCCTGGGCTCGGTACGGGTCCCGATCCCGGAGATCGAGCTGGCCGGCTGGCCCACGGGCGATCGGGGAGCCGACCACGTCGATCTGCCGAGCGTGCTCGACGCCCTGCACGAGGTCTGCGACGATCGCCACGACGTGATCGTCGAGCCAGTCGACCTCGAGGGCTATGCGGCCAGCGGGCTGCCCGCTCGGACGATGGGGCGGGCGATCGAGGAGGACCCGCTCTTCTTCGCCGCGGCGCTCGCCGCCGGAGCCGCGCTCGCCGACGCCGCGGAAGCGGAGGGCTAGCGATGGAGAGGATCGGCTCGAAGACCGTCTACGAGGGCCACATCGCAACGGTGCGCGTCGAGGAGTTTCGCCATCCGGATGGCTCGATCTCGGTCCGGGAGGTGGTGGGCCATCCCGGGGCGGTGGCGATAGTTGCCCACGACGATCGGTTCGTCTATCTGGTCCGCCAGCCGCGCGAGGCGACGGGGGAGGACGCGCTGCTCGAGCTGCCCGCCGGAAAGCTCGACGTTCCCGAGGAGGATCCTCTCGACTGCGCGCGGCGCGAGCTGGCGGAGGAGGTCGGCAAGTCGGCGTCGCAATGGCAGGAGCTGAAGCGCTTCTACACCAGCCCCGGCTTCGCGCAAGAGGAGGTCACGGTGTATCTCGCGACGGGCCTCGAGGATGCGAGCGCCGAGGCGGACGAGGAGGAGCGGATCGAAGTCGTGCCCTGGAGGCTCGAGGACCTCGACGGGGCGATCGAGGAGTGCAGGGACGCGAAGTCGCTGATCGGGCTGATGATCTTCCGCGAGTTGAGGTCAGCCTCGGACGCATAGCCGGTTGCACCGGAAGGTGAGCCGCGGCGGCGGGGCGAAGGACTACGCATGGCGGTCGCGGTCGCAAAGCCCGGTGCGCGCGAAAGCGCGGTCGACGCGCGCTTCGAGGCGCTGGTGCTCGACTTCCTGGCGCACCTGGAGTTCGAGCGGGGGCTGGCCCGCAACACGCTGGACGCTTACCGCACCGACCTGCTCCAGTACGGCGCGTTTCTGAAGGGACGTGGTCGAAGCGCCACCAACGCGGAGCACGCCGACATCGCGGACTTCCTCGCCGACCTGGCCACGGGCGACGGCCAGCCGGCGTGCTCGCCCGCGACCATCAATCGCAAGACGGCCTGCCTGCGGTCGTTCTACCGGCACCTGCGCAGGGAGGAGCTGGTCGACGCCGATCCGACGGCGGCGCTCAGCCCTCCCACCAAGAGTCGCAAACTGCCGCGCGTTCTCACCTATGCCGAGGTGAAGCGGCTCCTGGAGAGCGTGAGCGAAGGCGACCCGATCGCTCTCCGCGACCGTGCGCTGCTGGAGGTGATGTACGGCTGCGGGCTGCGCGCATCCGAGGCGGTTGGGCTCGACGTCAACGACGTCGATCTGCGGCGGGGGTTCGTTCGCCCGCACGGGAAGGGGAACAAGGAACGGATTGTCCCGCTGGGCCGCCAAGCAGCCGCGGCGGTGACGCGTTACCTGCGGTCCGGTCGGCCGGAGCTGATCGGTTCGCGATCGCAGTCGAGGCTGTTCGTGAACTTCCGCGGCGGGCCGCTGACGCGCCAGGGCCTCTACAAGATCATCCAGCGCCACGCGAAGGAGGTCGGCCTCGAGGGCAGGATGAGCCCTCACACGCTTCGCCACTCCTTCGCGACCCACCTTCTGTCCGGCGGCTGCGACCTGCGTTCCGTGCAGGAGATGCTCGGACACGCCGACGTCGCGACCACGCAGCTCTACACACACCTATCCGGCGAGCGGATCAAGGAGGTCTACTTCAAGAGCCATCCGCGCGCTGTGGTGAGATAGCGAGGAGGCATCGATGCAACAAGCAGCACTACCCGCGATCGAGCCCTCCAGGGCCGATTCCGGCGCCGCGGAGGACCATCCCGTCTATCGGCTGCTCGAGGCGGTCAACGGCCACCCGGGGCCAGCCCAGGGGGGATATCGGTTCTGGGCCTGCGCCGATGGACCGGAGGGCCGCTCCCAGGCCATGGCGGTGTGGGGATTGTGGCTGGACCAGGAGGTCGTCTTCGCCGCCGACACCGAGAGCGTTGCCGACGGCGATCCTCGGGTGTTCCCGGCATCCGTCGTCCAGCTGGATGACGATTGCGAGGTCAGGGTGGTCGACGGAGAGGCCGAGCGGGTCGAGGACCCGGCGCTGTTGTCGCGCTTCGTCTCCGAATGCGAAGCCAAGTACGGCTTCGAGCCCGACCCGGGCGATCCCGACACACCCGTTTATGCCGTAAGGCCGGGCGTCCCCGAGTCGGAGCAGCCGGTCCGTACCTAGTACAACCCGGGCATGCCTGAGCTGCCCGAGGTCGAGACGGTTCGCCGCCAGCTGGAGCCGGCGATCGTCGGTCGCGTGATCGAGTCGCTCCGGGTGCAAGATGAGCGCTGGACCAGGCCCGTGGCGCCGCGCGAGGTCGAGCGGGCGCTGGCGGGCCGCAGGATCGAGGCGGTCGAGCGGCGCGGCAAGTACCTGCTGCTGCGCCTGGACGGGGATCGCACGCTCGCGATGCACCTGCGGATGACAGGGAACCTGCGGCTCGCCGAGCCCGGCTCGGATCTGGCGGCTGACCTGGAGCAGGCGCGGGCCACCAGCGGGCCGCGCCTGTATGAGGCCGAGCCGGCCCTTCGTCACCTTCGGGCGTCGTTCGAACTCGACGACGGAACTCGGCTGTTGTTCACCGACGCCAGACGCTTCGGCCATGCGGTCGTCTTGGACGACGACGGACTGGACGACTACTTCGCCTCGCGTCTTGGGATCGAGCCGCTGTCGGAGGCGCTCACCGGTGCGGAGCTCTGCAGACTGGCCTCGGGGCGGCGCGCACCCCTGAAGTCGTTCCTGCTGAACCAGAGCGGCATCGCCGGGATCGGCAACATCTACGCCGACGAGGCGCTCCATCGCGCTGCGCTTCACCCGCTCTCGCCGGCGGGGTCGATGAAGCCCGAGGACTGCGAGCGGCTGCGGGACGCGATCGTGGCCACGCTCGAAGCGGGGCTGCGGAGCGGGGGCGCCTCGGTGGACGACTATCGCGATGCGCGTGGAGAGCGGGGGGCGATGCAGGACGAGTTCCTCGTCCACGCGCGAGAGGGCGAGCCGTGTCCACGGTGCGGCGCCGAGATCCGGAGGATCGTCGTGGCAGGGCGCTCCACGTACCTCTGCCCCTCCTGTCAGCGCCGACTGCGCCGCAGGCCCCGGAGGGGGTCCCGGAAGCGGTCCCCGGCGTGAGCGGACCGCTTTCGCCCCCGGACGGATTCCTGGTCGGTCACTGGACCGACTTAAAGGGGGCCACCGGGTGCAGCGTGGTCGTCGCGCCGCCCGGGTGCCGCGGCGGGGTGGACGTTCGGGGTGGCGGGCCGGGGACTCGGGAGACGGATGTCATCAGCCCGTTTGCCGGGGCGAGCGAGGTGACCGCGGTGATGCTTGCCGGGGGCAGCGCCTACGGCCTCGGGGCCGCGGACGGGGCGATGCGCTGGCTGGAGGAGCGCGGCCGTGGCTACGCGACGCCGGGCGGCGTGGTCCCGATCGTTCCCGCCGCAGTCATCTATGACCTCGTCGAGGGCGACGCCGGGGCGCGTCCCGGCCCGGACTCCGGATACGCCGCGTGCGAGGCGGCGGGGGCGGCTGTTCCGGAGCGCGGGCGAGTGGGCGCGGGAACCGGGGCGGCAGTCGGGAAGATCCTCGGGCGCGAACGCTCGGCGCCGGCGGGCGTCGGCTACGCCGCCATGCGCAGCGGCCGGGGTCAGACGGTGGCCGCGCTGGCCGTGGTGAACGCGTTCGGCGACGTGATCGGGGAGGAGGGCCAGGTGCTGGCCGGCCCGCGGAATGACGGTGGCGTCATGGCGTCGACCGCGACGATGATCGCGACGATGGAGGCACCACCGGACTGGGCGCCCGTCGAGGAGCGCAACACGACCCTTGCCTGCGTGATGACCGATGCCTCGCTCGACAAGGCCGCCTGCGCGCGGGTGGCCCGAATGGCGAGTGGCGGCGTGGCGCGCGCCGTCGACCCCGCCTTCTCGGACGTCGACGGGGACGTCGCGTTCTGCCTCGCGGCGGGCCGGGGCAGCACCGACCGCTTCACCGCCATCTCCATTGGCACGATGGCGGCGACGGTGACGGCGGCGGCGATCCGCGACGCCGTCCAACGCTGAATCTGCGAAGGGCGAGACCGTGAACCGCGTCCCCGCGCGTCCGTCCTCCGGACACATCGGGACACAGTTCACGCGGCGATGGCTCACCTACCGGCTGCGGCCGCATTTGTCCGGTTCGGAGGTCATCTTTTCCTGCCTATGCCGGGCAGCTACAAGACGGAGGCGGTCGTCCTGCGGAGCATCCGCTATGGAGAGGCGGACCGCGTCCTTCACCTCTACAGCGCGACGCGGGGGCGAATCGGCGCGATCGCCAAGGGGTCGCGGCGGCCGCGGTCGCGATTCGGCGGGCGCCTCGAGCCCTTCTTCCGGCTCGATCTCGTCCTCCACGAGGGCCGGGGGGAGCTGGCGACGGTCACCTCCGCGCATACCGTGGCGGCGCACTCGCGCCTTCGCTCGAGCGGGCCGGCGCTGATGGCGGCGGCTCGCGGATGCGACGCCGTGCTTCGGCTGCTGGACTCCGTCGAGGCCAACCCTCCCGCCTACAACCTGCTCTGCCGCTATCTGGCGCTGCTCGACGGTGAGGAATCGGTCGGTGGCGACGGAGCGGGGGACGGGGCGGCCGGGCCGGCGATGGCGCTGGCGTTCCGGCTCAAGCTGGCGCTCGCCGCCGGGTTCGCCCCCGAGCTTGCCTCGTGCGCGCGCTGTCGCGACGCGGAGGGGCTGGTCGCCTTCTCGGGGGCGGCTGGGGGCGTCGTCTGCGCCGCCTGTGAGCGCGACGGGTTCGAGCTCTCCGCCGAGGCGCACGAGTTCATGGTCGAGGCCCTCGGGCGTCCGCTGGCGGACGCGCCGACGGCCTCGGCGCGTGCCCTGCGCCAGGCCGAGCGGGCGGTTTCAGAGACGCTCGAGCACCACGCCCACGTTCGCCTTCGCGCCGCGGCGTAGCTCTCCCCGCTCAGCGGGGGCGGTAGAGCCGCTCGGTGACGCGCAGCTGGACCGCGCGCGGCGAGGGCCGGGTGGCGCGGATGAACCAGCGGATGGTGCGTCCGGGGATCAACGAGCGGCGGCCGCGGTCGTAGGCGGCGAGGGCCTCGGAGACGACCTGCTCGGCGGGGATCTGGCCGGGCACGACGGCCACCCGCTCCCGCGGGTATCCGGCCACCTCCTGCCACTCCGTGGGAACAGGCCCTGGGTTGACGGCGAGGACGCGGACACCCGAGCCGCGCAGCTCGGTGTGGAGGGCGTCGGTGAAGCTGATCGCGAAGGCCTTCGTGGCCGCGTAGACCGATTCGTAGGGGAGGGGCTGCATGCCCGCCGTGGAGGCGACGTTGATGATGCCGCCGCGGCTGCGCTCCACCATCCGGGGAAGGAAGGCGTGGGTGAGGGTGACGATCGCCTCGCAGTTGAGTCGGACCTGCTCGGCGTCGCGCGCCGGGTCGTGCTCGAGGAAGGGGCCGGAGGTGCCGAAGCCCGCGTTGTTGACGAGCAGGTCGATGTCGACCCCAAGCTCGGCGACCTTGTCCCAGAGCGAGGCGGCCTCGGTCGCGAGGTCGCAGGGGATCGCCCTGGCGGTGGTGGGCAGCTCCCCGGCGAGGGCCTCCAATCGATCGGCACGCCGGGCGACGAGGACCAGCTCCAAGCCGCGAGTGGCGAGCTGGCGGGCAAATTGTTCACCGATTCCCGATGAAGCTCCGGTGACTAGCGCGGTTTCGGGCACCGGCTGACCCTATTCTCTTTTTCGAGTTGTCCATCGTCTCGAGTCAGTCGCCGTCCGTCCCCGCCCGCTCCTTCGAGGACCGGGTCCGCTCCTGGGAGGGGGAGTACCTGTGGAAGAAGGCGACGCCGTCGTACCCGGCGATCCGGCGCGAGCCGGAGCCGGACAGCCCGATCCGAACTCCCTTCCAGCGCGATCGCGATCGGATCGTGCACTCGAAGGCGTTCCGGCGGCTCAAGCACAAGACCCAGGTGTTCATCGCACCGGAGGGTGACCACTACCAAACTCGGCTTACGCACACGCTCGAGACGTGCGGGATCGCGCGAACCGTGGCGCGAGCGCTGGAGCTGAACGAGGACCTCGCCGAGGCAATCGGGCTGGGCCACGACCTCGGCCACCCGCCGTTCGGGCACATTGGCGAGGAGACCCTGGATGCGGCGCTGCGCGAGCGCGCCGGACGGAGCTTCAGGCACAACCGTCAGTCGCTTCGGGTGGTGGACGTGCTGGAGCGCGACGGGCGGGGGCTCAACCTTACGGAGGCGGTGCGCGACGGGATCCTCAACCACACGGGGGCGGAGCAGGCCGTGACGCTCGAGGGCAGGGTGGTGCGGCTCGTCGATCGGGTCGCGTACATCAACCACGACCTCGACGACGCGCTGCGGGCGGGGATCATCCGCGCTGATGATCTCCCGGCGGCGGAGATCGAGCTGCTCGGGTCGACGGGGGCGAGACGGATCGACACGCTGGCGCGCGACATCGTCGAGGAGTCACGGAAGGCGGGGGACATCGTCCAGAGCGAGGAGATCGGGCAGGCGATGCTGCTGCTGCGGAAGTTCATGTTCGAGCGCGTGTATCTGGGGGCGGAGGCGCGGAGCGAGCACGAGCGGGTGCAGCGGACGCTGCGGGGGCTCTTCGACCATTACACGGAGCACCCGGAGGAGGTTCCCGAGGGGGCGGCGGGTGCGGACGAGCTCCAGCGCATCACGGACTACATCGCCGGGATGACGGACCGGTTCTGCATCGCGACCTTCAAGCGCCTTGCGCTGCCGGAGGAGAGCCGGCTTTGAGCGCCAGGTTCACCCCGGAGACGGTGGAGCGGGTGAAGGAGGCCGCGGACATCGTCGAGATCGTCTCGGCCTATACGGACCTTCGGCGGGGGGGCGAGCGCCACATGGGTCTGTGCCCGTTCCACGAGGAGCGCACGCCGTCGTTCTCGGTGGATCCGCGGGAGAAGCTCTACCACTGCTTCGGGTGCGGGGTCGGAGGCGACGTGATCAAGTTCGTGGAGGAGAAGGAGGGGCTGGGATTCCCGGAAGCAGTGGAGACGCTTGCCGATCGCTACGGGGTCGAGGTGGAGCGGGAGAGCGAGGACCCTGGCGCCGAGGACGCGCGCAAGCGGCGCGCGCGGCTGGGCGAGCTGCTGGAGCGGACGACGCAGTTCTACGCCGCGTACCTGTGGGAGTCGAAGGAGGCCGGGAAGGCCCGCGAGTACCTGGATTCGCGCGGCCTCAGCGAAGAGGTTCTGCGGGCGTTCGGGGTCGGATACGCGCCGAGCGCCTGGGACCAGGTGCTGACGCGCGGCCAGCGGGCCGAGTTCGGCGTCCCGGAGCTCGCGGCGGTGGGGCTCGTCCAGAAGGGGAGGAAGGGGGGGCACTACGACAGGTTCCGGGCGCGGATCATGTTCCCCGTGCGCGATCCGCGGGGGCGGGTGCAGGGGTTCGGGGCGAGGGCGCTTCGGCCGGACACGAAGCCCAAGTACCTGAATTCGCCGGAGGGCGAGCTGTATCGGAAGAGCCGCACGCTGTACGGGATCGATCGGGCGCGCGGGCCGATCGCCAAGGCTGGCCGGGCGGTCGTGGTGGAGGGCTATACGGACGTGCTGGCGGCGCATCAGGCGGGGATCGAGCAGGCGGTGGGGGTCATGGGGACCGCGATCACGCCGGAGCAGCTACAGCAGCTCGCCCGGTACACGGAGGAGGTGGTGCTGGCGCTCGACGCGGACCGGTCCGGCCGGGCGGCCATGCTGCGGGCGCAGCGCGTGGCGGGGAGCCGCAAGCTCGATCTGCGAGTGGCTGCGATGCCCGCTGGAGAGGATCCGGCCGAGATGATCGCGGCGGGTGATGCGGAGAAGCTGAGGGGCCTGATCGCCAACGCGATAGCGCTGCCGGAGTTCCACGTCCGGTGGGCGCTCGACGAGGCGGATGTGAGCTCGCCGGCGGGGCGCGATCGGGCGCTCGATGAGGTGGTGCCGGTGCTCGCGGCGATGGGGGAGTCGATCAGCCGCGACGAGCTCGCGCGGCTGGTCGCCGACCGGCTCGACGCGGACCCGGGGCTCGTGATGAGGCGCGTCGCGGGAGGCGCCGCGCAGGAGGGCGAGGTAGAGCGGGCGGGGGGGAGGTCCGGGAGAGGTCCGGCGGGCAGCACCGGGGGACCGGCGGCGAGGGCGCCGCGGACTCTGAGCACGCGCGAACGGCGTGAGCGGGCGCTCCTGTCGATGTGCCTCGCTTCCCCGGTCGAAGGTCGTGAGTTCCTGGAGCGGCTGACGCCGGAGCACCTTTCGTCGCCCCTCATCGGTCGGGCAAGGGAGTGGCTATTGGGCCACCTCGAGGATCCGTTGGCGGGGCTGCCGCGCGAGGACGAGGAGCTGGTCTCGCTGGTGACCAATCTCAAGATGCAGTCCGAGCGCGAGCCGGGCGCCCGCGATGCGATGGAGCTCAACTTCCTCCAGCTCGAGCAGGCCGTGCTGGAAGGACGGATCGACGCCGCGCAGCAGAAGGGGGGAGACCCTCCGGTGGAGCTTCAACGCCGCCGCGCGGATCTCGCGGAGCGCATCGCGCACTGGGAGACCGCGGGCGCGTAGAGTTAATCCTCGTTGACGGCCGTTGCGACGTAGCTCGAACGGCCTTAGCACGGTCCGGGGTAGCTCAACTAGGCAGAGCATTCGGCTGTTAACCGAAGGGTTGCGGGTTCGAGTCCCGCCCCCGGAGCTTGGGGCCGGCCGCTGGGCCGGCCTCGGTCTTTCTAGGCGGCCAGTTGCTCCACGAGCTCAGCGCCTCGCTCGGCGCCGTCGTGTTGCCGCGACCAGGCGGCGATCTCGCCGGCATGCCCCGTGAACCGCCGATCGCCCAGGATCCTGCGCGCAGCTGCCCGCAGTGAGCGCGGTCCGCCAAGTCGCCACGGCACCATCAGGCCCGCGCCCGCCCAGGCCACGCGGGCGGCGTTCTCCGCCATGTCGCCGGCGTGCGGGCAACACAGGACTGGGACCCCCGCGCCGAGCGCCCGCGCCACCGTCCCGTGCCCCCCGTGACACACCACCAGCGCCGCCCGCGGCATCACCTGCGAGTAGGAGAGCCAATCGACCACCATCGCGTTCGCCGGCGCCTCCAGGGCCGCCCGCGCTCCGAGCCGGTTCGTCGTCGCCACCGCGCGCACCGGCTCCTCCGCCAGCGCCTCGAGCGACGCCCGCACCAACCGCAACTCCGGATCCTGTGCGGTGCTCGGCGCCACGAGCACCAGCGGCGTTTCGCCCGCCGGCAGCTCGATCTCCCGATACGGGAGCTCGAACTCCATCGGCCCGGTGACCTGCACGCGCGTCGGCCAGCGCCGGGGGTACTCGAGCTGCGGGAACGTCGCCACCAGCGCCAGCTCTCGGCTGATTCCCCCGTGGAACCCGTCCACTGGCCGAAGCCCGACCGTCGCCCGCATCTCGTTGAGCTCGCTGCGCCCTCGCCGCATCCCGCCCCGAAGCACGGGCATCCCTGCCCGCCAGGCCGCCCGCCCGACGGCGGTCCGCGGCGGCTGTGCCCCGACGGCGAAGAACGGCATTCCCGGCTCCTGCACCGGATACACGTGGGGCACAAGGGTCGCCGTCCGCAAGCCGACCTTCTCGGCCGCCAGGGCGGGCGCGATCGTGAGGATGTCGCTCACCACCACGTCCGGGCGGAACTCCTCCATCAGCGGCACGAGCGCAAGTGCCGCGTCGGCGGCCGACGTCTGCTCCTCCGAGCCCGGGGCCGGGGGTGGGAAGGTCTTGTACTCCTCGGCCGCCGTGAACCCGATGCCCTCGCCCTCGACAGCCTGCCGCCAACGCTCCCAGGTCTCGACCAGCACCTCGTGTCCCCGCCGCCGAAGCGCCCGGGCGAGCGCGATCGCCGGGAAGGCGTGTCCCGCGTCCCCGAACGCCGCCACCAGGAAGCGCCGCGTGCTCACTGCAATCCCCGTCGCGCCGCGCCGCCGCACTCCCGCCCGCGAACGAGGAGCCGTCGGCCGAGCACCTCGGCGCGTTAGATCCCCAGCTGCTCGCCGGGCCGCATGAAGACGATCTCCGGCACCAGGCACGCCGGCGAGGTGCGCAGCAGGAACCGCACCGACTCCGCGATGTCCTCCGGGCGGATCATGTCCTCGGCCTTCACCTGCTCCTTCACGAACTCGGTCATCGGCGTGTCGACGAACGCCGGGCAGAGCGCGGTCACCTGGATCCCGTCCTCCGACACCTCCTTCTGCGTCGCCTGGCTGAAGCCGACGACGCCCGCTTTCGTAGCCGAATAGACCGACAGCCACGGCTGCCCCGACTTCCCGGAGATCGACGCCGTGTTGGCGATCAGCGCCTTGCCGTGCTCCCCGCCGGCCTCCCTCAGCATCGGCAGGGCCTCCCGCGTGGCGATGACGAGGCTCCGGAGGTTCACCCCGATCTGCATGTCGAGGTGCTTGGTCACGATCTCCGCCATCGGCTGCCCGATCCCCACGCCCGCGTTGTTAACCAGCACGTCTAGCCGCCCGAACTTCGAACGGTGGGACTCGACGACCTCCACCACCGCGTCCTCGTCCGCCATGTTTGCCGCCACCGCGTTGACCTCGAGGCCCGCCTCGCGCAGCTCCTCGGCCGCCGCCTCGAGCTTCTCTGGGCGACGGGCCGACACGGTGATCCCGTAGCCGTCCTCGCCAAGCGCGCGGGCGATTGCCAGCCCGATGCCGCTCGATCCACCCGTAATGAGCGCCGCTCGCTCAGCCACCACCAATCTCCTCTCGTCTCGGGGTGCTGGACCCTATCGGCCGCCCGCACACCGCCGATCGGAGAGCATCCGCCCCCCGATGGGCGAAGGCCGGGGTACGAAGTGGAGATGGCGGCGAGCGCTCCGGACGCTCGGTAGTCCAGGGGATCGAGCCTCCAATGGGCAGCGATGGCGGCACCAAATGGCGCCAGCCCGGATCCCTTACGGGATGGAGCCACGTCCAGGGAATCGGCGGCAGACGTGGAACCCGCATAGGAAAGCCATAATCAGATTTCCGGGCCGGTAGCTCAGCTGGTCAGAGCAGCGGACTCATAATCCGTCGGTCGGTGGTTCGAGTCCACCCCGGCCCATCAGGAAAGCCCCGCTACGGCGGGGTTTTCTCTTTGCTTGAGGTGCTTTACGGACTGAAGCGTGTCCCAACCGTGTCCCGAAACGAATGCCCGGCTGGAGGGGCGAATCGGGCTAGTCGGCAACTCCGGCTACCGCCGGAAGGGCAAGCGTCTCACTCGCGGGACGGCGAGTCAACTCGTCAATCCGGCTACTCCCGCAGCCCGGCGGCTTCGAGGGCTTCGGCTTTCGATTGGAAGAGCTTGAGGCTCCGGGCCTTACCGTCGCTGATCGTCCAAAGCTGAGCACCTCTGGCATCCACGTCTACCCCGCTGCCGTGACCCCGCATGCGGACGTGGTTTACGGCGATCACCCGCGACTCGTCCACATCGATGATTTCTTCCGGGTCCCACTGCAGTGAATCCCAAGCATCGAGAAAGGACCTCCAGAGTTTCAGCACCTCCCGGCGGCCTCGATAGATGCCTTTCGTGGGCCCAATCGAGTTCGACCAGTCCACTTCCAAGTCGTCAGCTGCCTCTTCCAGGGAAGCGTCAACGTCTCCGCGATTGATCGAATCAAAGACACGCCGCACAAGCTCCACGTTCTCCTGCGACATCGCCCGCGCAGTATCTCGCGGAGGGAGGTTCAGAAGATTTCTGCTTATACAGCCATTGACCAAGTGTGATTGTCATCACACAGGCAACTATTCAGTGGCCAAATGTTTGCACAGATGCAATCATTGTGTACATGGACGGGACAGCGACCGCCAAGCGGAACGACGCGGGGAAGCCCGGCGCCAAGGCCTCCAAGCCGGACCAGGCCGCCACGACCGGCGCCGAGGGAACGGCGCGCGCCATTACGGAGGCCGACGCCGAGGCCCGCGAGATCGCGCGGCGCCTGGGCGCCGTGATGTTCGGAACGGCCTCCACCGCCGGCGAGTTTCTGCGCACGCTCGAGGAGAGCGGCCTCACGCTGACCCAGTGCAAGGTGCTGACCGCTCTGGGCGCGTCCGGCGACCGCGAGCCGCGGGCCGCCAAGGACATCGCCGCTCCGATCGGGGCGTCGCTTCCGACCATGAGTCGTGCGGTGGACGTCCTGGTCCGCCGGGACCTGGTGAGCCGGGTCGAGGACAGCGACGACCGCCGCGTTCGCAACCTGGTGCTCACCGATGAGGGCGAGCGCCTCGTGCGCCAGCTCCTGGCCACCCGCATCGACGGACTCGCGGTCTTCATCGCGGACCTAACCCCCACGCAACGTCGCAAGCTCGCGGCCGCGCTCGACTCCTTGCTCGAGCGAGAGGAGATCGCCACGGCGTACCGCGAGATGCAGGAGGACTTGAAGTGACCCGATATCACCACCTGATCACCGACGAGAACCGCAAGTGGTGGACGCTGGGGGCGATGTGCTTCGCGCTCTTCATGCTGATGCTGGACAACACCGTCGTTAACGTCGCGCTTCCTTCGATCGAGCGCGATCTCGGCGCCAGCCTCTCGAGCCTCGAGTGGACGGTGAATGGCTACACGCTTGCCTTCGCCGTGCTGCTGGCGACCGGCGGGCGCCTCGGCGACATCTTCGGACGCCGCTTGACCTTCCTGATCGGGGTGACGCTCTTCTCCCTCTCCTCGGCGACGGCCGGGCTGGCGCCCGACACGATGTCGCTGGTGGTCAGCCGCGTCGTCCAGGGCGTCGGCGGGGCCCTGATGATGCCGGCCACCCTGTCGATCGTCACCAACGCCTTCCCGCCCAGGCAGCGCGGGATGGCGATCGGCACCTGGGCCGGCGTCTCGGCGCTGGCGCTGGCGATTGGCCCGGTGCTGGGCGGTTTCCTGACCGAGGACGTCTCCTGGCGGGCAATCTTCTTCATCAACCTCCCGGTCGGCGTGGGGGCCGTGCTGGCGACGCTGTTCGCGGTCCGCGAATCGCGTGACGACACGGTTGGACGCGAGGTCGACTACCTCGGCGTCGCCACCCTGACCGCCGGCCTCACAGCGCTCGTCCTGGCGCTGATCGAGGGCAACTCTTGGGGCTGGGGGTCAAGCTCGATCATCGCCCTGTTCGCCGGCTCCGTCGTGATGCTCGCCGCATTCGTCCTCGTCGAGCTGCGGGTCAAGGTGCCGATGGTCGAGTTCAGACTGTTCGCCAGCCGCAACTTCGTCGGCTCGAACATGGTCGCGTTGATCGTGACCTTCGCGATGTTGGCGCAATTCTTCTTCCTCGCCCTTTACATGCAGAGCATTCTCGGCTACTCGCCGCTTCAGGCCGGGATCCGGTTCCTGCCGGCGACCCTGATGATCGTCGCGATCGCGCCGTTGGCCGGCCGGCTCACCGACCGGATTGGTGCTCGGCTGCCGATTGCCACGGGGCTGACGCTCGTGACCGTGGCGCTGGTCTGGCTGACCACGATCGACGCGTCCACGACCTACGGCGACCTGCTGCCCTCCTTCGTCCTGATGGGCGGAGGGATGGCGCTGGTGATGTCGCCGATGTCGACCGCGGCAATGAACGCGGTCGCCGACGCCAAAGCCGGGATCGCCTCAGGCATCCTGTCGATGAACCGGATGATCGGCGGGACCCTCGGCGTGGCCGTGATCGGCGCGGTCTTCCAGGGGGCCGCCCGCTCAAAGGTCGACCAGCTGCTCGCGGGCTCTGGCCTGAGCGCCGCCCAGCGCAGCGATATCGCCAGCGGGCTCGGCGGTGGGCAGGCAACCGCGCCCGCGGGGCTCGACCACTCGCAGGCGGCGCAGGTGACCTCCGCGGCGCACGACGCCTTCGTGAGCGCGTTCGCCTCCTCGATGAAGGTGGCGGCCGGAGTGGTCGCGGCCGGCGTCGTTGTCGCGGTGGCGCTCATTCGCTCCCAGCGCACGCCGAAGGCCGAGGCCGAGGCCGAGGCCGTCGCAAGGCCTCGCGCCCTCGAGCCCACCACGGGCGAGCACGCGGCAACTACCTAGCTCCGTCGGTCCGGCGCTCTCCCTTCCGGAGGTATGCTCCTCGGGGAGGGGAAGCGCCTTTGGCCCAGCTCCGCAGCCGGCTGACGTACTCGAACGTCACCTCGACGATCGCGCTGCTGATCGCCGTGGGCGGCGGGACGGCGTACGCGGTGGATCACATCAACGCCGACAAGGTCGATGGCCTGAACGCCGCGAAGCTCAACTTCGAGCGCCCGATCACGGTCGGCCCCAATCCGAACTTCGAACGTGTCTTCGACCAGGGCGGGCTGCTGATCAGGGCCAGATGCGGCAATCAGAGCGGCTTCTTCATGGACGCGCAGGCGCGAACGCGGGTGAACAACGCCGAGATGCAGGCGGTGACCACTGGCGCCCAGAACGAGCAGCACGAGGCCATCGACCGCGACTTCGACAAGGTCGACTCCGTCGATCTGCCGCTCGGCAGCGGCGCTCAGGGCGTGGGTACGCTCACCTACTCCACGCCCGCCGGCTCCCACGTGTCGCTCGTCTTCCAGGCGGACGTCGGCAGCATCCTCGGCGACACCAAGGCCTGCCTGCTCGGCGGCACCGCCCTGCACGCGCCTGGCTGACCCCGGCTCAGCCGGACTTCGTCCCGGCTCGACGCTCGCGGTAGGCGCGCACCTTGGCGCGGTTGCCGCAGACCTGCATCGAGCACCAGGTTCCGGAGCGGTTCTTCGAGTGGTCGTAGAACGCCCACTGACAGTCGTCCGCAGGGCAGACCTTGAGCCGGGACCAGGTGCCCGCGACCATCGACTCGTAGGCGATTGCCACGAGCGGCGCGAGCACCGCGCCCTCCCCCGACCCCGCGATCGCGAGCACGGGGAGTCCGTCGGGATCAAAGCGAACCGAGATGCTCGCCTCCTCAGCGACGTGGTTGAGGCTCTCGATCGCCGCCGGATCGCGCTCGCCGCCGTTGTTGGCCAACAGCAGCCGGCGTAATGACTCCCGCAGCTCGAGCGCCCGCTCCAGCTCGGGCTGGCCGACATCCGCTCCCTCGACGAGGAGGTCCCGCGGCTCGAGCCACGCGGCGAGTACCTCCGGGCTCGTCAGCTCCTCGATCCCCTCGTCGATGTCGAGCGTATTCACGAACTCACGGAGGGCCTCCAGCTGCCCCGGGGCGGTCTGGTCGCTCACGTCTTCATTGTAACTGGTATTCGGCCTTGACAAGTTACTGTAACCACTGTAGAGTCGTTGCCAGTTATCAGCGAGCCGATTGGAGCCACGGATGCGAACGGGTGACGGCAGACGCAACGGCCACGGAGAGCTCAGTGGCGTGCGAGGTCGAGTCGTCACCCGTTTGAAGGCCGCGATGCTCGATCCAGAGCGCGCCTACGTGGCGCAGGGCGAGCGCGGCGATCTCGCCCGTCGGCTTCGAATCGACCGGGGTCGACACGACGCCGGATGAGACCGATCCACTGCCGAGCAAGGGAGACCCGATGAACACATATCTCGCCAAGTCCGTGAACGACGACCTCAATCGGCGGGGGCAGAGCAGAGCTGGCGGGTCGGCTCGAGGGCGAGGCCGACTTCTTGCGCGGCTCAAGGCCGGAAAGCTTGACCGGGCCCTGGCCGCAGGCGCCTCGCCGGACTCGAGTCCCGCACTGGCCCTTCGCGCCGAGACGTTGAGCAGCCCACGGATGCGCAGCACGCTCGGCCTGGCGGTCGAGCGGCTGATGGAGCGCTCGGGCCATCCGCTGGGCCCCCGCGTTTCGCCCAGCCGCGCACACCTCGACGCGGCGCAGGACGAGCTCGGCGAGCTCGCCCGGCGCCTTCGAGCCGACCGGCTGACGGACGCTCGCGGTGTCGCGCGCGTCCGGGAGCTGCTGAGCGACGGTGGTGGCCCCCTGTTCTGGGACCGAAGCCACGAAGACCTGAGAACCGCGGTTCGAACGGCGATCGGCGCGCTCGAGCCGAGCCCCGACCAATCACGAGCAAGGGAGATCTCATGAACGGACTGATGACCGTATATCTCGCCCGGGCCTTGAACGACGACTTCAGGCGCCAGGCGGCGGCAAACTCGGCCAGGAATCGGTCGCGCGGAGATCGAGTTGCCCGAGCACCTCGGTCGGAATCTCGCCGAGCCGCTCGATCGCGCTCCGGTTCGATCGCTCTACTGCGCCTGGGTCGTCGGGCCAGGGCGTGAGCACGACGAGGCTCGCATCGAGACCGACCGCGCGCGTCGCCTCCACCGTGAGGAGCGTGTGGTTGATGGTTCCGAGGCCTGGGCCGGCGGCGATCACAGTCGGCAGTCCCAGCTCGCGGGCGAAGTCGCGCACCAGGTAGCCCAGCGTGAGAGGGACGAGCAGGCCGCCGACCCCCTCGCAGACGAGGAAGTCGGCACGCTCGGCGGCGGCCCGAGCCGCGGTGAGGAGCCGCTCGGGATCGATCGGCTCGCCAACGAGCTCCGCCGCCAGGTGAGGCGAGACGGGCGGCTCAAAGCGATACGGAGCGATCTCGTCGTCCGACTGAGCGGACCCGGAGGCGCGGCGAAGGAGCGCGTGGTCGGGCTCCCCCCCTTGATCGAGGCCGCTGACAGCGGGCTTGAAGACCGCTACGTGCGCCCCCTTTGCGGCCACGGAACGCGCGATCACGGCGGCCACGACGGTCTTGCCGACCTCGGTGCCGGTGCCGGTGACGAATACCCCGGGCAAGGGGCTACGCGTTAGCCGGCGCGACCACCTACGCCGCCCGCGACAGCCCGGAGGCCGGTGCTGCGCCGGTCCTCGACGCCGGTGCGGCGATCCCGAGCTCGTGCGCGGCTTCGCCGACCACGTGCGCGGCCGCTTGGAGCTCGTCCGCGCGATGATTGGCCATCACCGACAGCCGAAGCCGAGAGGATCCGTCCGGCACGGTCGGCGGCCGGATCGCCTGGGCGAAGACACGGCCCTCCAGCGAGCGCTCGCAGAGCTCCATCGCCAGCCGGGCGTCCCCGACCACGACGGGCACGATCTGGGTTCGAGAGCCGCCAACGTCCAGGCCCTGATCGGCGAGCGCCCCTCTGAGGATCGCCCCGTTTCGCCGTAGGTGCTCGACCATCCCCGGCTGGCCGTCCAGCAGCCGAAGCGCCGCGAAAGCCGCCCCGATCACGGGCGGCGGCAGCGCGGTCGAGAAGATGAACGGGCGCGCGACGTTGGTCAGCAGGTCGACGATCTCGGGGCTCGTGCACACGTACGCGCCGTAGCTTCCGAGCGTCTTGCCGAGCGTGCCGACGATCAGGTCGACCTCGCCGGAGAGCCCCGCCTCGGCCACCGCACCGCCGCCCGCGGGACCGAGCGCCCCCGTCGCGTGGGCCTCGTCGACCATCAGCCGGCATCCGTAGCGGCGGGCGACCTCGAGCAGGTCCGCGATAGGCGCGACGTCTCCATCCATCGAGAAGACGGCGTCCGTAACGATCAGCGCCCCTCTGCCGCCCGCCTTGCGCAGGCCCCAGGTCAGGTGCTCGAGGTCCGCGTGGCGGTACACGAACCGCTCGGCCCGGGAGATCCTGCAGCCGTCGATGATGCTCGCGTGGTTCAGCTCGTCCGAGAAGACGACCTCCCCGCGGCGGGCGAGCGCCGCGATCGTCCCCATGTTGGCGAGATAACCGGAGCCAAACAGGAGGGACGCCTCGTAGCCGGAGAAGGCCGCGAGCTCCTCCTCGAGCCGCCGGTGGAGCTCCATGTTCCCGGAGATCAGCCGCGAGGCGCCCGCGCCGGCGCCGAACCGCTCCGCCGCGTCGGCCGCCGCCTGACGGACGCGGGGATGGTCCGCGAGGCCGAGGTAGTTGTTCGAGCAAAGCAGCAGGACCTCCGCGCCGTCGAGGGTGACCCTGGGGCCCTGTGGGCCCTCGATCAGCCGCAGTCGACGATGGAGTCCCGCTGCACGTAGCTCGTCGAGGCGCTCGCCGACGTCGCTCACGGCGCCTCTCGCGGGCTAGTCCCCCCAGCCCGCCGGCTGGTCCGGCGCGCCTGCATCGGCAGCCGGGGCGGACTCGGGATAGGGCGGCGGCTTGCGCCGCTTCTTGATCACGCGAAGCTGCGTGGAGGGATCCCAGAAGTTTGCCTCGGCCTGGCTGTTGATCAGCTCGTCGACCGGGGTGGGCGGGGTCTCGCCCTCGAGCCAGCCGGCTCGGTTGTCGGGTCGCGGCCTGGAACCGTTGTCCTCCTGGCGCGCCACGTTCAGCCCGAGGTCCTCGAACATCGCCCGGTCGTCGGCCGGCTCGGCCCCCAACGTGGTCAGGAAGTTGCCCATCATCACCCCGTTCAGGCCGGCCTTGACGGCGAGGGGCTGGAGCTCGTCGAGGTTCTCGACCCGCCCGCCGCAGAGGCGGAACAGGGCGTCCGGGAGGATCAGCCGGAAGATCGCGACCCACTTCACGACTTCCCATGGGTCCATCAGGGAGCGGTCGCCGAACTTGGTCCCCGGCCTGGGGTTGAGGAGGTTGATCGGCACTGACGTGGGGTTGATCTCGGTCAGCTCGAAGGCCATCTCGATCCGCTGGCGGGGTGTTTCGCCCAGGTTGAGGATCCCCCCGACGCACGTCTCGAGCCCCGCCTCCTTGACGGCGTCGATGGTTCGCAGGCGACCCTCGTAGCGCACCGTCGTTGAGACCTCCGGGTAGTAGGAGCTAGCGGTCTCGACGTTGTGGTGAACGCGCTGGACGCCGGCCTCGACCAGGCGCTGGGCGCGTTCGCGCGAGATGTGGCCGATCGAGACGCAGCGTTTCAAGTTCGTGTGCTCCGCGACCAGCTTCGCGCCCTCGATGATCTGCTCGAAGTCCCGCTTGGAGAGCCCCTGGCCCTGCGTCACCATGCAGAACCGGTGCGCGCCGGCCGCCTCGGCTGCCTCTGCGTGCTCGAGAATCTGCTCCGCGTCCATCATCGCGTGCATCGGTGTGTCGGCCTCGGCGTAGCGCGATTGGGCACAGAACCCGCAGTCCTCCGCGCACCCGCCCGACTTCGCGTTGACGAGCGAGCACATGTCGGTCGAATCGCCGAAGCGCTCCGTGCGCACCTCCCAGGCTCGTTCTACGAGCGCGGTGATCTCGTCCCGGGTCGAGATCTCGGCCAGCTCCAGGGCCTGCTCGAGGGTGATCAGCGACGGCATCGGGACGCTCCGCTGGGTCGGTGGATCAGCCGCCTGGGCTTCATGGCCGGACATCAGGCTAGGCTCAGGGCCGGACGGCGAATCGGGCGTACGATTGCTCGCTTGCCCGGCAAGCTCACCTTCTGGAGGCGGCGGGCGCTCGTGCTGCTCGGCATCGGTGGGATCGCGCTCCTCAGTTGGGTCGTGTTCGCCGACGGCAGCGACGGCGCCCGCGACGCGAGCGAGCTCAGCGCGGGCCAGCTCGCCGGCCAGCGGCTGGTCGCCGGATTCCCCGGGGGTCGGGTCCCGGGGAAGCTCCGGCGGTTGATCCACGAGGGCCGTTTGGCCGGGGTGATCCTGTTCGACGACAACCTCGGCAGCCGCCGCCACGCCAGGCGGCTGAATCACCGCCTG
>JBOGZC010000055.1:0-24977 GCA_050697075.1 Solirubrobacterales bacterium | reverse complement strand
GAAGTCGATGCATTCCGCTGCCAGCCGCGTCTCTGTCGCGACCACGCGTAGAGCCACAACGCGGAGCGCTCATCGTCGACCAGATCAGGGATCCGTCCGATCTGGTCCTCGATGGCGTCGAAGGGGGTGCCCGAGTGGATCATGCCGGCCACCTGGCGATGTGCGTGCGCGACGCTCATAGCACCTGAGCGCGTTCGCGGGCGATGTCTATGACGGCTCCTCCGACCATCAGGAGCCTCCTTCCATACAGCAGCCCGGTCCTCCACCGCCAGTTCGGCTGACGGGACCGTGCGGCGTTCCATTGAAGCTAGAGCACTCCGACACAAGCTGCAGTCATCTACCCCGCCCCTGGTCACGCTTTCCGCTATTTGGGGGACTCTTCTCGACACGCGGACTCCCGCGGCGCGAGCTAAAGCCCCGCCGGCGATGCGACCGGAATCGCGGCGCGGCGCGCGCGGACCTCGGACCAGGTGAGCAGGCGACCGGCATCCGGGTCGATCACCTTGAGTCGGACCGCGGAGGCGCCGTCACGGGCGGTCAGCACGGGGACATCTCGGAAGATCGGATTCTCGTCGTGCGCGCGCTGCAGGTTGTAGTTCGGGACCCTGGCGCTCAGGTGGTGGACGTGGTGGAGGCCGATGCTGCCGGTGAAGAACTGAAGGGGCTGTGGGAGCTTCAGGTAGGAGCTCCCGCGAAGCGCCGCGTCCGCGTAGCCCCAGCGCTCGCCACCTTCCCAATAGACATCCTCGAATTGGTGCTGGACGTAGAACAGCCACACGCCTGCCGTGCCGGCGAGAATCGCGGTCGGCATCTGGACGAGCAGCCACGCCTGCCAGCCGACGAGCCACCAGATCGCGCCGACCAGCCCGATGACGAAGAGGTTGGTGATCACGACGCTCCGCCGCTGGCGCGGGCGCATCGAGCGCGACCACAGGCGAGGCCCGAGCATCAGCGACCAAAGCGGTCCAAGCCCGAACATGACGAGCGGGTTGCGGAAGAGGCGGTAGCCGAACCGCTTCCTCCACGGGCCGGCGACGTACTCATCGAAGGTCAACGTCAAGATGTCGCCGGTCCCGCGGCGGTCGAGATCGCCGGCCGTCCCGTGATGGACGGCATGGGTGTGGCGCCAGTTCGCAAACGGCTGGAAGACGAGCAGCCCGCTCAGCCGGCCCACCCAGAGGTTGGCCCGCCGCGAGGGCAGAAACGACCCGTGGGTGCAGTCATGGAAGACGATGAAGGTTCGCAGCAGAAAACCGCCGGTGGGTATCGCCAGGGCGAGGGTGGCCCAGTAGGGGACCTCGTGGAGGCTGGCGTACATCAGCACCGACAGCGCGACGTAGGGCACGATCGAACTCGCCAGGTCGAGCAGGCCCAGGCCCCAGGACGGACGCTCGTACGGGGCCATCGAATCGCGCCACACCGGCCGGTTCGAAACGGAACCGGCGTTCGATGCGACCTGTGAGTTCGATGCGACCTGTGAGGTGGGGTCAATCACAGCTGCCTGCCTCCAGGCTACCCCGTGCTGGCCTCCTTCAGCGGGGCGAGTGGATCCGCGGCTCGCGCGCAAGGCTTCGAGGGCCTGCTTGTGGCGGAGGGCACAAAGCGCCCGGATGACCTATGGTCTGTAGCGGAGCCACCGCTGAGCCGATGGCCAGAACGCCACGGTGCGGAGCGCCGCTCCACACTCAAGGGATGCCCGCTGGGAGCAACCCGCTCCACATGGGACCCGCTGCTGGGCGACCGGGGGCGCGAGGACGTCAAGCAAACGATCGCGGAGTACCGCGAGGCGTTTCCCGACCTCGCCTTCACGATCAAGGACGTCGTCGCCGCCGACGACAAGGTGGTCGTCCGATGGCGAGCCGAGGGGACATTCGAGAACGAGTTCATGGGCCAGGAGCCCACCCACGAGAAGGGTGAGCCCGTGGAGGGCATCGGGATCGATCGCCTCGAGGACGGCAGGGTGGCCGAGTCCTGGGGCCAGTGGGACACCACACGGTTCATACGAAACATCGGAGCCGTGCCCGACGCAGCCGAAGCGCTGAGCGCCTAGTCACCGGGTAGACGCGGAGCAGGCGGGCTGGTCCACGAGGGCCGTCCGCCGCGCCGCGGCCCACGCCTCCCACGCGGTGGCCATCTTGCATGGCTAGGCACCGGGGAGGCGATTCGGGGTTCGTACGGATGCGGGGTAGGATCGCCGGTCGACCATCCGAAAGTGGATCCCCCTCATCATGCTGGCCTCGGCCCAGTTCGTGATGGTGCTCGACACGAGCGTCATGAACGTGGCGATCTCGCAGATCGTCAAGGACCTCCACACGACGATCCAGGGAGTGCAGACGGCGATCACGCTGTACACGCTGGTGATGGCGGCGTTCATGCTGCTCGGAGCCAAGCTCGGCGACATCCTGAGCCGCAATCGCGCCTTCGCGATCGGCTTGGCGATCTACGGCGCCGGATCGCTGACCACGGCGCTCAGTCCGAACCTCGCCGTCCTGCTGATCGGCTGGTCGGGGGTCGAGGGGTTCGGGGCGGTGCTCGTGATTCCCGCGATTGCGGCGCTCACCGCCGCGAGCTATGAGGGCCGTGAGCGCGCGCTCGCCTACGCGCTCCTCGGCGGCGTCTCCGCGGTCGCCATCGCTGCGGGCCCGCTGATCGGTGGGTGGGTGACGACGGAGTTCTCGTGGCGCTACGTGTTCGCCTCCGAGACCGTCGTCGTGATCCTCCTGCTGCTGCTACGGGGGCGGATTCCTCGCGCTGCGACCGCGGAGCGGCGCCCACGTCTCGACCTCGTCGGCGTGGCGCTCTCCGCGAGCGGCCTCGGCCTGATCGTGTTCGCGATCCTGCGCAGCAGCGTGTGGGGGTTCGTCCAGCCGCGAACGCCGCCGACCATCAACGGCACGGAGATCACGCCGCTGGGCTTCTCGCCGGTGCCGTTCCTGGTCCTCGGCGGCCTCGCGCTGCTCGCGGGGTTCTTCGTCTGGGAGCAGCGTCGCGCGCGCCTCGGTCAAGACCAGCTCCTCGACCCGACGTTGCTGCGGTCGGCACAGCTGCGCGCCGGGCTCTCGAGCCTTTTGGGTCAGCAGCTCGTCCTGATGGGCACTTTCTTCGTCCTCCCCGTGTATCTGCAGGTTGTGCTGGGCTTCGACGCGTTCGAGACCGGCAAGCGCCTGCTCCCGCTCTCGGTGGCGATGCTCGTCTTTGCGTTGCTGGGGCCGCGGATCGCGGGCCGGCGCTCCCCGCGTACGGTTGCCCAGCTTGGGCTGGTCGCGGTCAGCATCGGCGCGATCGTGATGCTGGCGACGCTTGACGTCACTTTGAACGACACAGGCTTCAAGATCGCTCTGGCGATCATCGGCGCCGGGGGCGGCCTCCTGGCCTCCCAGCTCGGGAATGTGATCATGTCCTCCGTCGCCCCCGCCAAGAGCAGTGAGGGGGGCGGGCTCCAGGGCACCGCGCAGAACCTCGGCTCCTCGCTCGGGACGGCGCTGATCGGCGCGGTGCTACTAGCGTCGCTGGCAACCGGCTTCAGTCAGCGGATTGCCAACAACCCCGATGTTCCACCGGCCGCGCGCGAGACGATCGTCGCGAACACCGAACAGGGGATCGACATCGTGCCCGTGAAGGATGTCGAGGCGGCGGCGGTCGAAGGCGGTTTGACGCAGGACCAAGCCCAGGCCGTCGCGGCGGACTACGGCGACGCACAACTCGAAGCGCTGCGGCTGGCGCTCGGCGCGGTCGCTGTGGCGGCACTGCTGTCGCTCTGGTTCACGCGACGACTGCCGACGGAGTCGCTCACGCAGGGCGAGGCCAGCGGCATGGAGCCGGAGGCTACGACCGCCTAGTACAGCGCGGACTACGGGCTCACGAGGACGACACGACGATGTGCTTGACCTCCGCCATGTAGCGCCCGGCGGCCGCCGAGGCCTCCTCCGGAGCGCTCCCGCTCTTGCGGGCGTCCATATACGCCGCGTACCAATCCCACCAGTCGTGCGGCGGGGCGACCGCCTCGAACGAGCCGTGACGCTCGGAAGTCTCGTGCAAGAGGTCTGCGAGCGAGGCGACGTCCATCTCAGTCCTCCCACTCTCGGCCGGGGAGCCGAGTCGTGATCTCTTGGAGCTCCCAGCCGTTGCCGTCTGGGTCGCTGAACGACGCCCGCGCGAAGTATGAGCGCCCTGGCGAGTCGAAGCCCGGCGGCCGCGCCTCTTGGACCTCGCTGACGTCGACACCGCGGTTGATCAGGTCGTCCCGGGCGGCGTCGATGTCGTCGACGACGAGGATCATCCCCTGAGCTGATCCCGGCTCGGCCGTCGTGCGACCCTTGCCGACCTGGATCGAACATCCCGAGTGAGGCGGCGTTAGCTGCACCGTCCGGGCGTCGTCGCTGACGACCAGGTCGATGTCCAGCCGCCATCCGAGGCCCTGGTAGAAGCTCATTGCCCGGTCGACGTCGGAAACGGGCAACGTCACGACCTCGAGGTTCATGTCGATGCTCCCGATTTCGGGCGTCTCCATCGAGGCATCCCCGCTTACATCGGCGCTGGCCATCTCGACCTCCATTCCCGTTCGAGGCCGGTCGGCGAAGCCGCCAACCGCCGAAAAGCGGAGCCTCTCACTGGGAGACGCGTAAGTCAATCCAGCGCGTGAACCACAAAGCGGCCCCGGGCCCGCTCGCGATAGGTTCAACCGCATGAGCGCCGATACGACGTCATCGTCCTCGGCGGCGGCTCACCAGGAGAGCACTGTGCCGGCGAGCTGGCCGAGGGTGGCCTGCGGGTGGCGCTCGTGGAGCGGGAGCTGGTTGGGGGCGAGTGCTCCTACTGGGCATGCATACCGTCCAAGACGTTGCTGCGCCCCGGAGAGGCGGTGCATGCCGCGCGCGATGCGGCGGCAAGCGCAGAGGTCGACGTCGAGGCGGCCCTCGCCTGGCGTGACTACATGGTCTCCGACTACTCCGACGCCGGCCAGGAGCGCTGGTTGGCCGACAACGGGATCGACCTGTTGCGAGGCACGGGCAAGCTAGCCGGCCGCGGGGTCGTCGACGTCGACGGTGAGACTCACACGGCCGAGCACATCGTCCTGGCGAACGGCGCGGACCCGATCATCCCTCCGGTGCCCGGCTTGCGCGAGCTCGAGGGCATCTGGACCAACCGCGAGGTAACCGGCATGAAGGCCGTTCCGCGCCGGCTTCTGGTGCTCGGCGGGGGCCCGGTGGGTGTCGAGATGGCACAGGCGGTCCGCCGCCTGGGCGGTGAGGTTGCCCTCATCGAAGGCTCCGAGCACCTGCTCCCCCGCGAGCCCGCGCCGCTCGGGGAGGCCCTCGGCGAAGTCCTCGGCGATGAAGGCGTCGAGATGGTCCTCGGGACACGCGCGACCGCGGCGCGCCGCGACGGCGCGGACTACGTCCTCGAGTTCGAGAATGGAGACGACCTACGCGGAGACCGCCTCCTGGTCGCCACCGGCCGCCGCCCACGCGTCGACGGGCTCGGCCTGGAGACCGTCGGGGTCGAGACCGATGGCCACGGAATCCCGGTCGACGAGCACCTGCGTGTGGGTGAGCGTCTCTGGGCCATTGGCGACGTGGTCGGGATCTGGCCGTTGACCCACGTCGGGAAGTACCAGGGCGAGGTGGTCGCGTCGAACATCCTCGGCGAGGAACGTGCGGCCGACTACGACGCCGTACCGCGCGTCGTCTACACGGACCCGCAGGCGGCGGCGGCGGGGGACACGGAGGCGGCATTCAGCGCAACCGCTCTCCTCAACGAGGTTTCGAAGCTCGAAACCTACACCCGCGCCTATGCGGAGAGCAACGGGTTCATGACCCTCCTCAGCGACGGTGAGCGGTTGACCGGCGCCTACGCGCTCGGCCCCGAGGCGGGCGAGTGGCTGCAGCAGGCCACGCTGGCGATTCGCGCCCGCGTACCGCTCGACGTGTTGCGCGACACGATCCAACCCTTCCCAACGTTCTCTGAGATCTACGTCGCTGCGCTGAAGGCTCTCCGCGTCGAGATTCAGCCCATGGGGGGGGAATCATGAGCGCCGAAGCCTCCGACTCACCCACCCAGCGCAAGCCGGAATTGCTCGGGCAAGCCGTCGTCCTCATCGGAGGGAGCGCCGGGATCGGTCTTGAAACAGCCCGCCGCGCCCGCGCCGAGGGGGCCGACGTCGTCCTCACCGGCCGCAACCCCGAGCGGCTCGAGCGCGCAGCGGAGGAAGTCGGCGCGCGGAGCACCGCCGCCTTCGATGCGACCGATCCGGCCGCGCTGAAGCGATTCTTCGAGGACCTGCCGGATCCCATCGATCACGTCATGGTCACCGGCCCCGGCCCGAGCTACGTGCCCCTGCTCGAGATGGATGCAGCGCAGGTGCGGGGCGCTCTGGGCGACCACGTGGTGCTCGGGCTCGAGGTCGCGCGCAATGCCGCCGGGAACATGAGGCCCGGCGGCACCCTGATCTTCATGGGCGGCACCGGCGGGCGGCGGATCAGTCGTGAGCTCGGTCTTGTCTCAGCGGCCACCGCCACGCTGCCTCCCTTCACAGCGGCGCTCGCGCTCGAGCTCGCGCCGGTCCGGGTCAACCTGATCGCCGCCGGCTTCGTCGACACCCCGTTGTCGGCTTCGCTCCTTGGCGAGGGTCTCGATGCCCGGCGGGATGAGCTCCGCGCGAAGCTACCCATCGGCCGCGTCGTCGGGCCGGCCGACGTCGCCGCGCTCGCCGTTCACATCATGACCAACACTGCCCTCACCGGTGCCACCTACGACATCGACGGCGGGCAGCAGTTCGTCTCCGGCTAGCGAACATCCCACAGCGTGAAAGGAGCCAATCATGCGCTCTGACATCCGACCCGGCGCGACGTTCCCCGACTACGACCTGCCCGACCAAGAGAGTGTCCCGCGAAGGCTCAGCGAGCTGCAGGGCGACGATCCCCTGATCCTGACGCTCGCGCGCGGCCACTACTGTCCGAAGGAGCACCAGCAGCACCTCGAGCTCGCCGCGTTCTATCCGATGATCGCCGTCGCCTACACCCAGATCGCCACGATCACGACCGACGAGCATCACACGCTCCAGGAGTTCCGTGCGTCGGTCGGCGCCCAGTGGCCCTTCCTATCGGACCCCGAGCGCACGGTGCAGAAGGATCTCGACATCCAGGAGTACACCGACCCCGAGAACGATCCGATGATCCCGCACACGCTCGTGCTCAAGCCCGGGCTCGTCGTCCACAGCATCTACAACGGCTACTGGTTCTGGGGGCGCCCCTCGGTTCTCGACCTGTGGCACGATCTGCGGGCGGCCAGTCAAGAGATCCGCCCCGACTGGGACCTCAGCGCCCCAGGGCTGCGCGAGGCCTGGGAGGCGGACGACCTCTCGCCGTTCCACGGCTGGAACAAGCGCGGCGCAGGAGGCCGGACCGCCGAGGAGTCGAAGCGCTACCTGGCCGCGCCGAGCGGCGGGTCCGCATCGTCGTAGATTCGAGCCGCGGCGAGCTTGCCGCTCTCACCCCGGACGTAGACGGCGATGCCGGCCTCCGGCGCCAACCCCGTCCTCCCCCACCGCACCACGTTGTACTCCAGCGCACATGCGCGCCCGTCGTCGGTGACAGAGCAATGCTCAAGCGCGATGCCACCCCCGTTCGAGAACGACCACTCGTAGAACTCCCTCAGGCCCTCAGGCCCTCGGTGGACGTAGTCGGCCCCGGCGGGTTCGCGGGCGTAGCCGCCAGATTCGAACGAGGCCAGGATCGCGTCCAGGTCGCCGGCCGCGAGCGCGCGCTGGTAGTCGCCGACGACGTCCGGTTCGCGCAGCTCAGGGTCCGGCTGGAGCACGGGCGGGCGGTTCGCGTGCCGGCCCGCCAGCGCCCAGTTGCTGTAGTAGATCCGCACCTCTTCGATCCATCCGTCGGACCTTTGGTCGGCGACGATCGCCACCGGGAGATCGACGCGCCCTTCCTCACCGCCGAGGTGGAGGACCGCCTCACCAATGCTGCGCCGCTCGGTTCTTAGGATGCCGACGTCCTCAATCGAAGCCTCGCGTTCCACTAGCCATGCCTTGGTTGCGGCCGCGTATGCCGCGAACGCCCGCTCACCCTTGACGCGCCCACGGACCGGATAGTGAACCTCCGGTTCGCCCGTGAAGGACTGAATGAGGGCGTCGGTCTCGCCGGTCAGGAAACCGGCGAAGTAGGGCACGGTGACGCGCTCGTCCCGCCGGCGCCTGTCCTCAAGCTGCGCCACCACCGGTGCCGAGAACAGTTCGGGAACCCAAGGCATCCGGCTACTCGCCTCTCGGAGTGATGCGCATCTTGCCGTCGCCGTCTTCGACCCAGACCGCCTGGCCTTCCTTGAATCCACGGGCGGGCTCGCTCATCGGGTCAGCCTAGGGCAGAAAGCCGTCCTCTCTGCCCGAATCCCGGTAATCGTGCGCCTTGATTGCACCTCTCGGTAGCTCAAGCTAGCCACCGGCCGGCGTGCGTAGGCTGAGGCTCACGATGAACGCTCGTGCAGGAGCAGAGCCCCCTGACGTCAGCTCGGATCGATCGGCCGCAAGGCGAAGCCCTTCGTTAGCCGGCCGAACGGCCTGGGCTCGGAACCTGACGACGCCGGTTCGAGACTTCCTCAGCGCCGAGACGGGAGGCGCGGTCGTGTTGCTTGCCGCGGCCGCCGCGGCTCTCTTGTGGGCGAACTCACCTTGGCCGGACTCATACGAGTCGTTCTGGACGACGAAGCTCTCGATCACCCTGGGTAACGGTGGGGTCTCCCTGGACCTGCGCCACTGGGTGAACGAGGGGCTGATGACGTTCTTCTTCCTCGTGGTCGGGCTCGAGGCCAAGCGTGAGCTGGATACCGGGGAGCTGCGCGAGCGGCAACGCCTCGCGATCCCGGTAGCCGCCGCGCTCGGCGGAATGGCGTTACCGGTCGCCATCTACCTGGCGTTCAACGCGGGCGGTGGCGGGGCACACGGCTGGGGCGCGGCGATGTCAACGGACACGGCGCTCGCGCTCGGCATGTTGTCGTTGCTCGCCCCGCGCGGCACCCGTCTGCGGCTACGCCTGCTCACCCTCGCGGTGGTCGACGACTTGGTGGCTTTGGTGGTGATCGCCACCGTTTACACGAAGGATCTCTCGTTGCTTCCGCTTGGGTTGGCCGTCGGCTTCTTCGGGATCCTGCTCGCTCTTCGGTATGCGCCCGTCCTCTGGCGGAGGCAGGCCGCCGTGTTGCTGGGCGTCGCTCTCTGGGTCGCCTTGTTCGAGTCCGGCATCGACCCCGTCGTCGCGGGCCTGGCGATCGGGCTCGTGACGAGCGCCTACCCGCCCGCCCGGTCCGACCTCGAGCGGGCGACCGAGCTGACCCGCTCGTTTCGCGAGCAACCAACGCCCGAGCTCGCCCGCTCAGCGCAGCGCGGGGTTGCCTCTGCGATCTCGGCAAACGAGCGACTTCAGTACGCGCTTCACCCGTGGACGAGC
The DNA here is from genome assembly GCA_050697075.1 of Solirubrobacterales bacterium. Classification (GTDB taxonomy): domain Bacteria; phylum Actinomycetota; class Thermoleophilia; order Solirubrobacterales; family 70-9; genus AC-56. The sequence continues at coordinate 15,522 of JBOGZC010000055.1, read as the reverse complement.
TACCTGATCGTGCCCGTGTTCGCTCTTGCAAACGCCGGCGTCCACATCGACTCCCAGCTCCTCGGCGATGCGGTCACCTCGCCGATCACGCTCGGCATCGTACTGGGCTACGTGCTGGGCAAGCCGCTGGGGATCCTCGGCGCGACCTGGCTGGCATCGAGGTCGTGGGTCGCGGGCCTGCGGCGGGCACTGAGCTGGCCGGTGATAGCCGGAGGCGGTGCAGTCGCCGGTGTCGGCTTCACGGTGTCGGTTCTGATCTCGAGCCTGGCCTTCGACGGGAAGCAGCTCGAGGAGGCGAAGCTCGGCGTCCTCGCGGCGGCCATCATCTCGTCGCTTGCCGCCTGGGCCATCTTTCGCGTGATCAGACTGATTCCCGCGGAGACGAGGGCTCGACAGGTGGCCGCCACCTATGAGGATCTGCTCGACCTCTCCGAGGATGTCGACGCGGACCGCGATCACGTCCGCGGTTCCAGAGGAGCGCCGGTGACACTGGTCGAATACGGGGACTATGAGTGTCCGTACTGCGGACGGGCCGAGATCGTAGTTCGAGAGCTGCTCGACTCATTCGGCGACGACCTCCGCTACGTCTGGCGGCACCTCCCCCTCAACGACGTCCATCCGAACGCCCAGATGGCGGCCGAGGCGACGGAGGCGGCGAACGCCCAAGGCGCCTTTTGGGAGATGCACGACCAGCTCCTGCAGCATCAGGATCAGTTGACGGCGCCCGAGCTCCGCCGACACGCGGAGGGGTTAGGTCTGGATGGGGAGCGCTTTTGGGACGCGCTTCGGCGTCGCGACTACGCGAGTCGGGTGGCCGACGACGTCGCGACGGCGGACGCCAGCGGGGTTTCCGGCACGCCGGGCTTCTTCATCAACGGAAGACGCCACCAGGGCGCGTATGACATCGAGACCCTCACCGCGGCCGTGAGGTCGGCGAGGGCCCGCGCACGCTTGTAATGGAGAAGTCCGGGCGCGCGTTCCGGTTCCTCTAGCGTCCAGCCTTGATGGTTGTTCCCATGACCGACACTCCGGCCGTCCTCGCGGAAGGCGTAGTCAAGCGCTACGGCGCGACTATTGCCCTCTCGGGCGTGTCCCTGAGAATCGAGGAGGGCACGGTGTTTGGCCTTCTCGGGCCCAACGGAGCGGGAAAGACCACTCTGGTCCGCGTTTTTACGACGCTGCTGCAGCCCGACGCCGGTCGCGTAGACGTCTTTGGACGCGACGTCGTCCGCGAGCCGAGCGCGGTGCGGGAGCTCATCGGTCTGACCGGTCAGTCCGCCGCCGTCGACGAGCTGCTGACCGGCCAGGAGAACCTGGAGATGTTCGGGCGGCTTTTTCACCTCCCGCCTGGCGAGGCGCGCAAACGGGCAACGGAACTGCTCGATCGATTCGAGCTCGCAGACGCGGCGGATCGCGCGGCCCGGACCTACTCGGGCGGGATGCGACGGCGGCTCGACCTTGCGTCGAGCTTGATCAGTCGCCCCCGGATGCTCCTTCTTGATGAGCCCACTACCGGGCTGGACCCGCGCAGCCGCAATGAGATCTGGAGCACCATCCGACGCCTCGTGCATGAGGGGACGACGGTGCTGCTGACCACCCAGTACCTCGAGGAGGCCGACCAGTTGGCCGATCGCATCGCGGTCATTGACCACGGGCGGGTGATCGCGGAGGGCACAGCCGACGAGCTCAAGGATCGCGTCGGCGGCCAGGTCTTGGAGGTCCAGCTTGCCAGCGCCGACGAGCGGGACCGGGCGCAGACGGCCCTGGCCGCGGTCGGTTGCGGTGACCCCCAGCCGGCCGAGCGCCCGGACGAGCTCACGATGCCGGCCAGCCGCGACGGCGTCGAGCTGGTGACGGCCGCTGCAGCGGCGCTGCGCGATGCGGGCATCCCCGCCAGTGACCTTGCCCTGCGCCGCCCGACGCTCGACGACGTTTTCCTCGAGCTGACGGGGAATCCCCCGAGCGAAGACGGCGCGACTCCCGCGCCAGTCGACGCCGCGGACGTGAAAGCGAGGTCAAACGGCGCTCGCGCGACCCCGTTGCACCGGCCGGCGCTCCCAAAGCCCGGCGCACTGCTGCGCGCCGTTGGCGACACCTGGGTCGTCACGCAGCGAAACCTGCGCCACTTCGTTCGCCAGCCGCAGCTGCTCATCTTCTCAACCGTGCAGCCGATCATGTTCGTCCTGCTCTTCACCTACGTGTTCGGTGGCGCGATTGGACAGGCGCTTCCCGGGGGCGTGTCCTACATCGACTTCCTGCTTCCCGGCATCTTCGTTCAGTCGGTGTCGTTCCGTGCCACCCAGACCGCCGTTGGGCTGGCGGAGGATCTGGAGCGTGGGGTCGTCGACCGCTTCCGCTCGATGCCGATGGCGCGATCAGCGGTGCTCGCCGGGCGCACGTTGGCTGACCTTGTCCGGAACGTACTCATCATCGTGCTCATGATCGCCGTCGGGTACATCATCGGCTTCCGCTTCCAGGGAACCGTGCTGGAAGCGCTCGCCGCGGTGGCGGTGGTCAGCGCCTTCGGACTGGCGCTGAGTTGGATCTTCGCCTTCGTCGCACTCACCGTTCGCGGCGCCGAGGCAGCACAGTCGGCGGGCTTCGTGGCGATCTTTCCTCTGGTCTTCGCCAGCTCTGTGTTCGTCCCCGTGGACACCATGCCCGCGTGGCTCCAGGGGTTCGCCAAGGTCAGCCCGGTAACCCTCACCGCCGATGCCGCTCGCGCGTTTTCGCTGGGGGGCAGCACCTCTGGCTCGCTGCCGGGAACGTTGGCGTGGATTGGCGGGCTGCTTGCGATCTTCATCCCGCTCTGCGTGTGGCGCTATCGGCGGATGAGCTAACCCCGAGGATCCGCGGTCACTCAGAACTCGATCTCCGCGCCGAGCGTGACCGTCCGGTCGCGAGGCAGCTGGAAGTAGTCAGCGGGCTCGGCTGAGATCAACGCCGTCACGAGGAAGAGGCGCTTGCGCCAGCGGCTCATGCCGGGACCGTCGCCGGGCGTCAGCTCCACCCTGGAGAGGTAAAAGGAGGTCTCTCGCGCTTCGACAGGGCTCTCGACGCCGGCCTCGGCGATCTGCCTGACCAGGGCCGGCACGTCGTAGTGCTCGGCGTAGCCGTGCCTGGCGCGGACGAAGGTGATGCCGTCGTCCCGGTAGCCCAAATCGTCGATCTCGAGCCGATCCGCGCGTCTGATCCGCGGGGTCGGCAGGGTCTCCAGCGAGAGGATGATCGCGTGCTCCTGCAGAGCGTGAAGATCATCGACGCATGCGCGCATCGACAGCGGCGCGGTCTCCTTGCCCCGGTTCATGAACACGCCCGTGCCGGGGGCCCTGATGATCGGCGGGTCCATCCTGCGAACCTCGTCAACGAAGGCCTGCAGCGGGCCCTCGACCCGGAAGCGCTCGGCCGTGACCAGCTCCCGTCCGCGGAACCAGGTGGTCATGACGGTGAACAGGATCACCCCGATCATCAGCGGGACCCAGGCGCCGTGGGTGAACTTGGTCAGGTTCGCCCCGAAGAACGCGAGCTCCACGGTAAGGAAAAGCGCCGCCCCCCCAAGCGCGAGCCACAGCGGCCGGTGCCAGCGGTGACGGACGATGACGAAGAACAGGACCGTCGTGATCGCGATCGTGCCGGTTACCGCCATCCCGAAGGCGAACGCGAGCTTGGCGGAGGTCTGGAAGGTGAGCACGAGCGCCAGCACCGCTCCCATCAGGACCCAGTTGATGATCGGCACGTAGACCTGCCCGTATGCGCGCGCCGACGTGTGGATGACGCGGAGGCGCGGGAGGTAGCCGAGCTGTGCCGCCTGGTGGGCGAGTGAGAAGGCGCCGGAGATCACAGCCTGCGAGGCGATGACCGTGGCCGCGGTCGCCAGGACCACAAGCGGGACCAGGCCGCCGTGCGGCATGAGCCGGAAGAAGGGCGCACTGATCGCCCCGGGGTCGTCGAGGATCAGCGCTCCCTGACCCAGGTAGCTGAGGATGCATGCGGGGAAGACCAACAGCAGCCAGGCGCGGGTGATCGCGGGACGCCCGAAGTGACCCATGTCCGCGTAGAGCGCCTCCACCCCGGTGATCGCGAGAACGACAGAGGCGAGGGAGAAGAAGCCGGTCGAGCCACTGTGAAACAGGAAGTCGAAGGCATAGCTCGGTGAGAGGGCCTTAAGCACCTCGGGGTGCAGCGAGATCCCACGAATCCCGAGCGCGGCGATGGTCGTGAACCAGGCCAGCATGACCGGCCCGAACATGCGCCCGATCGAGCCGGTGCCGTGGCGCTGGATCGCGAACAGGACCACGATGATCGTGAGGGTGATCGGGATCACGAAGCTGTCCATCGAGGACGAGATCGTCTTCGTCCCCTCGACCGCCGAGAGCACCGAGATCGCCGGCGTGATCATGCTGTCGCCGAAGAACAACGCCGCGCCGAACACCCCGAGGCCCGCGAGCATGAACTTGATGCGGGCCGGGACCTCTTCCCCGATCTGACGGATCTGCGAGATCAGCGCCATGATCCCGCCCTCGCCTTCGTTGTCGGCCTTCATCACCAGGCCGACGTACTTGACGGTGACGATCAGGGTCACCGACCAGAAGATCAGGGAGACGATGCCGTAGACGCTCTGGATCGACGCCTGGATCGGATGAGGGTCGCTTGGGTTGAACGCGGTCTGGATCGTGTAGATCGGGCTGGTGCCGATGTCGCCGAAAACGACCCCGAGCGCGGCTACGGTGACCGCAGCTCTGGGGACGGTGCCCCTCGCCATGGCTCCCATGCTGGTCAGCCTATGCGCGGCCGCGCCACCGCAATCGTTGTGGCGAGCCGAGGAAGGCGACTGAGGGTCGGCGGAAGGGTCAGGGCGCGAGCGCGACGGCCGCCTCGGGGGTCGCCACCTGGAAGCTGAAGCTCTCCTCCAGGTAAAGGTGGACCGCATCGGCGTCGTGGCTCTCGTATCCGACCGATAAATCCTGGCCGCACTCGAACAGAAAGTCACCGCCCCTAAGGCTGAGCGCGGCGCCACCCTGGACGGCCGGCGCCCAGACGATGGGTCCGCCGAGGATCTCCTTCAGATGCTGGAGCAGCGGATAGCCGCCGTGCTCGCTGGTTTGGAGCACGTGGGTATGCACCTGAGGGCCGAGCGCCAGGCCATAGGGTCCATCGATCCCCGCCGCGCGAAGCGCATCGACGGCCTGGGCGATCCGAGCGGGGTAATGCTCGCAGTCATCGCCGAGGGTGATCGGGTCATGCGTCGAGGCTTCAGTGACGCCCGCGATGCCGGCGGAGCTCCAGCCATGGAAGACGGCGGCGTTCTCGGCCCCGGCGATTTGCCGGGCGGCCTGATCGAGCTCGTCCAGGGCCACGTCCTTCGCACCGCGATCGGCGTCCTCGAGCTCCGAGCGGGCGAGCGTAAACGGCGCCCGCAGCTCGACCAGCGGAAGAACGCGCCGCTGCCGCGCGCCGACGCCGTCCCCGGGTGGGTCGGCAAGCACCTCCGTCCGGCCAAGGTTGGTTGCCGAGCGCGCCCAGCCGTGCGGACCGGCGAAATCAACCAGCCTGCGGGCGGCGAGGGCGGGCGTCAGCCGCTCCCGGGCTTCGGAGTCGAGCAGCTCCCACCCCGTCCCGGTGATCGGGGCCTGTTCGCGGAGCAGGTGGCTCACCGCGTGCTCCCGCGAAGGCTGCCGATGCCGAGAGACTCGCTGCCCGCGAGCGGCGCTCCACGAGCCGCCTCGTCCTCCGTCGCCTCCTCCTCGGCCTCCTCTCCGTGCGCGACGATGTCGCCTTGCTGGAAGAGGATTCCCTGTGCGATCTCGCGCCACAGGGCCGTGCGGCGCAGCAGGAACTCGAGGTCCATGCTGAAGTGCTTGAACTCTTCTCCCTGGGCGTCGCGCATGATCGCCTGCGCCTCGCGATCCGGCTCAACGGCCATCCGTTGCTCGTACCAGCCGATCGCTTCCGCCTCCTCGGTCAGCGAGGCACAGAGGCGGGCGAAGGTCCGTGTCTCCTCGGGAAGCTCCGCAGCCGGCTCGTGGTACTGGTCGAATCCCACGGCGACATGTTCTCAGGCTTTTTCCGAGCCGTCCGAGGCGGCGCTTCTATTGCACGGGCCGACGGCTCAAGAAGGTCGTGAAATGGGGCGACCCCCGCAAGCCGGGCGCCCTCACGGTCACGTCCGCACCTTACGGCCTCGTGCGCGATGATCCGCGAACCCGTGGGGCGTGCCTCGCGCTGGCGGGACTTCGGACCTGAACAGAGAGGAGAGTCCGTGCCGTCCGAGCGAACCTTCGTGATTGTCGGCGCCGGCTTTGCCGGCGCGAAGGCCGCCGAGACGCTTCGTGCGGAGGGCTTCGACGGCCGGATCGTCCTCGTCGGCGCCGAGGGCGAGCGTCCCTATGAGCGACCCCCGCTCTCCAAGGACTACCTCCGGGGTGAAGCCCAGTCGAAGCCGTACGTGCACGAGGAGGGCTTCTACGAGAAAGAGGAGATCGAGCTTCGGGCCTTGACCAGGGTGGACTCGATCGATCCCTCGGCCGCCGAGGTCGTGCTCGAGGGTGGCGAGCGGGTGGGATATGAGCGCCTGCTGCTGACCACCGGTGCTGAGCCGCGCCGAGTCAGCGTGCCCGGCGCTGATCTCCCCGGGATCCTCAGCCTGCGAACGATCGCCGATTCCGAGGCGATCCGCGAGCGGATCGACGCCGGCGGCAGGCTAGTGACCATCGGCGCCGGCTGGATCGGCGCCGAGGTCGCGGCGTCGGCACGCCAAAGGGGATGCGAGGTGACCATGCTCGAGCGTTCGTCGCTGCCGCTCGAGCGCATCCTGGGGCCCGAGCTGGGTGCGATCTACCGCGACATCCACACCGACCACGGCGTTCGCCGTTCACAACGCCTGTGAGTCCAGGAACGACGACCAGCACCGTGACCACGAGCCAGTAGGCCGGATAGATGCGAAGTAGGCGGCGCTTCGCGTAGTCAGCGACCTTCGGCGACGGTGGACCTTCACCCCTGTGGGCGATGAAGGGCCGGTAGAGCAGGAAGCCCGAGATCAAGAAGAAGATCGTCACCCCGAGGTTGAGGTGCGCGAGCAGCCTTCCACCCACCGAAGGTCCCTCAGCCTGGCCGGCCACCGCCGAGTGAACGAACACGACGCACAAGACGGCGATCGCCCGCATTCCGTCGACAAGCGGAAAGCGCGGATGGCGAGGCGGCGGGGCGACTACATCCGGCACGGACCCGCCAGTGCGCTCGCCGGATGGACGATCGGTCGCTGAGGCCGTCAACGGCGAACTGGCAGCTGCATCCACGCGGCGATCCTATGCGGGACGGAGCGCGCCTGTTCGGTGTCCTAATGAGAACCATGCGATCTCGGATAGGCTCCCGGTAGCGCATGGGTCTCGCGAGGAGGGACAGGGCAGGAATGGCGGCCGGCATCGCGATCGTGATCGCGCTGGCGCTGCTTGTCGCGCCGGTGGCGCAGGCTGCCCGGTCGGAGTTCTACGGAGTCACACAGGGGCAGCGGCTCAACGGCCAGGACATCGTCAGGATGGCCGGGGCCAAGGTGCATACCTACCGCTTACCGCTCCCGTGGAGCCAGGTGCAGCCGAGCAAGGGGTCATTCCGCTGGAGCGGCTATGACCACCTCATCGGAAGCCTCGCCGTGGTGGGGATCCGATCGGCACCGTTCGTGTGGGGATCCCCGCGATGGGCCGGCACGGGGGGCCTCCAGCGGCCGCCGGCCAGCGCTGCGGCGCGCACGGCGTGGCAGACGTTCCTCAAGGCGGCGGTCGCGCGTTACGGGCCGGGGGGCACCTTCTGGTCGAACGGCTATCGCCAGCGGTTCGGCTCCGGAGCGACGCCACTGCCGATTCAGTCGTGGCAGATCTGGAACGAGCCCAACCTCAAGTACTCCTATCCCGGCACGACCTACAAGCAGAAGGCCCAGAGGTACGGCCAGCTCGTTCAGACCTCTCACAGCGCGATCAGGGCCAAGGACCCGAAGGCCAAGATCGTACTCGCCGGGATCACCACGCAGAAGGACCCGAACGCCTTCAAGTTCCTCGACAGCCTTTACTCGGTGCGGGGCATCAAGAACAGCTTCGAGGCCGCCGCCCAGCACCCGTACGCGTCCACAAACGCCAAGATCAAGACGGCGATCCAGCACTTCCGATCGGTGATGAAGAGCCACAACGACAAGGCGACGCCCCTTTGGATCACGGAATTCGCCTGGGGCTCGGGGCCTCCGGACAGCGCGGGAATCAACAAAGGCCTCACCGGCCAGAAGCAGGCGCTCACCGCCTCCTACAACATGCTGCGGGCAAACCGCACGGCCTGGAACCTGCAGCGCGTCTTCTGGTTCGTGTGGCGCGACCCCGAGCCCGGGTCTGACGCCGCGAACGGATGCAGCTTCTGCGGCACGGCGGGGCTCTATAGGTATAACGGGAACGCAAAGCCCGCCCTGAGCGCGTTCAAATCGTTCACGAACAACCCGCCGGGCTGAGCGCGGACTAGAACCCGAGCGCGGACTTCGCGTCCACCAAGCCGCGAGATACTGCGCGGGCGATGTCGCAGGAGAACGTCGAACGCTTGAAGCGGGGCTATGAGGCTTGGAACGCCGAGGCCCTCCAAGCCGCCGGGCTGCGGGAGTAGGCGATGTCGGAGAACGTGGAGTCGAGCGCTTACCGCCAGCGTCTCAGCTGCCGCGAACAACCACGCCGCAACCTCGACGAGCGGATCGCGACTCGCTTCCCGGCGATCGCTACCTCGCTGACGGCACGGGTATCCCGCCTTCCCCCGAGTTCGAAGCTTCGACAGCGGGTGTTGGCCCGGGCAGTCTGTCGCGGGTTCGCGGCTCTGCAGCGGGGTGACTTCGAGACGGCCTTGGGGAACTTGTACGACCCCGATGTCGAGTGGCACGGAGCGGCCGGGGGACTGGACGAGGGACGCGTTCTCCGGGGCCGCGCTGAGGTCATTGAAGCGTTCCGGGACTACTACGACACCTGGGAGCGACTCGAACTGCGGCCGGAGGAGATCATCGACACCGGTGATGAGCTGATCGTCTTCGTCCACGAGGTCGCTCGAGGCCGCAAGAGCGGCATAGTCATGGAGACAGACACTGCGGCGATCAGCACCCTTCACGAGGGGCGGGTCATCCAGGTCAGGAACTACCTCGATCGCAGCGAGGCCCTCGAAGCCGCCGGGCTGCGGGAGTAGCACTCGGGGTCGTGAGCCCCTGCCCTGGGGTCCCGGCTAAAAGGCGCTACCTGCTCGCCAGGTAATCGATGGCCGCGTGCATCGTGGCGGTCCTGTACGGCTGCTGCAGGTGCTTGCCGGGGATGCTCTGCCCGGTCACCAGCGGGTCACGCTTGGCCCAGGCCCACGTATCGGATGAAAGCTGATCGTTGTGAGGAATCCAAGCCCGCACCGGCTCCTCGCTCGGGTGGCGGTCGGGTGAAAGCCACGCAGCGGGCTTGGACCAGTCCACGTGGTAGTAATCCGCGTAGGGCTTGATGAAGGTTGGTACATCCGCAACTGGGGCCTGAATCGCGGCTTGCTTCACCGCCCCCAATTCAGCCAGCCTCGCTGCGATGCTCCCACCGGCCGACTCGCCATAGGCCAACACCTTGCGCCCGGGATAGCTCCGGGCCACATCTCTTGAGTAGCGCAGGATGCCGGGGAAGTGGTCGGTCGGATAGTCCACCTCGACCGGCTGGAAGTTCGGCTTGGCATAACTCGCCGCTGAATCCATCGTGGCCGTGCTGCCTGACAGGAAACCACCTGGGTGGAATAGGAGCAGAACGGGCTTGGCCCCTGCGCTCGCGGGAAACGCCAGCGTGGCGAGAACTGCAAAGAGAACGCACCTCGACCGCACAAGGAAAGCGTACAAGCGGATCAAGCCGCCGTCGCACCAGCTCGAGCTCGGAGCGCTTTCTCGACAGCGGCCCGGAGACCCACACCTGGATCCCGTTCGGCGGCGGCACACGACGATGCATCGGGAGCCTCAAACGGCTCCGCCAGAGCAATCGCGGACCGGGCGGGGCTCCTAGCGGCGCGCGGCGAGTACCGCTGGAGTGCCCTCCCGCGGCGACAGGGTGACGCCGGACAAGCTCCGGCGACTGCGGGAGGAGGTCGACGACGACGGCCACGACTACCTCGACGCGGTCATCGAGGAGACGCTGCGCGTGCGCCCGGTGGTGCCGTTCGTCGGTTAGGAGGAGAGGTCATGAGCGTGGCGTTGACCCCCGCATAGGGGGCCTATCCCACACTGGGAGGTTGCGCGGCCCTCGTCGGGCAGGGAAACGCCAGCGGCAGGTTCGCCGATCCCGAGGCAAATGGGCTGCGTATAGGCGTTTCGCGGTTCGCGGCCTTAGCCGTGACCGAAGAGGTCCCTAAACCGCCGGTACTTGAACCGCAGGATCGGCCGTTCAACTACGTAGTAGCTCACGGCGGCGACCGCCACCGAGAGCGCCAGCGTCACGACCAGGGCGAGCACATAAGGCATGTCGCGCGCGATTTCCTCGGCGATCGCGAAGTGCCAAAGGAAGATGCCATACGAGATCAGGCCAATCCAGGCGATCAGCGGGTGCGCTAACACGCGGCGGGGTAGTCCGGTCCGTCCATCGCCGAACACCGCTGGGAGGACGACCAGGGCCGCAACGAGCCCAAACCCCACGAAGCTGACCAATCGATCCGTCCTGTTGAAGGGGACCAAGGGCAGCCAGAAGCAGAGTGCCACGTACGCGGCGATCGCGATGAGCCAGGGCACGATCGGGTTCGAGGCCGCCATACGAAGCAGTGCCGGCTGACGCTCTCCGCCCCCGAGGACGACTGAGGCGACCGCCAAGCCCATCCCGATCGCGAAGAGGAGCCAGTACCCGAGTGCGGTGTTGGTGATCCATGGTGATGGCGTACCGCCGCCTGGACTGACGAACGCAAAGAAGACCGAAACGGCCGCGAGCACAGCCAGGATTCCGAGCTCTACGCGCATCCAGGTTCGTCGCTCCAGGCCGCGCGTCAGCCAGAGCGCCACAAGCGCGTAGAGCGGTAGCAAGGTGTAGAAGGTGACCTCGGCCACGAGGCTCCAGGTTTGACCGAGGTCGCACAGGACGGTGCACGTCGGTCCGCCGGCGACCGGCAGCGTCTGGACCAGCGCGTACTGAGGCACCGGGTTGCTCCCTTGGACCCCAACGGTCCCAGGAAGGATTGTGAGCACGGTCAGAACGAGCCAGTACGCGGGATAGATCCTCAGGAAGCGGCGCTTGGCGTAGTCGCCAACGGCCGGAGATGCCGCGCCGCCCGCCCTGGCGGCTATGAAGGGCCTGTAGAGGAGAAAGCCCGAGACGACGAAGAAGATCACGACGCCCACACTGAGGTGCGCGGCGAAGCGCTGTAAAAAGTGCGGCAGATCCCTGGTAGGCAGGTGAGCTCCCAGCACCGCGAGAACAGCGATCGCCCGCAGGCCGTCGAACAGCGGGAAGCGCGGGTGTCGGGGAGGGGGCGCGACAGCGTCTGGGACGGTCGCGCGGGCGTCTGGGATGTCCGGACTAGCGCCAGCGGTCTCGCCGGTCCGCACTGGAGGCTGGCTGACCGACACGCCCAGGATCCTAGCCCGAGAGCAGGGTCTCCTCGTCGAGTGCCGCGACGACGATGTTCGTCTTGGTGCTGGCGAGGCCGCGACCTTGGCGGCCGCGGCCTCGCTGTTCCGAATCGGTTTCCTCGCCGTCAGACGGTGCGAGTAATGGCTACCCCTTGACGACCTCGCAGCTGGAGGTGACGCGGTCGTTGTGGCTGGCCTTGACGACGTCGTGGCCGCGGCCGCAGGTGACCTTGTCACGTCCGTGTGCGCGAACATTGATCTTGTCGTTGCCGGCTCCGCCGCTGACTGCGTCGGTGCCCGGGCCGCCGGTCAGCGTGTCGCGACCCGAGTCGCCGTTGACGGTGTCGTCGCCGGCCTGGCCGTTCTCGACGTCATTGCCGGGACCGCCGTCGAGGACGTCATCGCCCGAGCCACCGTTGAGCTCGTCGTCGCCCTGGTCGCCGCAGACGTCGTCGTTGCCCGAGCCGCCGTCGACCTGATCGTCGCCGCCATTGCCGTCGACCTGGTCGTCGCCCTGGGTGCCCTGGACGTCGTCGCCTTGGTCATCGCCCTGGACGTCCTCGCCCTGATCCTTGCTTTGGACCTGGTCGCCCCGGTCGTCGCCCTGGACGTCGTCGCCTTGGTCGTCTGCATCCTCACCCTGGTCGTTCTCATCTCCCTGGTCATTGCCCGGGAGCGTGCAAGTTGGTGTCGGATCGTCGCTGCCGTCGTCGCCGGAGTCCGCCCGCGCGATCGTCAAACCCGCGAAGAAGACCCCGATCGCGACCATCATCGCCAGCACGATCAAGTGTCGTTTGTGCATCATCGATTCCTTTCCCACCCTCTTGGACTGCTCGATTGTTCATCGGCAAGAACCCGCGGGCGCAGGAGAGATCACGGCTTCGAGGCTCGGTTAGCGCCGTGAGTGGACGGATAGTGGAGGCAGCTGCGCTATCCAGTCGGCCTGCGCGCCGCGGCTAGGTGAGCGGAACAAGCAACCGCCCCGTTTCACTCGGCGGAGTCACCGGCGCAAGGTGTCCCTGCTGGATTCGGATTTTTCCCTCCGCCAAGACATGCGAGCTCGACGAGCCCTGGGCCTACCTACCGCGTATAGCTGACCTCTACGTCGAAAGGTTCGACCGTGGCGCAGTTGACCAGCTCGAGGAAGTAGAAGAAGCGCGTGTTGTCCACCCTGGCACCGGTGACGCTGCTGTCGGTGAACTTGCGCATCGTGTTCAGCACCGCCCCCTGGCTCTGCGTGTTGGCCATCACCTGGTAGCCGTTGAACTGGGGGCTAAGCCCCCGCTGGACCAGCTTGCGGACGAGGAAAACGTGAGCGCCGTCGTCCCCGTCGTTGTCGTTCACGAACAGGGTAAGCGACTTCACCGACGCTCCTTGTGGGAGCGGCACGCGTTCGAGGAAGCTTCCCTTCTTCGCGTTTAGGTCGCCCTTGTTCTCCGAGCCCTGCTGGCTCGGGATGAAGACCCCGTTCTGGCATACGGAGTTGCCGTTGTTGTTGTGGGTCGACTCCTCCACCGGAGTGAACGCGGCGACGGGGAAGCTCAAAACGGTGGCACCGCCCGCGGCGGTGACCTGCGAGATAACCACCGCACCGATCGCGGCTGATGCACTGATAGCCGCCGCAATCAGCCCAAGCCTGCGACGTTTTCCGCTCAACCAAGCGCCCAATCTGGACACAACGCGATCATAGCCGCGATTCCCACGGTGATCGCCGACGCCTTAGCCGGTATTGACCCGGGCGCTGAGGCGTGGTAGGCCTCGCTCGAGAGTCCCCAAGAACACGGAGGGTCATATGAGGGAGCGAAAACTGAAGCCATCCCCGGCGCTGATCATCAGCCTGGTCGCCTTGGTGTTGGCGGCAACCGGCACCGCGACCGCGCTCCACGGCCGGGGGTCGACCGCGGGCCCCGTCAAGGGCAAATCGGCGGTGGGGTTCTGCAATCCCAACTCGGCAGCGTTCACCGAATGCGTGACGCTCCGAATGAAGCTCCCGCACCCCGGCCGAGTGCTCCTGGTGGCCAACGGTTCCTGGCGCGGTGACGCCGACGCGGCCAACGGCCAATGCCACGTCGTGGTGGCCGGCGGGCAGGTCGGACTGGCACCGAATCCGGGTCAGAACCTCGGGACCCATGCGGACGGGGCGCACGAGGGAAGCTTCGCGATCACCGGGGTGACCGATGTGCTTCCAGCAGGGAGGCGGACGTTCAGGCTCACCTGCTCGGAGGCAACGCCGGACTTCGCGGTCGATTCGGCAGATCTTTCCGCCGTGCTGCTGAATTGAGGCGAACAGGACAGCCGACGACCTAGCGCCCTACTCCCGCAGCCCGGCGGCTTCGAGCGCTCCGCGTCTTAACGGGGACGAAGCGAGCGGACAACCCGTCCTGCCGCACGGAGCGGGCGGGTGATCCTCCAGCTCAACGTGTCCGCATAGTCGACTTGTTCGGCTCCACGGGCCCGCTGGGCGAGTTCCAGTTCCCGCTGGACTTGACGCAGGCTGTGGCGAAGCGCCGCGTACTCGCGGGGGTCGTCCTCGGGACGTTCCAGGTCCGCGACGGTCAATTCGACGTCCCGCTTTCGCAGCAACGCCCAAGTCTGGTTGCGAATCCAGAGCCTGGTCTCGAGGATCTCGAACGCCCGTCTCCAGTGGGCTCGAACCCACCAGTCCGACATCAGGACCACCGGCCCTCCTCGCTCCCAGGACCGGTTGTGCTGCAGGACGTTCATCCCAACTCGCCCCTCGTCCCAGGGCTCGCCAGTGAGCAACTCGTGGTGCCAGGGACCGACGTCGTCGACGATGACAGTGAGCGCAGTATCTCGCGCTTAAAGCACGGTGAGCGGGGGTTTGTCCAGTCGGCCGCGAGGACGTGCCCAGGTCAGGGGACGCTATAGGCGAGGGTCGCGAAGTCTTGGCCACTCGTCGTGGACCCCGGGCTTCCCCCAGTCACGAACAATCTCGACCCGTCGGGACTCACCCCGAGGGCGCCCGCGAAGTCATCACCGTTGGTGGGCCCGTTGTATCGCCTCGCCCACCGAGAGGCTCCCTCGGATGCGCCGTAGGCAAGAGTGGCGTAGTCGTAGCTGCTCGTCGTCGACGCCCAGCTGTAACCGGTCACGAACAACGCCGACCCGTCGAGGCTGACGCCCAGGGCAAAAGCGAGGTCATTCCTGTTTCCCGGCCCGCTGTACCGCTTCACCCAATGAGTCGCTCCAGTCGAGGTGCTGTAGGCAACGGTGGCATAGTCGGCGCTGCCGGTTGATCCGAGGCTGTCCCCGGTCATGAACACCGTCGACCCGTTGGGGCTCACTCCCACGTCGCGGGCCGTGTCCCCGCCGGGGCCGCTTCCCGGACCGTCGTACCGCCTCACCCATAACCGCATTCCGGTGGCGGCGTTGTAAGCGACCGTCGCGTAGTCGTAGCCGGTGGTCGACGATCCGTAGCTTCGCCCGGTGACGAACACCCTACCGCCGCCAGGGCCCACCGCGAGGGCGAAGCCCGAGTCGCCGCGGTGCCCCGGGCCGTCGTAGCGCTTGGCCCAAATCTGCGCCCCGCTGGAGGCGTCGTAGGCGACGGTCGCGTAGTCCTGAGGGCTCGTCGAACTTGCGAGACCGTCGCTGTACCCGGTCACGAACACCGCCGACCCGTTGGGGGCTACGCCGAGGTCGAGGGAGTAGTCAGCGCCCTTTGCGGGTCCGTCGTAGCGTTTCACCCACAGACGTGCCCCGGTGGAGGCGTCGTAGGCGACCGTGGCGTAGTCAGAGCCGCTCGTCGATCCATCGCTTGAGCCCGTCACGAACACCTTTCCCCCGTCGGGGCTCACCGCGAGCGCCGCGGAGATTTCGCCGCGGTTCGCCGCTCCGTTGTAGCGCTTCACCCATAGCTGCGTTCCGGTGGAGGCGTCGTAGGCGACCGTGGCGTAGTCAGAGCCGCTCGTCGATCC
>JBOGZC010000054.1:0-26025 GCA_050697075.1 Solirubrobacterales bacterium | reverse complement strand
CGCCTGCGCCGGACCACCCAGATCACCGACACCGCCAGGGCGAGCCTGAGCGCCAGCAGGTGAATGGCGCTCAGCACCGCCGGCCAGGTAAAGGCGACGAGGGGCGCGTGCAGGAATCCGAGCGGCCCGTAGTTGAACACGAACTCGGTGCCCCACCGCAGGCGGTCCGCCGCGGCCATCTCGAGCGCCAGGTTCCACGATGGGTCGAAGCCCACCGTTGGGATCACGAACAGCGGCCGCCAGCCGATCACGACCACGAGCGCCCCCAGCAGCCAGCTCGAGGTCAGGACGGAAAGGGCCCCGGCGGCCGTCCGGCTCTCTCGTAGGTGGTCTGCGAACGTTGAGGGGATCAGCGGGCGGCCCGTTCCCGAAGAGCGTTCACGCGCGAGGTGACTCTATTCATTCGCGATCGTCGAGCCGCCTGCCGATCGCCTGCCGAGCCAGGCCCGTACGAGGAATGAATCGCCTTCCAGGCGAAGCCGGCGCCGCTCCCTGATCAACTGCGGGAGCCAGCGAAGCGCCGCGAGCTTGCCGGCGACCGTCGGGAGCAGTCGCCGTTCCCGCGCGGCTCGTCCAAGCGCCCCGGCCTCGACCAGCGCGATCCTTGGGGTGGATCGGGCGGGCATGAACTTGATCTGGGTCGCGAGTCGATTGCGGGCGACCAGGCGAGCGTTGTCGGCCTTGGGACGCGAGAAGCCCCGGGCCCACGCCGCGTTCCCCAGATGCCACACCACCGCGCCTGGCTCGAGGCCGAATCGCCAGCCGGCCACCCGGGCGCGCACGTTCAGGTCGACGTCCTCGCAGAACGCGAAGTACCGCTCGTCATAGCCTCCCAGCGAAACCAGCAGCTCTCGGCGCAGCATGCAGGCGGCGCCGCAGACGCCGAAGATCTCGCGCTTCTGGACGGACACGGCGCTCCGCGGCAGCCCCGCTCCCTCCTCACGGCCGCGCCCGTCCGCGGTCAGGGCCTGGCCGGCGCTGTACACGACGGCGCCCGGATCATCCGGCCGGCGGAGGAGTCCAGGCTCGAGCTGCAGGATCAGAGGCTGTACCCCCCCGAGCGTCGAATCCGCCTCGAGCGCCGCGGCCAATCGCTCCAGGCACCGGGGCTCGAGCCGCGTGTCCGCATTCAGCACCATCGCCAGCGGCGAGCGAGTCCGTGAGACGCCGAGGTTGACCGCCCGCGCGAAGCCCAGGTTCTCCGGTAGGGCGACATGCGGGATCCCCTCGAGCTCGAGGAAGGCGACGGTGCCGTCCGCGGATCCATTGTCGACCACGAGCAACTCCGCGTCCGCGCCGCCCTGGGCTCGAACCGACTCGACGCAGTCACGGAGGTCGCCGAGGCAGTTCCAGCTCGGGATCACGACGGCCGCCTGTTGGGCGCTGTCCATCAAGGCGGAGCCTGACATGCTCCGCGCATGAGCCCTCTCTCCGGTCCCCTTCGGGCGGTGATCGCTCGGGCCCAGTCGAGCACCGCCGCTCGGCGACGCACGCTGGTCGTCCTGGTCGCGGTGCCGCTCGCGGCCGCGCTCGTGGCGGGGACGGTGCTCGGGGTCGGCGCCGAGCGGGGCGGCTGGGGCCTGATCGCGATCCTCGCGGCGATCCCCGCGGGGGCGCTCGGAGCCGTGATCGGGGCGCGGGCTCTGATCGCCGGCGTGCAATCGGTTCGCCGCACCCACAGGGCCTTCTGGCTCGTCGACAAGCTCGAGCCGCTGGGCCTCGACGTCCGTCACAGCGAGCCCCGCAGGGTCGACATCATCCACCCGGCCGTCGACCTCAAGCACTTCTTCGGCGGCTTCATCGCGATCTTCAACCTCGCGCGCCGGCTCGGGGAGCGTGGTCACCGGGTGCGGGTGATCGCCCTGGAGCCCCCACGGCCCCCTGCCGACTGGCGGGCGCGGCTCGCCCAATATGAGGGAGTGGGGGACTTCGCCCGCGAGCTGGAGGTCGTCTTCGCCGCGGATCGCCGGGCAACGCCGATCGAGATCAGCCCCGACGATGCCCTGATCGCCACCCACTGGACCGCCGGCCACGTGGCGGCCAAGGCCCTGCCCGAGCTTCGGGCCGACCGCTTTCTCTACCTGATCCAGGAGTACGAGCCGTTCATCTTCCCGATGGGTAGCGCCGCCGCGCTGGCGCGGGCGAGCTACGACCTTCCGCACGCCGCGCTCTTCTCCACCGGATTGCTCCGCGACTGGTTCGCCGCGAACGCGATCGGGGTGTTCTCGGCCGGGCCGGAGCACGGCGAGAGATACTCGGCCACGTTCGCCAACGCGATCACCCCGGTGGGCCCCGTCGAGGCCGACGACCTGGATCGTGACGGCCCGCGGCGGCTGCTCTTCTACGCGCGGCCCGAGGAGCACGCCTCGCGGAACCTGTTCGAGGTGGGCATGATGGCGCTCGACGCGGCGATCGCCTCGGGGGGGTTCTCCGGCTGGGAGCTTGCCGGCGTCGGCACCGTGGAGCTGGGGGATGGCGTCCTCGAGCTTCCGAGGTCCGGAGCAACGCTGCGGCTCGTCCCGCGCGGCCCGCAGGCCGACTACGGGCGCATGCTCAGCTCATTCGACGTGGGCTTGGCGCTCATGTACACGCCGCACCCGGGCCTCGTTGCGATCGAGATGGCCGCCGCCGGAATGGCCACGGTCACCAACACGTTCGAAAACAAGGACGCCGCCGCGCTGGCGGGGATCTCGTCCAACCTGATCGCCGCCGATCCGACGGTCGAGGGCGTGGCGGCGGCCCTCGGCGCGGCCGAGGCCCGCGCGGGGCAGCTGGAAGACCGCGCCCGGGGCACGCGCGTGGCCTGGCCGGCGAGCTGGGACGAGGCTCTTGGTGACGACGTGCTCGCTCGGATCGAGACGCTGCTGGCGCTCGAACGCTGAGCGGGACCTCAGGGCTCGTAGCCGAGCTGCCGGATCGTCTCGCCCATGGTCTCGTTGACCACCTCGCGCTCGGCCTCGCTCATGTTCTCGCGCCACAGGCCGGGGGACGCGGCCCGGAGGGCCTTTCCCGGGCCCTTCGCGTCGGCCGGATAGGACTCGAAGGCAAGCGCCGAGGCGGCGGCTTCGAGCTCGTCCTGCGCTCTCCGGACCCCGAGCCAGTCGATGATGCGATGCAGGGTTCCCACCGTGTTCTCCCGCAGGTCCTCGTAGCGAACGATCAGCCGCAGCTCAGGGGGGTGCGCGTCGTAGGCGCGCTGGACGGCCAGCGTGCGGTTCACCCACAGCCTGGAGTGGTCGCGCAGGAAGTCCAGGCGCTGCGCTTGGCTGTCGACCTGCGCCATGCCGGCGAGCCAGCCGCCGTCCGAGGTGGCGTGCAGCAGCGAATCGACCACGTCACGCCCGTCGCGCAGCTGGAAGATCATCCGCGAGCGCGACAGAGTCGACATCACCATCTCGGCCCCGTGCGAGCCGTTCGGCTCCTTGACCACGACCAGAGGACGATCGAGCGAGTGCTCCTCTGCGGCGAGCTGCGCCTGGGCATGCAGCCGCGCGAGGATCAGGCGCCTGACCTCGGGCCGCCAGGACGCCTCGAACGCGTCGGCGAAGAAGTAGTTGGGATCGCTGGTGCGCCAGGGATTGAGAACGAAGTTGGCGGCGCCCGGCTCGGCGAAGCGATCGACCGTGGGAGTGAGGTGGTGGGGGAGATACGGCTCATTGATGGGAACCGCGAAGGGCCGGACGGGCGTCTTGTCGGGCATGACCGACCCGGAGGGCCTATCCAGCGTCAGGCGGAGCGGGAAGGTGAGCAGGCGCAAGAGCCAGGTGCTGCCGGTCCGCGGCGAGCCGAACATCCAGACGAGCCTCGATTCGAAGGCGTCCTCGTCAAACGATGGCCTGGGCGCTGTGGGGGCGGGACGATGGGCGCCCGCGGAGTCCCTCCGGGACCGTCGTGGGAGCCTCACAGCTCCTCGGCGACCCGGGGGGCGGCCCGGTTGAACAGCCAGAACCCCAACGTGCAGAGACCGACCATGACGAGCGCCGGCCCTACCCACGCCCATGCGCTGCCCACGATGTCCGCGGTCGAGGGCGCGCTCGGATCGACGACCAGGCGCCGTGCCCCGGCCATCAGCGGTGCCAACGGGTTGATCAAGAGCAGGAAGTGCAGGCTCTGAGGGACCCTTTCCACCGGGTAGAGCACGGGCGTCGCGTAGAAGATGGACAGCGCGAGGACGCCCCAGATCTGGGAGATGTCGCGAAACCGCACGTAGAGCACCGAGAGCAGGACGGAGACGCCCGCGGTCAGCGTGGCGAGCAGCAGGACTATGAACGGCAATCCCAGCCAGGTCAGGCGGGGCTCCACCCCGGTGGCGATCAGGAAGATGAACACGGCCACCAGGTTGAGGCAGAGGTTGAAGAGGCCGGTGAGCACGATCGAGAGGGGGATCACGAGGCGGGGGAACTGGGTCTTGCGGACGATGTGCTCGTGTCCGGGAATCGAGGTGACGCTGCGCGTCGTCGCCTCGCTGAAGAAGCCGTACAGGATGATGTTCATGAGGACGATTGCCGCGTAGTGAGGGATCCCCCCTCCGAAGTGGAGCACCTTCGTGAACACCGTGTAGAGGACCCCGAACAGGAGCAGGGGGCGCATCAGCGACCACAGGTAGCCGAAGGCGGTGTCCAGGTAGTTGAGCTTGAAGTCGGTGGTCGCGAGGAGCCACGTGAGCTCGAAGAAGCGCTTTACGCCGCCGCCGATGGCCGACGGCCCGGGGACGTCGCGCAGGGCAGGGGTCGACCCGACGGCGCTCATCGGTCCACGGCCTCGACGGCCTGCGCCTGCGGGTGGCGCTCGACCTCGGACTCCCACTCGAGGTCCACGTACCCGAACTGGTGCTCCCCGCGGACGACGAACTCGGCGGCGGGCCGGCGCAGGTCAACCTCATCAAGGCCCCGCTGGGAGAGCGAGCAGTTGACGAAGTAGCGCCCGGGCGTGAGGAGGTTCGACACGGTGGCCTTGAACCGCACCTGCTCGCCGGCCTCGAGCTCGCCCGTGTCCTCTGCGAGCGCCACCGGCGTGCCGAAGAGCTGGGCGCCATCGGCGGCGCAGATCTCGAACGCGACAACCGGATGCCTGATCGGCTCGGCCGCCTCGATCTCGACGTTGAGCCGGATCGGTGAGCCCTGATCGATGTCGCGCGTCCGGTTCCCGTCGGAGTCCTCGAGCCAGACGCGGGTGATCTGCGCCGCGTGGCGGACGTCCTCGGCGTTCGCGATGACCTTCGGCGGCCCGTCGGGCCCGGCGAGGTTGATCTGCATGTAGCGGGAGCCCACCGCGGCGGGGTCGCCCGCGAGCTCGATCACCCCGTCCTCGATCAGGATCGCTCGGTCGCACATCGCCTGCATGCTGTCCATGTCGTGGGTGACGAGAACGATCGTCCGGCCCTCGTGTCGCATGCGCTCGAAGACGTCGGCGCATTTCTGCGCGAAGGATGCGTCCCCCACCGCAAGCACCTCGTCGACGAGCATGATGTCGGCCTCGGCGACCACCATCAGCGAGAAGCCCAACCGCATCGACATGCCGCTCGAGTAGTTCCTGAGCGGCAGTTCCACGAACTCCTCCAGCTCCGCGAATTCGATCACCTCGTCGAAGCGCCGGCGAGCCTCCCTGGGGGTCGAGCCCATCATCACCCCGTTGAGCAGGACGTTTTCGCGTGCGGTCAGGCTGGGGTTGAAGCCCACCGACAGCTCGATGAAGGGCGCCAGGGCGCCCGCGATCCTGATTCGCCCGCGATCCAGGCGGTAGATGCTCGCGAGGAGCTTGAGGAGCGTCGTCTTGCCTGACCCGTTGCGGCCGACGATCCCGAAGCACTCGCCCTCGGCGATCTCGAACGACAACCCCTTCAACGCTTCGAAGGTCGCGTACTCCACAGTCGAGAAGGCGTGAAGGGCGCGCTCCTTGAGCGTGGTCATCCGGTGCGTCGGCATCCGGAAGGACTTGTGAACGTCCTGCGCCTCGACCACGATCGATCGATCGCCTATTCGGCCGGCCCTCAACATGCCTCCAGGAACGAGGCCAGCCGGTCGATCAGCTCGTCGTCGAAGGAGTCGTCCCAATCGCTGCTCCAGCGGACCTCGCTGCCACGCCTGCGGCGGGCGAAGTCCTCGACCCCGGCGATCGCCTCGCGCAAGCCGGCTTCGACGCCGTGGAGACTCGGCTCGGCCGTGATCAGGTTCGAGGAGATGGCGGCCATCTCGGCAGCGGTCTTGTTCTCGAAGCTGTTCGTGACCGTCAGCATCCCCGCGGAGGCCATCTCGATCGGGACCAGGCTGGGGTGGGGCGTGTACATGAGCGCCAAGCCGACGTCGTGGGAACGGAGCAGGCCGGCGTAGGTCTCCTGGCTTCGGCGGGGGAGCATCTCGAGCATCGTGCCATCCCCGAGGTCGATCGGCTCCGAAGCCTCGACGCCGCCCACGCCGTGAAGCTCCCAGCTTGGTCCCAGGGTGCCCTCGAAAACCGCGCGGGCGAGCGCCAGGACACCGAGCTCGAACATGTTGCGGCTCGCGTGTGACTCCGGGCGTCCGTAAAACAACAGGCGGCGGCCCTCGCGCGCCGCCATCTCGGCCTCGGTGGGGGCCTCGACGGGAGTGATGGCGTTGTCAAACGCCGCCGAGGCGCGCTCGCCCGTCTCGACTCCCTCCGAGAACACCCCCAGGCCATGCGCTCGGAAGTATCCGCGAAGCAGCTCGGTCGAGAACAGGGCGTAGTGCGGCAGCGCGTAGCTCTGGCCGGCGAGCGCCGCGAACGCGCCCATGGGAAACGTGAACGGCTCGTACTCCTGGATCAGATACAGGAACCGGGTGCCGTGGAGGCTCGCCACCGCGTCGCGGGCGATGTGGGCGGTCCACCAGGTGGTGGCGATGAACCGGTCCTCCGGGCTCACCTCGAGCGGAGCCTGCTCCCGCGCGAAGGAGACCTCCAACTGGTCGAAGACCCCCGTCAGGCCGCTGTATGACTCGACCTGGCGCTGCCACGAGCGCGGTAGCGGAGGGGTCGGGTCGACGGTCACCAACCGGACCCGGAGCCCGCGGTCCGCGAGCCGGCGCGCCAGGTTGAGCTTGGCTATGTAGCCCCCGAAGAAGTGCTCGAGGTCGATCGTGGGGACGAGGAGGTTGACCCGCTCCGGAGCCCCGTCCCGGATGTCGAGCTCGAGCGGCTCGATCTTCTCGAACAGCGTCCGTGCCCCCTGATGGCTGGGGAGGGGCGAAGCGACGGCGCGCTGGGCCCTGAGCGGCGGCACGAGCGCGTTGCCTCCAAGGCGTGCCGGCGGGAGGGCGCGCTTGCCCGCGACCAGCGACACCGCCCGCCGCCAGGCGATGCCGCGGAGCATCGCGGACTCACCCGTGAGCGTCTCGGTGCGCCCAGCCAGCTTCCTCGCCCTGCGCAACCACAGCCAGCCCATGGTCGCGAGCGAGCCGTCGGCGGCGGCGAGCCGCCTCACCGCGCGGCGCTTCGATGCGCTCATCCGCTCGCCGCAACGCTGCTCGAGCACGGTCGCGAACTGGAGGACCCGGCAGACGTCCCAGAAGTAGGTGCTGCGCCACCCCGCAATCGTGGCGCGGGGCCTGCCCGCGATCCTCCGGAGCCGCGAAAGCGCCGTGCCCGACCGCGGGCCGGTTGGGTTGGCGCGGGCGTGGCCGAGCGCGGCGTCGGTGTGCTGGACGTAGTCGTAGAGCGGGCGATCGACATAGGCGATCCGCCCGCTGGCCAGAGCAACCAGCGCCACCCAGTGGTCGTGGTATGGGAGGCCGTGGCGCGGCGGAAACGGAAGAGCGAGCTCGAGCAGGTCGCGCGAGAACATCGAGGCCGCGCCCGTGACCGTGTTGGCGATCAGGAGGGAGGCCATGTTGGTGTAGTTGTTGCGCCTCCGCGACCAGTAGGTGCTCGAGAGCACCTGGCCGTCACGATCGACGATGCGGGTGTCGCTGAACACCAGGCTGGCATCGCCGATCGCATCGAGCAGTGTCTCGAGCTTGTCGGGGTGCCAGCGGTCGTCCTGGTCCGCGAATGACGCGTAGGCCGCGTTGGGCGGCGTCATCGAAAGAGCGCGCTCGAAGTTGTGGTAGTAGCCGAGGCGCCGGGGCGACGGTGAGAGCACGAAGCGGGGGTCCGTGTCCAGGATGCGGCGCATCTCCGCGAGCGCCTCCGGCGAGCTGCGGTCGTCGCTCACCAGGCAGATCCAGTTGGCGTGGGTCTGCGAGCGGATCGACTCCACCTGTCGCTCGAACAGATCGATTGGCGGCTCGAAGGTGGCCATGCAGATGGCGACCAGCGGTCCCGCGGAGCCACCGTTCCCACCGCCGGCGGCGCCCTCGCTCGGCCCCGGGTCGAGCTTGATTCGACCAACCGAGGCGGTTGCCCAGGTGCCGTCCTCGAGGGTCGCCATCGCGTGAAGCTCGACGTTGGCCGGCTCCACGACCGGTTCGAACGGCACGATCCCCCAGAACCCGCTTCGGTAGCTCATCAGCAGCGGATCGTCCTCCGAGTCCGCGTCGCGCTCGATCCTCTCGTTGAGCGGCAGGGGGACCGTGGAATGCAGAGCCTCGAACAGGTCCGGCCGGGGCATCGAGTGGGCGAGCACCGGTGCCTCACCGCCCGACGGGCCTACCCGGAGCTCTCGGACTCTCTTGCTGCGATGAAAGCACGTGCCCCAGACAACGAGCGCGTTCCCCCGCCCAACGGCCAGCGGCGATGGCAGCACAGTCTCCAGACGAACTTCGAGCTCGCCCCCTGCCGCCTCGCCGCGAGCGGCCTGGTGTCGATTCGCTACGGCCTCCACGGTCCCCGCGTCAATCTAGGGGATTCCGCCTGGCGCATAGATCGAGCAGCCCTGCCCGGCCCGGCGCGCGGGAGGGTGCCCCGGCATACTCCACGTCCGTGGACGATCCAGCCACAAGTGCTTCCGGCGTCACGGATCCCGGTGGGTGGGGTTACTCGCTGGCGAACCTGACCGAGATCATGTTCCCGTGCCTGGAGGCGGCCGGCACCAAGTCGGTGGTGGAGATCGGCGCGTATCGGGGCGAGCTGACGCGGGAGTTGCTGGGCTGGGCCGCAGGCTCCGGGGCCCACGTGACCGCCGTGGATCCCGAGCCTCCCCGCGAGCTGCTGAAGCTCGCGGACGAGCGGCCCGAGCTCGAGCTCGTTCGCCAGACGAGCCACGACGCGCTCGCGCACGTGCCCCTGCCGGATGCGCTGGTCATCGATAGCGACCACAATTACTACACGCTCAGCGAGGAGCTACGGATGATCGACTCACGCGCCCCCGGAGCCCAGATGCCGTTGCTCATGTTCCACGACGTCGCCTGGCCGCATGCCCGGCGGGACACCTATTACGTTCCCGAGCGGATCCCCGAAGAGCACCGGCAACCGCTGGGTCACGACGTCAACCTGGCGCCCTGGGAGCCGGGCGTCGCCGACGGAGGGCTGCCGTTCGAGTGGGCCGCGGTGAGGGAAGGTGGGCCGCATAACGGCGTGCTCACGGCTCTCGAGGACTTCGTCGCGGAGCGCTCAGGCCTTCGCCTGGCGGTCGTTTCCGCGTTCTTCGGGTTCGGCGTTCTCTGGCACCAGGATGCCCCCTGGGCGGGGGCTGTTGCCGCGATCGTCGACCCGTGGGACCGCAACCCGGTTCTCGAGCGGCTCGAGGCCAACCGGGTCACGCACCTGGCGGCTCGGCACAAGCTCGCCCGCGAGCTCGAGCAGGCTCGAAGCCGCGTCGCCGAGCAGGAGAAGCTCCTTCGACCGATGCTCGAATCGCGGGCGTTCGCGGTCGCCGAGCGGCTGTCGCGCCTGCACAAGCGGGGCGAGCCCGTCTTGTCGCGCCAGCAGGTCAAGCGGGCGCTCGGCGAGCCGGACCAGCGGTCACCGGGGTCGTCGTGATCCGTTCGACGACGGATCGCCGCCTCTCTGCGACCGTAGTCGCCTGATGTAGCGCCCCAGGGCCCGGGCGGGTGTGGTGAGCACCCAGCTCGAGCTGTGCTTGATGTCCTCGAGCTCACGCTCGAGCTCCAAGAGCTTGGCGTCTCGCTCGAGGCCCGTGGCCCGGTTCCGGAGACGGGCCGCGGCAGCGTCGGCTTCGGCGCGACGCGCCCGCTCCTTCCAGTCCCCGGGCTGTTCCCCGACGCCCGGGATTCGCCCGTCCCATTTCTCAGCCACCCGGGCGTGGGCCAGCTTCCACGACTCGGGATCCTTGAGCAGCTTCAGGGAGTGGTGGTGTATGACGCGGAGGTTCTCGGTGACCACCTTCTTGCCCGCCGCTCGGGCCTGGAGGCAGATGTCGAAGTCGTAGCCGTGGAACTCCCCGAGCGACTCGTCGAAGCGAAGGTTGCGCACCGCCCAGGGCGACATCGCCAGCACGAACCCGTCGAGTGTGTCGACCTCGCCGGTCCGGGCGTAAGCGGGAATATCGTCTTCGTTCCAGGTCAGCGCGGGCACGTCGCCGCCGCCCCATTCCCGGTAGACCTGCGTGAACGACCCCCAGGTCACCGATCCGTCCCAGTAGGCGATGCTCTGGACGCCCACCGCGCCCGCGCACCCGACGATCGCGATATCCGGGTCGCGCAGAGCCCCCCGCAGCTTCTCGCAGAAGTTCGGGTCGACGATCTCCGTGTCCTGGTGAAGGAGGACGAGGGTCTCGAGGTCGTCGCGATCGGCGACCATGTCGAGCAGCAGGTTGTAGCTACGGAAGATCGAGCCTGCGCTGGCGTAGGCGAGCACCTCCGAGTCTGGTTCCCGCGCGAGCTCGATCCCGGGTTCCGCGCAGCGCTCGTAGACCTCCGGAGCAGTGATTGAGCAGCCGAATGCAATCATCCGTGATAGGGCGAGTTATAGCGTCAGGCGTCAATTGAGCGCCGGCCCCGCGTTCCCCCTTTCATCCCCATGAGCAGCGTCCTGGTCCAGCTCATCCTTGTACCAGACGCCGCGAAGATTAGAGGAGCGGCGAGGTTGCGTGGCCCGCGGTGGCGCAGCGCGCGTCACCCGCCCGGCGGAGCCTCCACTACGATCCACCGGCCCAATGGCGAGCTCGGCCGCTGACACCCGGCGCGAGCGCCGCGCACGCCCCACCCAGGCGCGGGGGTCACCGGCCGCGGGGCCCCGGGCGCCGCTCGGGCCGACCCTTGCGATCACCCTGACGCTCGCGGTCGCGTGCTTCGGGATCGCGTTGGCGGTCGTGATGAAGCTCAGCACTCCGACGGAGCTGCCGGCCTTCCATTCGGAAGAGAACCAGACCGCCGAGAGCGCGCTCTATGTGCTGGCGTTCGCCCTGATCCTGCCGCTCGCGCTGATCGTCGTCCCGCGCCTCGCGGACAGGATCGCGGCGGGCCCGAACGGCCGTACGCTTTCGCTGGTCGCTGCGCTCATGACCGCGACACTCGCGGCCGCGCTGATCGTCGCGCGCGTGCTACCGGGCGGCGGCGACGTGATCGAGGAGCTCGTGGTGGTGTGCGTCTGGTCGCTGGGCGCGGCGGCGACGCTTTACCGCGCCTCACGTCCCACCGCCTGGGCGTCGTCGCTGCGGACCGCGCACCTCGCCCCAGCGGCCTGGATGGCCGCTGGCGTGCTCGTTCTGGCCGCTCCTCTTGCCTTCACGGACCTCGGCTCGATCAGCCTGCTCCCCGTTGCCCTGGGCGTGGCCGCCGTCGCGGCGGCGGTCTTCCTTTACGCTCGACGCGGGCCGGCGACGCTGCCGCGAGTGCCCCGCCCCTGGGGGTTCGGCGTGGACGCAGCGCTGATCCTCGTCGTGCTGCTGGCGGTCCCCGATCTGGTCATCCTCGGACCGGGCCCCCCGCTTGGGGCGTACACGAACTCGATCATCCAGTTCCACCACGACCTGTGGCTCGGCCCGGTCAACGAGATGCTCTCCGGGCGCGTTCTCCTCGTGGACACCGCGGGGCAGTACGGGATCGGGCCGCTCTATCTCCTCGCCGGGTGGTTTCAGCTTGCCCCGATCGGATACGGGACGTTGGGATTCTTCGACTCCGCCCTCTTTGCGCTCTTCTTCGCGAGCGGGTACTGCGTTCTGAGGCTGGCCGGCACGTCACGGCTCCTCGCCGCGGGCACCCTGGCCTTCGCTGTCATCGTGCTGGTCTACAACCTCGCCTTCCCGGTGGGGGACCTGCCGCAGCACGGCCCACTGCGGTTCGGGCTCCCCATGGCGCTGGTCCTGGCGGCGACGGCAGGGGCCAGGTGGCCGCGCCACGCGCGGGGTGCGTGGGTCGCCGAGCTCGTGGTCGTGGGCCTGGCCTCGATCTGGGCGCTCGAGGCGTTCGCCTACACGCTGTTCACATACGCCGCGCTCGTGGCCTTCAGGGCCTGGATGCGCCGGGGGCCCGGGCTGCTCCGGTGGCTCGCGCGACAGCTAATCTGGGCGATCGGTGCGTGCATCGCGGCTCAGGTCGTCTTCATCGTGGTGACGCTGAGGATCTCGGGGGCGCTGCCCGACTACGGGTGGTACTTCGCGTTCCTCCATGCTTTCCTGCGCGGCAACCTCGCTGAGCTCACCTATGACTTCTCGCCATGGTCAGGGGGCCTGGCCGTCGGGTTCGCGTACGCCGCGTCGGCCGCTGGTCTGGTCCTCCTGATTCGTCGGCGCCCCGATCTCGCCGAGCGGGAGCGAGCTGCGGTGACGGCGCTGTGCGG
The DNA here is from genome assembly GCA_050697075.1 of Solirubrobacterales bacterium. Taxonomy (GTDB): domain Bacteria; phylum Actinomycetota; class Thermoleophilia; order Solirubrobacterales; family 70-9; genus AC-56. Next base: position 13,392 of record JBOGZC010000054.1, on the reverse strand, counting down.
CGTCACCGCCTACGGAATCGCTCTGTATAGCTACTTCGTCGACCGATCGCCTGACCATGTCCTGCCCTATGTCTCGCTTCCCGCCGTCCTCGCGGCGGGCCTCTGGCTGAGCCTGTTGCTGCGGCGCGGGCCGGCCGTGGGACGCTCGCTGCGGCTCGGCGTCCTGGCGTTCACGCTGTCGATCGGGGTTCTGCTGGTCTCGGTGGCGTGGTCGTCGGTCGGGGCTCGCTACGACCGGTCGGCCCTCGCTCACGTCATCCCGGGCGGCAGCTCCCTCCGCGGGGCGCTCCACCGCCTCTGGCACCCGCCGCCGCTCAATCCCGCGGCCCCGAGAGGAGAACAGCTGCTCGATAGGTACATGCCGAATCAGCGCAGGGTCCTGATCGTGGTGAAGCCGGATCTGGCCACGGAGATCCTGGTGCGAAGCGGCCGCTCCAACCAGCTGCCGTTCAGCAATCCGCTGGAGGACAGCTTCGTGGGCACTCGTGAGCTTCCCGCTCTGCAACAGGGAGTCGACGACCTCGAGCCCGGGGACCGCGTGTTGACCCAGCGTGGAGCCCTCCAGGTGCTCGCCGTGCTCCAAGCCCAGCCATCCCGCGACGTCCTCGCCGATCCGATCCGCGTTGCCGAGGGGTTCACCCCCCAACAGGAGTGGGTCCTCCAGCAGATGGCGGAGCGCTTCCGCCTCCAGGTCATCCACCAGGATCGTCAGGGGTTCGTTGTGGTCAGCCTGGCGCCTCGGGCGTCGGGCGGTTGAGCCAGGACCATCAGCCGCGGGGTGCCCGGCAGAAGGCGTAGAGATCGAGCGCTTGCTCGAGGTCCCGCTCGCGCAACTCGAAATCGTCAACCGTGATCGCCTCGGCCCGCGGATCGGTGGGCGGGCGGTAACGGCGGAGCAGGAGGTCGTAGAGGTGCTGGCGCCCCCGCCGGGGGACCACCCGCCGCAGCCTCAGCGGGTCCGCCCGCAACAGCCTGTCGAGCGTCGCCCGTTCCTCGGTGAACAGCTCCATGTAGAGGTCTGACGCGAACAGCCCGCGCACCTCGACCTGGCCGAACGACCCCTCGCACAGCTCGCGCAGCTGGCCAGGGTCGAACTCGACGTAGTGGAACGGATCGATGATCTCGTCCGGCCGCCCGAAGGTGAGGCGGTTCGGCGTGACGAAGGCGGCGACCCCGTCCGGCTCGACCACCCGCGCCGCCTCGCGGACCACGCGGTGCGGGTCGGGCACGTGCTCCACCGCGTGGCTCGCAATCACCGATCCGAAGCTGGAGTCCTCGAAGGGCAGCTCCCGCATGTCGGCGACCACGGTCTCTCGGTCCTGGTGGATCAGGGCTTCGGGCTCGATGTCGACCCCGACCGTCTCCCGTGGAGCGAGCCGGTCGTAGCTGTGACCGGTGCCGCAGCCCACATCGAGGACCCTCCCGGGGCCCAGGAATGGCTCACACAGGACGTACGCCGCAACGTGACGCTGCCAGGCGGGGTTGAAGCCGCCGGCCGCGGTGACCGCCCGCTCGCCCGTGACCTTCACGGCATGAACTTCGGCGAGCGCACCAGATGCGCACGGTGGAGTAGGTACCGCACGGCGGTCCATAGCGTCTTGACCCCGTATACGAGCGCGGGCTTGAAGCCCACCGACGACGCGTCGTTGAAGTAGTGGCCGTGCGCCGGGACCTCGGTCATCGGTAGCCCGAAGCTCGCCGCCTGAAACAGCAGCTCGCTGTCGAAGACGAAGTCGGACGAGTTGCGCAGGAACGGCACGGTGAGCAGGAGGTGCTTCGAATACGCCCGGTAGCCGCTGTGAAGCTCGGAGAGGTCCGTGCCCATCGCCCTGTTCTCCAGGGTCGTCAGGAAGCGGTTCGCCGCGTACTTCCAGCGCGGCATGCCGTCCGCGAGCGCCTGACCCGGGAGGGCGAGGCGCGAGCCGAGCACCAGGTCGGCTCTTCCCTCGAGGATCGGCTCGATCATCCGCGGGATCAGCTCGGGCTCGTACTGGCCGTCCGGATGCAGCATGACCACGACATCCGCCCCCCGTTGAAGCGCGTCCAGGTAGCACGTCTTCTGATTGCCTCCGTAGCCGACCTGGTGTGGGTGCCAGATCAGCCGCAGAGGCAAAGTGCGCGCCAGCTCGACCGTCTCGTCGGTCGAGGAGTCGTCGACGAGGATGATCTCGTCCACCCAGTCGCCCGGGATGCCCGACACCGTTCGCTCCAGGGTCCTCGCGGCCTGACGGGCAGGCATCACCACGATCACCTTGACGCCGGCACGCTCAGACATTGCTGGCTAGTGCGCTCCCGGCCCGTTGGGCCAGCTCAGACGGCGACCGGGCTGTAGTCGTTGGGAAAGGCCGAGGGGCCGAAGAACCAGCTCTCCAGCGCATAGCGCGGCTTCGGCATCTGGGGGTCGGACCCCGTCTGGTGGAGGAAGAGGTCGTCGAACAGCAACGCGTCGCCCGGCTCGAAGATCGGCCGCAGGACCTCGACGTCCCCCGCCGCCTCCTTGACCGTCTCGTCTGACACCAGGTAGTCAAGGGCCATGCCCTCGGTGCCGGCGGCGACGATGTGGTCGAGCCGGCGCGGGACGATGTCCAAGCCGGGGGCCTCGTCTCCGCAGCGCGACAGCGACAGCCACAGGTTCAGGGCGTGGACGTCGCCGAGGAACTTCCCGTCCTGGTGCCAGGCGCCGGGAACGCTGGGATCCGCCTTGCGCAGCGTCGTCTTCTCGGCCGAGATAGCGCCGCGCTCGCCCAGGTAGCCGTGCACGACGGCGGGAAAGTCCACCCGGTCGAGGGCGTCGAGCGTGTCGAGCAGCACCCTCGGAGAGTCGATGGCGAGGACGCCTCCACCCTCCTCGATCCAGGGCCGCTCCATCAGGCGCCGGAACTGAGGCTCCGGGTCGAACTCCGCGTAGTAGCCCTCGGGAGCGGAGTCACCGGCCTTGTGTGCGGCGCGGGCCTGGAAGGCCTGATCGATGTCGTCGGCCAGGCGAAGCGCCTCGTCCTTCTGGACCAGCCCGCGCACGAGCAGGCACCCGTCGCGAAGGATGGCGGCCCGCAGGATCTCCGGCGTCAGGTCGGCCGGGCCGATCTCCACCGGGCCCGGCGCGTCGGGCAGCGCGTCGGTGTCGGCGGCGGCGAAGTCCGGGTCCGATGGCGCTCGGTGGAGGAGCTGGATCCCCGCCAGGTGCCGGAGCCGGATCAGCCGAAGGTCTGTCTCCGGATCGTGCTGCCCGCGGTTGGCGCGGGTCTCGCTTTCGATCGCCTCGAGCAGCTCCTCGAGCGACCGCGAATCGCTTGATGCCTCGACGCCGGGCTCGGGCTCGCGCACGGCTTGGGTGCCGCCGCCCCCGGTGCTCCCCCTGTTCCGTCGAAAGATCACCGGCCTACCTCCCGTAGCGTCGCGGCTCTCATGGGCGCGAACCGTAGCATCAGATGGCTATGGGGCTGTACTCATTCGGGAACGCCGAAGGACCGAAAAACCAGCTCTCGAGCGCGTAGCGAGGCTTCGGCATCTCGGGCTCGGAGCCGGTCTTGTGGAGGAAGAGCTCGTCGAACAGCAGCGCGTCGCCCGGCTCGAAGATCGGGCGCGCGACCCCGACGCCGTCCGCGGCCCGCTGGGCGATCTCGTCGGAGACCTGGTCATCGAAGAACGTGCCATCCGTGCCCGTCGCCACCAGCTGGTTCAGCCGGCGCGGGACGATGTCCAGGCCGGGGGCCTCGTCGCCGCAGCGCGACAGCGACAGCCACAGGTTCAGGGCGTGGACGTCGCCGAGGAACTTCCCGTCCTGGTGCCAGGCGCCCGGGACGCTCGGATCCGCCTTACGCAGGGTTGTCTTCTGGGCCGACATCGCGCCCCGCTCGCCGAGGTATCCGTGGACGACGCTCGGGAAATCGACCCGGTCGAGGGCATCCAGGGTGTCGATGAGCACAGTCGGCGAGTCGGCGGCGAGCACTCCGCCGCCCGCTTCGATCCAGTCCCGCTTGATCAGCTGATGGAACGAGGGATCGGGCTCGAACTCCTCGTAATAGCCCTCGGGGGCAGACTCGCCCGCCGCGAGCGCCGCGCGGGCCTCGAAGGCCTGATCGATGTCTCCTGCCAGGCGAAGCGCCTCGTCTCGCTCGACCAGCCCGCGCACGAGCAGGCACCCGTCGCGAAGGATGGCGGCCCGCAGGATCTCCGGCGTCAGCTCGGCCGGGCCGATCTCAACCGGCCCGGGCCCGTTGGGCAGCGCACTGGTGTCGGGGGTGGCGAAGTCCGGGTCCGCCGGGGCCCGCTCGATGAGCTGGATCCCTGCCAGATGCCGAAGTCTGATGATCCGTCGATCCGTCCCCAGGTCGCGATGCTCCCGGTTCGCCCGGGTCGTGCTCTCGACATCCTTGAGCAGCTCATCCAGCGATGGAAGCTGTTCCGCCACGGCTGAGATCGCGGACGCGCGGTCACCGTCGTCGGCCGCGCCTCGTTCGGATTCGGATCGGGCGCCGTTGCCGCGTTTCCTGGAGCGGAAGATCAACGGCCCACCGTCATGCCGCGAGGGGGCTGTAGCGCATTGGGAACGCCGAGGGGCCGAAGAACCAGCTCTCCAGCGCGTAGCGGGGCTTCGGCATCTCGGGCTCGGAGCCGGTCTTGTGGAGGAAGAGCTCGTCGAACAGCAGCGCGTCGCCCGGCTCGAAGATCGGCCGCACGATCCCGACCCCGACCGCGGCCCGCTCGGCGATCTCGTCGGAGACCTGGTTGCGGAGTTGGGTGCCCTCGGTGTCGGTTGCCACCAGCTGGTCCAGCCGGCGCGGGACGATGTCCAGGCCGGGGGCCTCGTCTCCGCAGCGCGACAGCGACAGCCACAGGTTCAGGGCGTGGACGTCGCCGAGGAACTTCCCGTCCTGATGCCAGGCGCCGGGGACGCTGGGATCCGCCTTTCGCAGCGTCGTCTTTTGGGCCGAGATTGCGCCGCGCTCGCCGAGGTATCCGTGCACGACGCTCGGGAAATCGGCCCGGTCGAGGGCCTCGAACGTGTCGGCCAGCACCTGGGGCGAGTCGACGGCGAGCACCCCGCCCCCGTCTTCGATGAAGGGTCGCTCCCAGAGCGCCGGAAAGCCCGACTCGGGCTCGAACTCCTCGTAGTAGCCCTCGGGGGCTGATTCCCCCGCCGCGAGCGCCGCGCGCGCGTCGAAGGCCCGGCCGATCTCCTCGGCGAGGCGAAGCGCCTCGTCTCTCTGGACCAGACCGCGCACGAGCAGGCATCCGTCACGAAGCATGGCCGCCCGCAAAAGCTCCGGCGTAAGCTCGTCGGGGCCGATCTCGACCGGCGCGCCACCGTTCGGCAGCGCGTCGGCATCGGGCGTGGCGAACTTCGAGTCCGCGGGGGCTCGGTCGAGGAGCTGGATCCCGGCGAGGTGCCGGAGCCTGAGAACGCGCCGATCAGCCTCGAGCCGTCGATCGCCGTCGTTGGCGCGCGTGCCGTCGCCGATGTCCTCGAGCAGCTCCTCGAGCGACGGCAGCTCCTGCGCCAGCGATGAGATCACCGCCGCACGGCCGCCGCCGGCGGAGGTCTCACGCTCGCGTACCCCGTGACCGCTGCTTCCCCCTTTTCTACGAAAGATCAAGGTCCTACCTCCGCAGCCTCGCGGCCTTCCATGGGCGCCAACCGTACCAGCGCCCCGGCTCGGCGGGCGCTTTCGCTCGGCGCCCCGCCGGTAGGATCGAGGACAGAAAGGGGTGGACGGACGTATGTGGGGTGGCAAGCGGGTCTCGGTCGTGCTGATGACCTATGCGGAGCGCGACTCGATCCGCGGTGTGATCGACGGGTTCTTCGAAACCGGGGTCGTGGACGAGGTCCTGGTGGTCAACAACAACGCCGAGGCCGGGACCGAGGAGGAGATCGCCCAGACCAAGGCCCGCCAGGTGTTCGAGTCGCGGCAGGGATACGGCCACGCGACCCGACGGGGGATGCTCGAGGCGAGCGGCGAGCTGATCGTGCTCGCGGAGCCCGACGGCACGTTCGTGCCCGAGGACATCCGGAAGCTGCTCGTCTACAGCGACGAATGCGACGCGGTGTTCGGAACCCGCACAACGCGCGAGCTGATCTGGCACGGCGCCAACATGGAGTGGTTTCTGCGCTGGGGCAACTGGGCGGTCGCGAAGCTGATCGAGATCCTGTTCAACACCAGCCATCTGAGCGACGTCGGCTGCACCTACCGGCTCTTCGATCGGGAGGCGGCCCACCGCGTCGCCGAGACCATGACCGTGGGGGGGAGCCACGCCGGCGCGGAGATCCTGCTGTTGACCATCATCTCCGGCACCCGCTTCGTGGAGGTGCCCGTCAACTACCTGCCGCGCGTGGGCGTGTCGTCCGTCACGGGCGAGCCGATCAAGGCCGTCGCCGTGGGGCTGCAGATGATCTGGCTCATACTTCGCCTCCGTCGCGGCGCCCCGAGAAGGATGCCCCGGCCGGAGGCGCTTGGCCTTGACCATCCATCAACCAGCGAGGGCGCCCATGAGCGAGTCGAACTTTGACCGCATCGCCGAGGACTACGACGACTCGCTCCCTGCCCACGTAGTCGAGCACTACCTCGCGAAGCGAACCAGGTTCGTGGTCGAGCATTGCCCCCGCGGCTCGGCGCTCGACGTCGGCTGCGGCACCGGCGCGCTGGCGGCCCGCCTTGCGGACGAGGGCTACGACATGGTCGGAGTCGATCCCTCCGACGGCATGCTGCGCGTGCTCGAGCAGAGGACGGGGAAGGTTCGTGGCGTGCGTGGGTCGGGCACGTCCCTGGAGTTCCCGGACGACAGCTTCGACCTCGTCTACTGCGTGGCGGTCATGCACCACATCGCCGCGGCCGACGACGTACGCCGGACGCTGTCCGAGATGGTGCGGGTGACGAGGCCGGGCGGCCGGGTGCTCGTCTGGGACCACAACCCGCGCAATCCGTACTGGCGGCTCCTGATGGCGCGCGTGCCCCAGGACACGGGCGAGGAGAGGCTGATCGGCGTCGACGAGTTGCTTCGCGGCCTGATCGACGCCGGCGCGGAGCCCGTTCTCGTGACCCGCTCGGGGATGGTCCCCGACTTCACCCCGCGCAGCCTCCTCGGCGCCGCGGGGGCCGCCGAGCGAGCGGCGGAGCGCACGCCGCTCGTTCGCGGAATCTGCGCCCACAACGTCGTCCTGGCGTCGAAGGGGTCAGCTGCGCGCAACTGACCGCCACGGCCCGTATCGGCGCCAAAGCCCGACGATCGCGATCGCCGCCGCGGCCATCAGCGGGCCGGCCATGGGAACCGTGTAGCGACCGTAATAGTTGGCCGTCAACGCGGGCGCGAGGATCAGCACCAGGCCCCCGATGCCGAACAGCAGCACCCCGACCCGCGAGCGGCGTGTTCCGACGGCGAGCCCCAGCAAGGTGAGAATCGTGGCGATCGACAGTGCCGTCGCGCCGAACCGCACCACGCGTTGCCAACCGCGCAAAAACTCGAGCGCCGGTCGGTGCTGGTGCACGGTGAAGCCGTTGTAGAACGTCTCCAGGCTGCGCTCGAAGGCCAACTCGATGGTGGGTACCTGGCTCGGGGTGTAGTCCCCGGAGTCGCTGAAGCCATTGGTGAAGGACAGCTGTGGATCGAGCTCCCCGCCGGAGTCGGGCCGGTCGGGCCGCGAGCCCGGAACCCAGTAGCCGCGAAGGTACTGCCAGACGTTGTCCAGATAGTCGCCTGGTTGGGCGAGGATGGCCCGTCTGGCCCACTTGCCGAGCAGGTCATCGTGCTGGCCGAAGGGGCCGAAGTTGCTGGGCCCCGGCGCGCTCGGGTTGGTGATGTAGTAGCGGGGGCCGGGCCGCTCGCCCGGTGGGCGGTCCTCGCACAACGCCTGGGTGCCGGCCGGAGGAGTGAAGCGGCTGCAATCGGCGAACTGCGCGGCGCGCGCGTACAGGTACCAGCCAGGGGAAGCGCCAAGCCCGAACCGCTCGCCAAAGGTGGCGTTGGCCGTCGCGAATACGAGCAGAACGAGGGCCGAGGCCGCGACCAGGCAAGCGCGGCGCGCCAGTAGCCGCCCCAGCGCTCGAATGAGCGTGGACGCCAGAGCAACAGCGCGATGCCCGCCACCGGGATCATGAACAGCGGTGCGGTGCGGATGGTGACCGCGAGCGCCAGGCCGACGCCGGCGAGCAACGGCCAGCGCCACCAGGGCTCGGGCTGATCAAACGCCCGGACCGTCGCGTACAGCCCGAACGAGATCCAGAGCACGAGCCAGCTCTCCGACATGATCGAGTGCTCGAGAAAGATGAAGTCCGGGTCCAGGAGCACGACGGCCACCGGTACCAGCCCCGCCCACTCGGAGCCGCTCACTCGACGGGTGGCCGCCCAGAGCAGGAGCGCCGAGGCGATCCCGCTCAGGTGCTGCAGGAACACAGGGACCACGACCTCGTGGGTGACCAGGCCGATCGCTCCCAGGATCAGCGAGTACCCGCCGGGATGGAGCTGGTTGTCGAAGGGGCTCGACGCGAACAGCTCATAGCCGTCGTCGAGTGTGGTCGTCACGGGCCACCAGCTGACTGTCGCGAGCACCCTCAAGGCCACCCCTGCGACGAGCAGCCCGAGCAGCACCCAGCCGGGGGCGCCCGGCGGCCAGGCCGTGCGAATCGCTTCGCCGAGCCGGCCCGCGCCCATGCCGCGGGCTGTGGCTTCTCGGTCGGTCAGCGCTCCGCCTCGTACGTGTGCACGGCGACGGGAATGATCCCGGGGTAGTTCTGCGTCTCGACGGGCTGGTAGTGGGCTCCTTGGAGCTGAGCGGCGATCGCGGTCGTCAGCTGCGCGTAAGTGAACACGCGCCCGGGGACCCGTTCACCACCGGGCAGCGAAACCACGAAGACACGTCCCCCGTCCGCCTCGGCCAGCGCGTCGTGGACGACCTCGGGCACGGGCAGCACCTGGTCGAAGACCCCGAACGGATGGTCTCGCTCCTGCGGGACACCTGCTCGGAACACCCGGCGAGGCTGCTCCAGCGCCGCGTCGAGGCCCGAGATCGGGCCGGGACTCAGCACCGAGGCGTCGATGACGACGTCCCGGGAGGTCGAGCTGCGCTCGATGAACGCGGCGGCTGCGCGGTAGTCGGTGCGTTGGTTTTCCGACTTCAGCATCAGGGCGGCGCCGACCCCGAGGCCGGCGATCGCCAGGCATGCAGCGGCGATCCTGAGCGGCTCGCGGCCGGCTCTCAGGATGGCGGCGGCAAGCAGGGCCGCGGCCGGCCACGACACCGCCAGGTTGCGAGTCCCGAAGACGTCGTCGCCGACCAGGCTGACGGCCGCCTCGCCGAGCGGGGCGGCGAGGGCGAGGGCGAGGATCAGGATCAGGCCGCGATCGGCAAAGGCCCGCTGGAACAAAGGTCGCACACTTCCTCGGGCCGCCACCGCGATGATCCCCAGGACAACGCCGGCGCCGATCAGCGCGAGTCCCACGGGGCCGGGCACCGATCCCAGGCCCACGAACTGGTACGGGTACCCGATCGACCAGTGCTCGAGGCTTACCCTCACGCTGGCGAAGGTGAACGGCGCCAGGAGCCCGAGGAGCTTGGTGGTCGGAGAGTTCAGGTCGGCGATCAGCCCGGTGATCCAGGGGGCGAAGCCGATCACCGCCCCCAGATTGGCCAGCACCACTGCCCGTCGCGCCTGGGGGTGGGCCCAGAGCACCCACGCGAACTGGGCCGCGAGGAAGAACACTGCCGTGTAGTGGCTGTACATCGCGCCGCACGAGCTGGCGGCGTAGAGCACCCACCAGCGAGCCCTGCGCCCGTCGATCGCGATCAGCATCGCCAGGGTCGAGAGCAGGGCCAGCGCGATCATCAACGCGTAGCCCCGCGCCTCGGTCGAGTAATAGATCATGAACGGGGCGAGCGCGGTGAGGGCGGCGGCCACCGTTGCTGCCCAGCGTCCCACCGTGCGCGCGCCGATCAGGTAGATGAGCGGAATCGTCACCACCCCGGCGATGTAGGACGGCAGGCGCAGCATCTCCGCGGTGAAGTCGATTCTGGTGGCCAGCCAGGAGAGGGCGAAGAAGAGGGGAGGGGTGATCTCGGCGTCGGTGTGGACCGTCGAGATCACGCCGCCGAAGCTGCGTCCCGAGACCACCCAGTACGTCGACAGCTCGTCGGCGAACAGGCTGTCGTGAAGCACCAGCAGCCTGATCACACCCCCGACCACGGTCAGCGCGACGACCAGCAAGGGGGCAAGCAGCCGGGAGTCGGCGAGCGTTGTCACCATCGCCCCGGCCGCCCCCGGTCGAGCCCGCCCGGTCGGGTCGGGTGTCGTCGACTCCGCCGTCCCCGACCCGGTCACGGCCTGCGGGCGAAGGCCCAGACCTGAAGCGGTAGGTCGGGCTCGTTGTGAAGCGAATGCCAGGGGCGATAAGCGGACCACCGGCGGAGGTTTCCGATCACGCACTGACGATTCCCCCAGGAGCCCACCGTGTCCACCTCCAGCCCGGCTCCCTCCAGCAGGGTGCGAAGGCCCCTCGGCGTGAATCGCCAGTAGTCGGGCAGCCCGTACGCCGGAAGCTCGTGCACCCGGATCATGAACGGGGTCGAGACGACTATGTGGCCCCCGGGCTTGCAGAGGCCGCCCAGGTTGGCGGCGGCCGTCCACGGATCGGCGACGTGCTCGAGCACCTGCTCGCAGATGACGACGTCGAACCGCCCAGGCTCCTCCAGGGGCGCGCAGAGATCGAACTCCGGATAGTCGAGGCTCGTGTACTCGGCCCAAGGCTTGGCCTCGTGACCGTCGCCGCTGATCTCGGCCGCGCTGCACCGGGGCGGGTCGAGCGAGTCCAGGTGACGATCGACGGCGGCGTTCAGGACCAGCCGCTGCCAGTGCTCGGAGGCCACGCCCGCCTCCGGGTAGAGCAGCCGATCGCCGATCGCCGCGAGTCGGCGATAGGCACGGCCCACGTACAGTCGCCCCCGGCCGCCAGCGGCGGGCTTCCCCGAGGCGCTCAGAACAAGCCCTTCCAGGACGGCGGGATGCGCTCCACGACGATCTCCACCTCGGCCGAGCTCGAGTCCTCGTAGAACCAACGCTCGAACGCATCCTCGTCGGCGATCCGGTTGTGAGTCCCACGATCCTCCGTCATGTCCTCCGAGCTCCACGCGCGCTCCCGCAGCAGCCGGTGCTTGGCCAGGCATAGGTCGTAGTCCATCCGGTGGAGGTGGATCAGGCGGAGGTCGGGGTCGAAGTGGTAGCGCCCGTCAGAACGATGGTGAAAGCCCGGGGTCCACGACATCGGCTCGGTCGCAAGCGCCGGCTTGTCGTACGCGCCGTTGACGTACCAGTAGCCGCGCTGGTCGAGGATCGGCCGGTCGAGGTTGAGTGGAGGCTCGATCTCCTTCAGGTGCAGGAGCTCGTAGCCAAGGCAGTTCACCCACTCCTCGTCGAAGCGGTCCAGGTACTCGTCGAGCGTTCCCCACTCGGGGTCCGGGGCGACGATCTCGTCGACGTCCGTGACCAGGACGACGTCGTACCGCTCCAGCAGCTCGTGCTGATACTCCTCGACGGTGCGCACGGCCCAGGTCCAATCGACGCGATCGTGTGCCACCGGGACTCGCACGAAGCCGGCGCCGCCGGTCGAGCCATCCGTCGAGTCGTTGTCGAGGACGTGGATGTCCTCGGGTGCGAAGAACCGCGAGTAGTAACGGAGCCAGATCGGCAGGAAGACCGGCTCGTTGTGGACCATGGTGACGATGGCGCGCCGCTTCTTTGTCCGCTTCGCCGGATCCCAGGAGGCGTACCGCCTGCGCCGGTACTCGCGAGCGGGCTCGAAGAACACCTCCATCGGGTGCGGGCGACTCTCGTGGATCTCCGGCATCCTCACCGGGCCGCGCGTCTCTGTGCTGTTCGCGCTCTCGCGCACGGTCTCGTCGATTCGCCTGCCTCGAGCCAACGAATCCTAGTTCGACGCGGACCGCTCGCCGACCGAGCGGGCAGGGACGCCCACCACCGTGTCCCCCGGTGGGACGTCATCGACGACCACCGCGTTGGCGCCGATTCGCGCTCGCTCACCGATTCGCACGGGCCCGATCAGCTTCGCTCCCGTCCCGATCGTGACGCTGGTCTCGATTGTCGCGCCGACCACGTTGCCGGCGCGGAGTCCCACGGTCACGAACGGCCCGATCACCGCGCCCTGGCGGATCTCGACCAGCCCGTCGATCACGATCTGTCCATGGATGATGTAGACGCCCGGATGCATGACGACCGGGTCGCCGATCGAGATCTGAGCGACGGCCATCGCCAGCCGGTGGGCCAGTCGCGGCAGCACGGGCACGCCAAGGGCTTGAAGGCGAGCCTTGAGCCGATAGAACGCGTGTCCGAGGAACGCGTCGCTGACCCACATCAGGCGGAGGACCTGGACCGCCGCGTCCAGCCCCGATCGGAACTCGTGCCGCTCGCCCCGGTGGTGGGCGGTGATCCGGGCGTCGGCGAGCACGGCCGCGCGGAAGCGGGGATGCCGTGCCCGGATAGAGCGCCAGACCTCGCTCGCGTCTACCTGCCCCTGCGCATCGTTCATCGCGACTCGTGACCCTATTACGCGGCGAGCCCGCAGACGGTGACCGGCTTGCGCGAAGCGACCACGAGCCGCCACGGCATGTCCGCCGCGCCGGGGGCGATGCGCAACGCGGCTGCGCGGGCGCTTCCAGCCGGAGGCTTCAGCTGCACGACGGGAGGATCCGCGAATCGCCCGAGGGTGAGCCGGGCGGTCGCGAGATCATTCCCTCTGATCCTCACCCCACCTGGGGGAAGATCCACCTCGGCAAGCGGGGGCTGCGCAGCCGCGGCTGCCCCCGGCGGCACGGTGGGGCTCTGCCCGGCGCGAGCCGCTCGAAGGACGACACAGCCTCCATGGCCCGCCGCCGTGCCCGCCGGCAGCGTCGCTGCCCGTGGCCGGCGGCCGCGTGCCGTCGCCAGGTTCGGCGCGCGCTCGAGCCTGATCCCGAGCCCTCCCACGAGCGTCCGGTCGGCCGACGCGCGGGTTTCCCGCGAGGCGTGCGCGAGCTCGTCCGGCGAGAGCCCAATCGATCCGTAGGCATCGGCGGCGGCGAGGTAGTCGCCAGCGGTGGGGAAGAAGACGCTCGGCGCGTAGTCGGGGCTCACGCGGTTGCGTTCCAGGTCGTAGGCGCTGTACTGGCCCCGCGCGAGCGTCGAGCTTGCGCGCAGGGTTGCGCCCGCGTGGTGGAGCTTCGCCACGTTCGACGCCAAGCCGAGCAGGAGCACCCCGGTTGCGCAGCCCGCGACGGCGGCCCGTACCGTGGCGCTGCCGGCATCTCGCCACCCGGCGGCCAGCTCGACGAGGAGCCAGAGGAAGAGGATCGTCTCTGGGTACAGGTACCGCGGCGCGTCCGACACCCGGATGAACCCGCCAGGCGACAAC
>JBOGZC010000053.1:0-26139 GCA_050697075.1 Solirubrobacterales bacterium | reverse complement strand
GCGCCCGTCGCGGTGGCGGGCGCTCGGCAGCCGATGGCGAAGCCGGTTGGCTGGGGCCCGCTCACGAGCGCGGAGGCGGCGAAGCGGGTCCATCTCTCCAAGTGGGAGCCGCGCCCCGACAACCGGGTGGCCAACCACACGGTGCCCGGGCGTGCCCAGCTCCAGCGGTGGCGCAGGCGGAGCGACATGCCGTACGCCCGCTTCGTCAATGGGCGGTTCCGTGGCACGACGGACGAGATCATTCAGTGGGCCGCGTACAAGTGGGGGTTCAATCCCCGTCTGCTGCGCGCGGTGGCGGTCGTGGAGTCGTGGTGGCACCAGTCGGCGGTCGGGGACAACGGCGACTCGTTCGGGCTATTCCAGGTCCGGCGGCCGTACCACTGTTGGGGGGAATGCCGGATCGCGCGCGACTCGACGGCGTTCAACGCCGATTACTACGGCGGCATCCTGCGGGCCTACTTCGACGGCAGGATGAAGTGGCTCAACACGGTCGAGCGGGGCCGCGATTACGGGCCGGGGAAGCGTCGGCGCCTGGTACGCAGGGCGCTGGTGGACCGACCCGGCCAAGGGCTACATCCGCGTCGTGCGACAACGGCTGCGCGAGCGGACCTGGCGGACCTCCGGGTTCTGAGCCGGCGGCGATCGAGTCGAGCGGGTTATGCGGGGAGGTCGTCGACGAAGTCGACGAACTTCTTCGTGTCGCGGACGGGGGCCCCGTGCCCGAAGAGGACGACCTTCGGCTCCAGCGTGGCCAGCTTCCGCGCCGAGCGGCGGTTCTCGACCGGGTCGGGGGTCAGATAGGGCTTCGGTTCGTGGAGGCCGGGGAATCCGGTCAGCTGATCGATGTTCGTGAGCACGTCGCCGAGGATCAGGACGCCGTCCGACGCGCGCCAGAACGCTACGTGGCCGGCGGAGTGGCCGGGGACGTCGAGCACCTTGAAGCCGGCCACCTCGTCACCCTCGTGGAGCTTGCGGTCGACGGGATGGCCTGGGCCGATGAAGATGCGGAGATAGAAGCGCGCCATGGGGTGGGTCGGCTGGCGCTGACGGATCAGGTCGGGGTTCTCCGCGGCGTCGGCATCGTGCTCGCCGACCCAGAAGGGGACGCCGAGGTTCTCGCACAGCTCGTGGCTTGCCCCCTGGTGGTCGGGGTGTGCGTGGGTGAGGGCGTGTGTGTTGACCTTGTGGTCCCGGAGCTGCTTCAGGATCTTGCTCGCCGAGTGCCTGGTCCCGGCGTCGATCAGGACGTCTTCGACCAGGAAGGCGTTGATCGAGTTCGGGAGGAAGAAGGTGTCGAGATGCCAGACGCCGTCGGCGACCTGCTTCATGGCGGGGCAGCCTATCCGAGCGGCACGTGCGCGTGACACGATGGGCGATCTGACGAGAAGGCTTGAAGGAGGTTGCGATGAGGCGAGAGCGAAAGCGGTGCCGGCGGGCTGGTCGGCTGGCGAAACGCGGGGACGCGGTGGAGCTGGAGCGGGTCTCGGCGGGGGCCGGTTCGCTGGGGGCGCTGGCGATCGGCGCGCTGGCAGCCGGGGCGCTGGCGCTCGGCGTCGGGGCGGTCGGCGCGCTGGCGATCGGGCGGCTGGCGGTCGGGCGGGGAAGGGTCAAGAGGCTGCGGATCGACGAGCTCGAGGTGGGGCGCCTGCGGGTCGAGGACTTGGAGGTGGTCCAGCGCGCGGGCTAGTCCGTGCCGACGCGGCCGAGCTCTATCCACACGTCGGCGCCCCCGTCCGGAGTGTTCCGAGCCACAGCGTGGCCGTCGTGCGCCTGGGCGACCGCGTCGACGATCGCGAGGCCGAGGCCCACGCCCCCCTCCGCCCTGGCGGCGTCGGCGCGCCGGAAGCGCTCGAAGGCGTGAGGGAGGAAGTCGGGAGGAAAGCCACGGCCGGCGTCGCTGACGTGGAGCTCCACCGCGTTCGGTCTAGCGCGGGCCCACAGCCGCACTCGCCCGTCCCCGTGCCGCAGGGCGTTCTCGACCAGGTTGGTCAATGCCTGCTCCACGCGCAGGCGGTCGGCCGCCACCACGAGGCCGTCAGGGACCTCGACTTCCAGCGGGCGATCGGCCTCCCGGGCGCGGTCACCTAGTCGTCCGGCGACCGTCGCGAACAGCTCGCGGACCTGCAGCGGCTCCGGTTCGACGGGCAGGACGCCCTTGTCGGAGCGAGCGAGGACGAGGAGGTTCTCCGTCAGCTGAGACAGGCGGTCCGCTTCCTCGATCGCCGATGCGATCGAGGCGCGAAGCTCTTCCCTGCTGCCCCCGTAGCGCAGCGCCAGTTCCAGCTCGCTCTTGTGCAGCGTGAGCGGGGTGCGCAGCTCGTGGCTCGCGTCGTCCACGAACGCTCGCTCTCGCTCCAAGGCGGCCTCCAGCCGGTCCAGCATGGCGTTCAGCGTCTCGCCGAGGCGACGGAGCTCGTCCTGCGCCGCCGGCACAGGGAGGCGCTGCTCGGAGCGGGCGGCGGAGATCTCCGTCGCTCGGCGCCGCATCGCCTCGACGGGGCGCAGGGCCGCCCCGACCGTCCAGTACGCGGCCAGCGACGCCAACAGGAGAGCGACCGGTCCGCCGATCAAGAGCAGGGTGGTCAGGCTCTTGAGAGCGTCGCTCCGGGCTGCGAGCGACGCGCCCACGACGACGATCAGCTGATGTCGCTCGAACGGGATCGGAGTGGCGAGAAGGCGAACCGGTTCCCTGCCAAGCCCCGGCGCGCCCGAGCGCTCGACGAACGTCGGCCCTTGCGCGGCGCGCTCGACCTCGGACAGGCCGAGGACGGGCCGCGTACCACGCTGCGCATGGTGGGGCTCGAAGAGCTTCCCCGCCGGGGTCAAGACCTGCGCGAAGCTCCCACCCCGCGCCCTCAAGGCGCTCTTGACGGGCTCGCCGAGGTGGATCTCGCCGGTACGGATCAGCGAGACCAGTGCGGCGCTGCGCGACTGGAGGTCTTGGTTGATCGACTGATCGAGGTTGTGCTCCAAGCGCAGGCGGAGGAAGAGCCCGGTAGCCACGAGCACCACGGCCATGATCGCCGCGAAGACGAGGGTGACGCGGAGCCTGATCGGAAGGCGACTCAGCGCTCCGCCTCCTGTCGGAGGCGGTAGCCGGCCCCGCGCACCGTTTCGATGGTGTCGACGCCGAACGGGCGGTCGATCTTGCGGCGCAGCAGGCGGATGTAGGAGTCGACGACGTTGGAGCGGTTTTCGTAGTCGTAGTCCCAGGCGTGTTCCAGCAGCTGGAATCGCGAGAGCACCTCGCCCGGCCTCCGCATGAAGGTCTCGAGGATCGAGAACTCCTTGGCCGACAGGGCGATCTCCGTCTCCCCGCGCCAAGCCTGCCGGCGCGCGGGGTCGAGGCGGAGGTCGCCGACTCGCAGCTCGGTTGGACGCTCGACCGCGCCGCGCCGGACCAGGGCCCGCAGGCGCGCCAGGAGCTCCGCGTAGGAGAAGGGCTTGGTGAGGTAGTCGTCGGCGCCCTCGTCCAGTCCCGCGATCCGGTCTTTCACCGCGTCCCGCGCGGTGAGCATCAAGATCGGGGCCCAGATGCCGTCCGCGCGCAGGCGGCGGCAGACCTCGAAGCCGTCGATCCCCGGCAGCATCACGTCGAGGATGATCGCGTCGTACTCCGTCGCCTCGGCCCGGGCGACTCCCTCCTCGCCGTCGCCCGCGACGTCGACGGCCATGCCCTCCTTGCGGAGGCCCCGCCTGATCAGGCCGGCCATCTTCACGTGATCTTCAACGATCAGTACTCGCATTCCCCGTGACCTCGAACCCTTCCGGCAGAAGATGAAGAAACGATGACAGCCCCGTTTTCACGGCCCTTTCACGGACGTTGCGGATCGTTGGCCTTCGATTTCAGGCGACGAAGGAGACCCAATGAAGAAGCTGATCCTCGGGGCCGTGGCGGCGACGGCGGTGATCGCCGGGGGCTGCGGCGGATCGTCTGGCGGGTCCAGCAGTACCACCGTGTCGACGACGGCGAGCACCACCTCGAGTGCCTCCTCAGGAGCGGCCTCGAGTCTGGCGCCGGTCGGCGGCGGGTATTCGGTGTCTATCGACCCGGCGAACTTCGTCGCCGTGGTGGACAACCCGTATCTGCCGTTCAAGCCGGGCACGGGGCTGCACTACAGAGGCGTCGCGGAGAACGGCACGACGCCACAGACGGACGACGAGGTGGTGACGCACCAGACGAAGACCATCCAGGGGGTGCGGTGCACGGTGGTGCGCGACAGCGTGTTCGAGCGGGGGAAACCGGTGGAGCGGACGTTCGACTGGTACGCGCAGGACAAGCACGGGAACGTCTGGTACTTCGGTGAGGACGCGCGCGACTACAAAAACGGTCGGTTCGTGAAGGCGCCGGACTCGTGGCAGGCGGGGGTGAGCGACGCGCAGCCGGGGATCATCATGCCGGGCGCGCCGCGGACCGGGGAGGCGTACCGGCAGGAGTATTACCCCGGCCACGCCATGGATCAGGCACGCGTGCTCGGCGCCAAGGGGACGGCGCGAGTGCCGGCGGGTACGTACACGAACCCGCTGGTGACGCTGGAGACGACCACGCTCGAGCCCGGGGTGGCGGAGCAGAAGCTGAATGCGCGCGGAATCGGCGTGGTCGAGGAGCGGGTGGTGCAGGGCAACCAAGAGCGCTTCGAGCTGGTGAGCGTCACGCACTGAGCCCGAGACCAGAGCTGGGCCGGTGGCCGGCGCCACCGGTCCGGCGCGGCGGGTGAATCAGTCGCCCTCGAGGCGCTGGCGGAAGGCGGCGGAGGGCTCGACTGTCGCGCCGGTGACGCGGACGCGGTCGGCCAGCCACCGATCCGAGGTGACGACGCGGACGCGGGCGAGGTCGGGCTCGTCGGCGAGGCGGCGGACGATCTCGTCGTCGGCGGCGTCGGGGCGGGGGCGCGGGGCGTGGGCGACCTCGACGACCGTCGAGGCGATCGGGGGCCGTGGGGGACGCTCGAAGACGACGGTGACGTCCTCGCCGCTGGTGGCGACCCAGCGCTCGAGCTCGTCGACCAGGCGGAGCATCGCGGCGTCGCGATCCTTCCACCAGGCGTCGGGGCGGGTGCCGATGACGTTCATGCCGTCGATGAGCCAGCGCATCGCGGGCCAGGGTACGGGACGCTCGCGATCGAGAGCTGGGGGTGGGCGGCGCTCAGACGGACGTATGGCTTACCGCGGCGGGTGATCAGGAACTCCTCGCCGGCGGCGGCGCGCTCCGCGTACCAGCCGAAGAGGTTGCGGAACTCGTGGGCGCCGACCACTTTCTTGGCCGGCTTAGCCTGAGAGGACTCGGGCGAATGGAGCTGGTGGGACTCGAACCCACGGCCTCTGCCGTGCCACGGCAGCGCTCTGCCCAGCTGAGCTACAGCCCCGGGCAACTCGTAGTCGCGAGCGCAGTGTAACGACGCACGCTGGCCATTCTTGGCGGCCGCGACGCGGAGGTGGAGTGCCCTTCTGCCCTCGAAGAGTGCGGCGGGCACTAGGTAGCAAGTGTCGAGTGACTGGCTGTAAACGGCGACGGCATCGACCTCGTCGGCGGTGTACGGGACCCGGATCTGTCTGCCGCCACTGGCGTAGCGCGAGCTCATCAGGTTCACGACGATGACGTCGTCCCGCAACGGAGCCCACTTGCATTGAACCCGCAGTAGCCGTGGTCTGAGGTCGAAGATCAGGTCGTAGCGCGTGTGCTCGACCAACGGCTTGATCACGTCGACACCGAGCTTGATTGCTGCGGCGGCGATCTCGGCCTCGGCGACGTTGCCCTTGTGGTTTGGATCAGGCACGAACACATGTTCCCATCACGAGTGTGACCCGTGGGTGGGCGTTGAGTCGAAAGTCAGGCGGAGGTGTGCCAGGGCTCGTACGCCTGGGGATCCCAGACGCACGGCGGCAATCGGAGATCCGGCCAGGTGAATGGCGCGGCCCACTTCGCTCCGCACCCGCCGCTAAGTTCCGGGCCGCATGAACGACGAGGAAACGGGACTTCCGCCGGCCGGCGAGGGCGCGCAGCCTCCGCCGCCACCTCCGCCTGCTCCGCCGCCCCCACAACCCCCGCAGCCCGAGGAGCCGGGCGCGGGGGAGCAGGTTCGCATCGTCATCAACGACGATCTCGAGCGCTCCCGCTGGACCGTCGGCTTCCGCCTCATCCTGGTCATCCCCCACCTGATCTTTCTGTACGTGTGGGGGCTGCTCGCCGTCGTGATGGCGGTGATCAACTGGTTCGCGATCGTGTTCTCAGGGCGGACCGTGGGCGGGGATCTGCAGACCCGCTTCCTCCGCTACTTCACGCACGTCGACGCCTACCTGTACCTAGCCGCGAACCCGTTCCCGCCCTTCGGCGGCGGGGAGGGCTACGCCATCGACCTGGTCGCCGTCGAGCAGCGGCACCAGAACCGCTGGAAGACCCTCTTCCGCCTCGTCCTCGCCGTTCCGGCCCTGATCCTCGGCGGCGTCGCGATCGGCGCCTCCGGCGTCTTCGGCGGCAGTGGCCACTTCCGCACCTCCTTCGGGATCCTCGGCACCGTCGCGTTCCTCGCCTGGTTCGCCTCGCTCGCTCGCGCCCGCATGCCCCGCGGCCTCCGCGACCTCTCCGCCTACGCCCTCTGGTACTCGGCCCAGGCCGCCGCGTACCTTCTCCTCGTCACCGACCGCTACCCGAACAGCGACCCCCTCGTCCCAGACTACGGCCCTCCCGCGCGCGATCACCCCGTCCGCATCTCGTGCGACGACGACCTCCGCCGCTCCCGCCTGACCGTCTTCTTCCGCCTCCTCCTCTGGCTCCCCCACCTCGTCTGGCTGATCCTGTGGGGGATCGTGACGTTCTTTGCGATCATCGCCAACTGGTTCGTGACCCTCTTCAGCGGCACCCCTGCCGCCAGCCTGCACCGCTTCATCTCCTCCTACCTCCGCTACTCCACGCACAACTTCGCCTTCATCGGCCTGGTCGCGAACCCGTTCCCCGGCTTCACCGGCCGCGAGGGCAGCTACCCCATTGACCTCTCGATCGCACGCCCCGGCCGCCAGAACCGCTGGAAGACGGGCTTCCGGATCATCCTCGTCGTCCCGGCATACCTCGTCTCGGGCGCGCTCGGCAACGCCCTTTCGGTGGTCGCCCTCTTCGGCTGGTTCACCGGTCTCTTCCTCGGCCGAATGCCGCAGGGCCTTCGCAACCTGGGCGTGTTCGCCCTCCGCTACCAGGCACAGCTCAACGCGTACCTATGGCTGCTCACGGACGCCTATCCGTTCAGCGGCCCCTCGCTCGAGTCGGCCAGCGCGCCCACCCCGGCCCCGGAGACCGTTTGAGCCCACCGCCTGCGGCGGTCCGGCGAGCGCTCCTGATCCTCGGTGGGGCCGCCCTGGCCGCCGCCTGGATCTTCGCGGCCCTGCGCCTCTGGCGCACGAGCGTCCCGAGCGACCTCTCCCTCCCGAACCTCGACCCGCACCGCTTCTTCACAGCCGCCCAGCTCGACCGCGCCTCGAGCTACGAGGCGTTCCTTCGCGTCGACGCGCTCCTCGCCTCCGTCGCGGCGGTCCTCGCCACCGGCCTCTTCGCGGTGCGTGGGGCCCGATTCGTCCGCGAGTCCGCGGCCGGACGAATCGGCACCGGAATGCTCCTCGGAATGCTCGGCCTCGCGTTCGTCTGGCTGGCGCAGTTCCCGTTCGGCCTGGCCGCCCTCTGGTGGGAGCGCAGGAAGGGCGTTTCCAACCTCGACTACGTCACCTGGATCGTGAACGACTTCCTCAGCGCCGGCGGCGAGTTCCTGTTCATCTCGCTCGCCCTCCTGATCGTGATGGCCCTGGCGGGCGTCTGGCGGCGGGCGTGGTGGGTTGCCGCCGTGCCCGCGCTCCTCGCCGTGACGCTCCTGTTCGCGTTCGTCCAGCCCTACCTGCTCCCCGACCTCCATCCCCTCCGCGACCCCGCGCTGGCGGCCGAGGCCCAGCAGCTCGCGGCGGACGAGGGGGTCTCCGGCACGCCCGTCCGCGTCCAGGACACCCACAACCTGGGCGGCTCCCCGAACGCCGAGGCGGCGGGACTCGACGGCAGCCGGCGGGTGATCGTCTGGGACACCCTCCTGCGGCGCTTTCCCCCATCGGAGGTCCGGGTGGTGCTCGCCCACGAGTTCGGCCACCTCGCCCACGACCACGTGCTGAAGGGGCTGGGCTGGACGGGACTCCTGGCCATCCCGATCGCGCTCATCGTGGCCCTCGCGACGCGTCGCCGCGGCGGGATCTACGAGCCGACCGCCATCCCGCTGGCGCTCTTCATCGTCGTTGCCCTGCTCCTGGTGGCCTCCCCGCTCCAAAACGCCTACTCGCGGCGGCTCGAGTCGGAGGCCGACTGGTCCGCGCTTCAGGCCACCCACGACCCCGCCGCGGCGAAGGCCCTCTTCCGTCGCTTCACCCGCGTCGCGCGCGGCCAGCCGACCTCGCCCGGCTGGGCGACCCTGATGCTCGAGACGCACCCCACGATCATGCAGCGGATCGAGATGGCCGACGCGTGGCGCAGCCTGCACCCCGCGACGCCCTGAGCGACACCGCGCCCGCCGCTCAGCCGCCCAGCAACTCCCCCTCCGCCTCGCCGGCCCCCACTGGCGCCCGCTCGGCGTTGGCCACAATCAGGTCCACGAAACGCGGCCACAGCTGCTGCGGCAGGTCGTGGCCCATCCCCTCGATCAGCACCAGCTCCGCGCCCGGGATCGCCGCAGCAGTGGCCTTCCCACCCGAGACATCGATCAGCGGATCGTCCGTGCCGTGGATCACCACCGTCGGCACATCCACCGCGCGCAGCGCCTCCGTGCGGTCGCCGGAGGCCAGGATCGCGACCAGCTGGCGCCCGGTCCCATCGGGATCGATCCCACGGTCAAAGCTTGCCCTCGCCCGCGCGCGCGTCGCGTCCTCGTCGGCGTCGAACCCCGGCGAGCCGATGACCCGCCACGCCCCAACCACGAACTCCGCAAACCCCTCACGGTCCGCGGGCGGCCTCGTGAGCAGCGCCGGAACCGCCTCCGGGTGCGGCTGCCCCACCGACGGGTCGCCGGTCGTCGACATGATCGACGTCAGGGAGAGCACCCGCTCGGGGCGCTCGATCGCCATCGTCTGGCCGATCATCCCGCCCTGCGACGCGCCCACGACGTGGGCCGCCTCGACCGCCAGGTGGTCCAGCAGCCCGGCGGAGTCCGCCGCCATGTCGGAGAGCCTGTAGCTCGCCGAGCTGAGATCCCCCGACAGCGCCGCCACCAGGTTCGCTCGAGGCTCCTCGCTGAGCTTGGTCGAGCGGCCCACGTCGCGATTGTCGAACCGCACGACCTGGAACCCCCGCTCCACCAAGAGCTCGCAGAACCTCTCGTCCCAGCCCAGCATCTGCACGCCGAGCCCCATGATCAGGAGGATCGTCGGATCCGCCGCATCGCCGAACGTCTGATAGACGATCTCGATGCCGTTCGCCGGGGCGGTCAGCTCCTCCACGCCGCGAACGCTACCCCGATGCGCCCGGCGGCGCTCTTACTCGTCCAGGTCCAGGACCACGCGGTCGGATCGCGTGTCGCGAACCCGGAACTCGAACGGCGCCCGCTCCTCGAGCTCGCTCAGCAGCTCGACCGGATGCTTGAACCGCATCGCGAGCGTCGCCCGACCCTGCGCAAAGCGCTTCACCGACACCTCCGAGGTGGCCCCGATCCCCGCCGCCGCGTCCTCGAACCCGACCAGCTGCGAGAAGTCGCTGAGCGGCCCCACCTCGACCTCCACCAGCCCCTCGAACAGCTCCCCGGGCTCGCGCTCCACGTGACCGTTGGAGGCCGCCACCTCGAGTGGATCGTCCTCCTCCTCATCCGCGGCCCCCATCCGCCCGATCGCCTCCTCGAGCGACTCCATCAAGCGCCCGCCGGCCTCGTCCGGCCCGCCGGCCACGCGTCCCATCCGCCGCGTCAGCTCGGCCGCTTCCCGCAGCGCCCGCAGCCGCATTCGCGTCGCCTGCCCCCGAGCTTGGCGTCGAACCGTCTCCAGGTCGTCCGCAAGCGCCGCCACCGTCCGCAGGCCCTCGTCGCCAGCGGACCGAAGCGCGACGATCTCCGCGCGGACCGCCCGCAGCTCCTGGTCCCGCTCGACCACCCGCTCCGCCAGCCGCGTGGCCACATGCTCGAGCTCCTCGATCCGCCGCTGGTTCCTCTCCACAGCGGCCCGATGAGCCTCGAGCTCACCCTCGAGCTCGTGGACCAGGCGCTCCCCCTGCGCCAGCCGCTCGCCGGCCGACGCGATGGCCGCATCCCGATTGGCGATCGCTACGTCGACCTCGCGCGGGCGATAGCCGAGCAGGGATCTCTTGAAGCGACCCTCGCCGATGTTCAGCAGGCTAGGAGCGCGATCGGACGCCAATCAACGCGGGCGACGGGCGCCGCGCCGAGCCTCTGCAGCCCTAGGCGCTGTGGCGCAGCTCCTCGAGCGCCAGCTCGAGCCGCGGCGCCTCACCCCAGAGCACCTCCATCCGGTACCGCTCGCGCAGCTCTGGCACGAACACGTGCAGGACGCAGTCCAGGTAGTCCATCAGCACCCACCGCGCCTCGCGCTCCCCCTCCACGTTCGCCGGCAGCAGCCCGTGTTCGTGCTTGAGCCGCTGGTACACCTCGTCGTGGATCCCCTTCGCCTGGCGCTCGTTTCGCGCCGTGCAGATGACCAGGAAGTCCGTGTAGCCGACCAGGTCCCGCATGTCGAGCGCCACCAGGTCGTCCGCCTGCTTTGCGTCGGCGATCGCCGCGATTCGCTTCGCGAGCACCGTCGACTCCAGCCGCTCGACCCCCTTTTCCGGCGCCGCGCTCACGCTTGGTAAAGCCCTCGCTCCAAGATCAGGCCCACCACGGCATCCGGAACCAGGTGGCGGATGGGCCGCCCCGCAGCCACCCGCCGGCGAATTCCGGTCGACGAGACCCCGATCTCCGGCATCCTCACGATCTCCGCTCGGTCGGCGCCGCTGAGCCGCTCCATCGCCGCCTCGGCCTCCTCCGCCGCCGTCCCCGCCCGCGAAGCGATCCCCAGCCGCGCCAGCTCGAGCACTCGCTGGGGCTCCCGCCAGCTCTCCAGCCCCGCGGCGACGTCGGCCCCCAGCAGGAAGACGAGGTCGTCCGTGGGCCGTGCATCCGTCAACAGCTCAAGCGTACGGAAGCTGAAAGACGGCCCCGCGCGGCCGGTCTCCACGTCCGAGGCCTCGATCAGCTCGTCCGCCGCGGCGGCCAGGCGCGTCATCTCCAGCCGCACCTCCGCGCCGGGCTCCGGATCGATGCGCTTGTACGGGGACTCACCGACCGGCACCAGCAGCACCCGATCGAGCCCCAGCTGGAACGCCGCCTCCTGCGCGAGCACCAGGTGCCCGATGTGCGGCGGGTTGAACGCGCCCCCGAGAACGCCGACCGCGGCGACCTGAAACCCCTACTCGCGGACCTGGCCGTCGCCGTGGACGACGTACTTGAAGGTGGTCAGCTCGCGGAGGCCGATCGGGCCGCGAGCATGGAGCTTTTGCGTCGAGTTGCCGATCTCGGCTCCCATCCCGAACTCGAATCCGTCCGTGAAGCGCGTCGAGGCGTTGACGTAGACCACCGCGGCGTCCACCCCGTCCGTGAACGCCTCGGCCGCCGCGTCGGAGCCGGTGATGATCGCCTCGGAGTGGCCGGTGCCGTGCAGGTTCACGTGGACGATGGCGTCGGCCAGCGAGTCGACCACGCCGACCACCATCTTCATCCCCAGGTACTCCGTCTCCCAGTCGGTCTCCGTCGCCTCGCCGACCGGCGTGTCCCCGGCGGCGGCTCGGGCCCGCTCGTCCCCCACCAGCTCGACGCCGGCGGCCCGCAGGTCCGCCAGGACGCCCGGCAGGAACTCGCCAGCGACCTCCGCGTTCACGAGCAGCGTCTCGGCCGCGTTGCAGACCCCCGGACGCTGAACCTTGGCGTTGTAGGCGACCCGGCGGGCCATCTCCAGATCGGCGTCCAGGTGCACGTATACGTGGTTGTTCCCCGCCGCCGCGTACATCACCGGCACCGTCGCGACCGACTTGAGCGCGTCCTTCAGCCCCTCCCCGCCACGAGGGATGATCAGGTCGACGAGTCCCTCCGCGGTGGCGAGCTCCGGGAGCTCGGCGCGGTCTCCGCCCTCGAGCAGCTCCATGGAGCCCTCCGGCAGCCCCACCTCGGCGACCGCCTCGCGCACAAGGGCGGCGAGGGCGGCGTTGGAGCCGGCCGCGAAGCTCGAGCCGCGGAGCACGATCGCGTTGCCGCTCTTGAGCGTGAGCGCCGCGCAGTCCACGGTCACGTTGGGCCGCGCCTCGTAGATCACGGCGACCACCCCGAGCGGGACCCGGACCTTTCTCAGCTGCAAGCCGCTCGCGAGCGTCCGCTCCTCGATCAGCTCGCGAACCGGGTCGGAGAGCTTCGCCACCGCCCGCACGCCGTCCGCCATCGCGGCGATCCGGTCCGCGTTCAGCGTCAAGCGGTCCCTGAGCGCCTCGGTGAGCCCCGTGGCGCGATCGTCCGAGAGGTCCGCCGCGTTGGCCTCGAGCACCTCGTCGGAGCGCTCCGCGAGCAGGTCGGCGAGCTTGGTTAGCGCCGCGTTCCTGCTCTCCGTGGTGGCGATCGCGAGCTCGCGCGAGGCCCGCTTCGCGGAGGCGCAGACTTCGGCGACGTTCCTGGTCGCGGTGGCCATGCGGACAGGGTAGCTTGCGGGGTGGTTTCCACCATGGCGGAAGCGGGACAAGCCGAGAGGGGCGAGGCGCGGGCCGACGGCGCCGGCCTGGCCCGCGGCTGGCTCGAGAACTCACCCTTCGTGGACCACCTCGGAATCCGCCTGGAGGAGCTCCAGCCCGGCCAAGCCGTGCTCGCGATGCCGTACGGCGAGGCGCTCCCGACCCTGGGCGACGTGATCCACGGTGGCGCGATCAGCTCGCTGATCGACACGGCGGCCGCGGCGGCCGCATGGTCCGGCGCCGAGGTCCCGGAGCGACCGCGCGCCTCGACCGTCGGCATAACCGTTGACTTCCTGTCGCCCGCCCGCGGGCAGGGCGTCACCGCGCACGCCAGGGTGGTCCGTCGAGGCGGCACCGGGCTGTGCTTCTGCGAGGTCAAGGTGTCCGCGGACGACGGCGCCGAGGTGGCGCTGGCGCTGGTGACCTACCAACTCTGATGTCCCCGGAGGACCTAACGGAGCGGATCGGGTCGGAGGCCGCGCCGCTCTCGGAGGCCGCCACGGGGGCCGCCGCCGGCAACGGTCGCCTCGAGGGACGCCGCGTGCTCATCGTCGGTGGCGGCCAACAGGACCACGACGTGGACGACCCGCCGATCGGGAACGGGCGGGCGATCTCGGTGCTTTGCGCTCGAGAGGGAGCATCGGTGGCGGTGGCCGACATCGACGCCGCCAGCGCCGAGGCCACCGCCGAGCTCGTTCGCGCGGAGGGCGCGAAGGCCGCTGTCCTCGAGGCCGACGCGGCCGAGGAGGAGTCAGCCGCCACGATGTTCGCCGCCGCCCAGGACGCCCTGGATGGGCTCGACGGCCTCGTCGTCAACGTCGGGACGGCGGCTGGGTTTCTGCTGCGCGGGACCAGCGCCGCCGAGTGGGACCAGGTCCTCGCCGTCAACCTGCGTTCCCAGTTCCTGGGCTGCAAGCACGCGCTGGACGCAATGGAGCGCGGCTCCGTGGTGCTGATCGGCTCGGTGGCCTCGCGCGAGGTCCTGCCGTTCCCCGCCTACGGCGCGTCGAAGGCCGCGCTCGACTCCCTGTGCCGGCAGGCGGCCGTGGAGGGCGCGCCGAGCGTTCGAGTCAACCTCCTGGTCCCGGGGTTGATCGACACCCCCCTCGGGCGGCTCGCATCGTCACTCGTCCCCGCGCGCGAGCGGGTGAGGATCCCCGCGGGCCGGCAGGGAACCGCCTGGGAGGTCGCCTACGCGGCGCTGTTCCTGTTGTCCGACGAGTCCTCGTACGTGACGGGACAGAGCCTGATCGTCGACGGCGGGCTGACGACGGCGCCCAGGGCATGAGCAACCAGCCACGAATCGAGCCGCTGGCGCCGGGCTCGTGGCGCGAGGACCTCGCCTCGATCCTCGAAGCCGTTCCGGAGGGGACGGATGCGCCGCTTGGCTCCCACAACATCTTCCGGACGCTCACCCGCCATCCGGACCTGTTCCGCAGCTGGCTCCCGTTCGCCGGGTACCTGCTCGCCGGCGGAACCCTGCCGGCTCGCGACCGCGAGCTCCTGATCCTCCGCACGGCCGTTCGCTGCGGATCGTCCTACGAATGGGGCCAGCACGTGCGCATCTCGCTGCGCATCGGGATCGAGCGCAAGGCGATCGACCGCGTGGTCGCCGGCCCCACCGCCGGCGGGTGGACGGACCACGAGGCGGCGCTCCTACGCGCGGCGGACGAGCTCCACGAGCGCTCGACCATCTCCGACGCGACCTGGGAGGCGCTGGCGCGCGAGTTCGACCAGCCCCAGTTGATCGAGACGACGATGCTGGTCGGCCATTACCACATGGTCGCCTTCGCCCTCAACGCCATCGGCGTCGAGCTCGACGACGGCCTCGAGCCGCTGCCCGGAGGCGATCAGGTCAGCACGAAGTAGTCGCGGTGCACGGCCTCCTCCGAGGCGTTCGGCATCCGCTCCAGCACCTCGCCCGACTGCAGCCCCTTGATGCGGCCCAGCTCCGCGGCCGAGTAGTTGACGATCCCCTTCCCGACCACATCGCCGTCGCAGACGATCTCGACCGCATCTCCGGCCGCGAACTCGCCCTCCACCCCGGTGATCCCCACGGGCAGCAGGCTGGAGCCTCGCTCGCGAAGCACACGCGCCGCGCCGTCGTCGACCACCACTCTGCCCTGGCTGGGCTTCGCGTAGCGGAGCCAGAGCTTGAAGCTCGGGGTGCGCTCGGGGTGCGCCGCGAAGCGTGTGCCCACCGGCTCGCCTCGCGCCGCCGCGAGGAAGGTACCCGCCGCCTTGCCGTCGCAGACGACGACCGGGATCCCCGCGGCGCTGGCCATCTCCGCCGCCGCGACCTTGCTTCGCATCCCACCTGAGCCGAAGGCCGAGGTGCGATCCCCGATCTCGTAGCGCGCGAGCTCGCCGAAGGAGCGCACCTCCTCGACCAGCTCAGCGTCGGCGGAGGCCCTGGGATCCGCGGTGTGAAGGCCGGGCGTGTCGGTGAGCAGCACGAGCAGCCGGGCCTCGAGCAGGATGGCCACCTGCGCCGACAGGAAGTCGTTGTCCCCGAACGTGATCTCGTCGGTCGCCGTGGTGTCGTTCTCGTTCACCACGGGGACGGCGCGCCACTCGAGCAGCCGCCGCAGCGTCTGGCGGGCGTTCAGGTAATGCATCCGGGCGGACATGTCGAACGAGGTCAGCAGCACCTGCGCCGCGTGGACGCCCTCGGCGCCGAGGCGCTCCTCGTAGGCCCGGAAGAGCGAGCCCTGCCCAACGGCAGAGGCCGCCTGCATCTCGTCGATCGCGCTCGGTCGGCGTGCCAGCTCCATCAGCCGCATGCCCCGCGCGATCGCCCCGGAGGTCACCAGGACGACGTTCTCGCCGCCATGGTGAAGCTCGGCCACTTGGCCGCAGACGTTGTCGAGCACGCCGCTGCGCAGCGCGCCGTCGTCGTCGGCGACGATCGACGATCCGAGCTTTGCAACCACGGTCATCGCGGGGAGTGTAGGTCGGCGGCGCGGTGTGCCGAACCCGTCTACGACGCCGGGTCGAGCTCGAACTCCTGGTCGCCGATCCGGACCTCGTCGCCCGCCTCGAAGCCAGCCGAGCGAAGCGCGGCCAGTACGCCGATCTCCCTCAGCCGCTGCTCGAGGTAGGCGAGCGCCTCGGGGTTCGCCAGGTCGTGGCGCCGAACGAGCAGCTCGATCCCGCGGCCGCGCACCTCGAACACTCCATCGGCCACGCGCTCCACGTCGAAGCCCTGGTCGCCGGCCGGTCGGTAGACCATGTGCTCCGCCTCGAACTCGGGCGCGGGAGCCGGGCCCGAGGCGACGACCGTCGGACCGCCGGCCGGAACCGCCTCGAACAGGGCGCCACGCAGCTCGTCCATCCCCGCGCCGGTCGCCGAGGAGGCCGCGAGCACGGCGAGCGCGTCGCCCCCCAGGCGATCGCTCCACTCGGCGACGGCGGCATCCGCGTCAGCATCCGGAACGAGGTCGCGCTTCGACAGCACCACAAGCTCGGGGAGTAGCTCGAGGCCGGTCCCGTACTCGACCAGCTCGGAGCGGACTGACTCATATGCGTCCGGGGGATCCTCGCCCCCGAGATCTACGAGGTGCACCAGGACCCGGCAGCGCTCCACGTGGGCGAGAAACTCGTGGCCCAGTCCTGCGCCCTGGGCCGCCCCCTCGATCAGGCCGGGAATGTCGGCCAGGACGAGCTGGCGCTCGTCCGAGTCGACGGTCCCGAGCGCCGGCTCGACGGTCGTAAACGGGTACTCCGCCACCTTCGGCGTCGCCCGCGTCAGGCGCCGCAGTAGAGACGACTTGCCCGCGTTCGGCTGCCCCACCAGGCCGGCGTCAGCGAGGACCTTCAGCCGAAGCTCGATCCACCCCGCCTCGCCCTCCAGGCCCTTCTCCGCGAAGCGGGGCGCCTGGCGGGTCGACGTCGTGAACCGCTTGTTGCCGTGCCCGCCCAGGCCGCCCGCCGCGACGACTGCCCGCTGCCCTGGCTCAACCAGGTCGTATTCGCGCCCCTGGAGCCCGGTGACCTGGGTTCCGGGGGGAACGAGCAGCTCCTTGTCATCCCCGCCCGCGCCGTGGCGCTGCTTCCCCTGGCCGTGACCCCCGCGGCCGGCGCGAAAGTGGCGGGCGCGCTGAAGCCACGCCAGGTCGCGACGGGACGGATCGCAGATCAGCACCACGTCCCCCCCGCGCCCGCCGTCCCCGCCATCGGGCCCGCCGCGCGGCACGTGCGCCTCGCGCCGAAAGCTGACGCAGCCATTGCCCCCGCGCCCGCCCTCGACGTAGATCTTCGCCTTGTCGTAGAGCACGTTGCGAGCTTAGGGCCACTCGATTGCTCGGGTGTCTCATCGGCTGGGTGGGGCAGCGCCTGGACCTGCACGCACCCTGTGGCGCCTTTGGTACTCCATGCCGTACCAAAGGCGCCAATCCTCTTTCAGGGCAACACGAGATCCGCTGTAACCGAGCGATGGTCTGAGCCCGGCAGATCGTGGATGCCCACGTCGCGCACCCGGACGCGCTTGTCCACGAGCACGTGGTCGATCGTCACGGTCGGTGGGAAGAGGTGGCCGCGCGGCCAGGTCGGCGTGAGCGCCGTCCCGACCGCATCAGCCGCATCGACATAGCCACGATCGAGGACGTCGCGCAGTGCTTGATGGTCCAGGGTGGCGTTGAAATCTCCGAGGAGAAGTCGCAACGCCCCCCGAGGATCGGCCGACGGAAGGCTGCGAAGGCCTTGCTCCCAGTCAGACACCTGCTGCGAGCCAGTCGGCGGCGGTGGATGGACATCGACGACCTCCACGGCCGCAGCCCCCGGGACGCGCAACCGCACCCGGGGCATCGCAA
The DNA here is from genome assembly GCA_050697075.1 of Solirubrobacterales bacterium. Lineage (GTDB taxonomy): Bacteria > Actinomycetota > Thermoleophilia > Solirubrobacterales > 70-9 > AC-56. The sequence goes on along the minus strand of JBOGZC010000053.1, from coordinate 8,610 downwards.
GTCGTTCGCCCGCTCCCGGAATGAGCGTCACGTGCCCAAGCGGCCACCTGGAGAACACGCCAGCTCCGGAGGATTCCGGCGCAGCGAACACGGCTCGCTCGGGCAGCAGCCGGTCCAGTCCAGCATCCTCGAGAGCGCGATTCTCCTCTGGCGTGAGCTCCTGAAGGCTCAGCAGGTCAACGTCCTGGTCGCGTGCGAGCTCGACCACGGAGTGGGCGTCCGCTTGGCCGAGAAACAGGTTGGCCGTCATCACCCGGAGCTCGGACCCGTCGGAGGGCAAGCCAGACTGATCCGCCGGAAAGGCCCGCGGCAGTAACAGGACGGCGAACAGCGCCGCGACGGCGCCCGCGACCGCCGCGGCCGACCAGAACCGCAGCACGCCGGCGATCAGCATCAACAGCACGGCGGCCAGCCCGGCAAGTGGCGTGTAGGCGATCAGCGGGACGAGGGGAAAGCCGCTCTCGAGTCCGAAGGTCCGGACGACCGCCCAGGCGACCAGGATCGCCACCGCGACCCAGGCCACGAGCGAGGCGACGCGCCGGAGGGACACCGGGCCTCGAAGCACCGGGCGAGCTTATGGGCCGGCGATTCCTCAGGCGTTTGATTGGTGGGTAGGGACAGCGCCTCCTCCCTACCCAGCGAATCCGTCGCGGCCTCAACCCGCGCGAACGCAGGTGCTGATCGCCAGAGCGGCGGCTACTCCGCTTCGGCGACGGAGACGACCCGGCCCTTGCGGCCGGTCGTGAACTCGACGACGCCGGCGCGCGCGGCGAAGATCGTATGGTCGCGGCCGAGGCCGGTGCCGTCGCCCGGGCGAAAGCGGGTGCCGCGCTGGCGGACGATGATCTCGCCGCCGCCAACCTTTTGGCCGGCGAACACCTTGACCCCGAGGTACTTCGGGTTGGAGTCACGCCCGTTTCGGCTTGAGCCGAGTCCCTTCTTGTGCGCCATGACTAACTCTTCTTAGCAGACGACGAGCGGCGCGAGGCGGAGGACGACTTCCGCGCGGGCTGAGCCTTGCCCTTCGCCGCTGGCTTCTTTGCCGCCGGCTTCGCCTTCGCAGTGGGCTTCTTCGCCGCCGGCTTCCTCGGGGCGGCCTTCGGCTTCGCCTCGGCCTTCTCCTGGGTCGGCTTTGCCTCGGCCTTCTCCTCGGCCGGCTTGGTCTCGGCCTTCTTCTCCGCCGGCTTCGCCTCGGCCTTCGCGGCCGGCTTGCGCGTCAAGAGCCGCACGTCCGTGACCTCGAGCCTGGTGAGCTCCTGGCGATGCCCCGAGCGGCGGCGGTAGCCCTTCTTCGCCTTGTACTTGAAGACCCGAACCTTGGATCCGCGCAGGTGCTCGGCGACCACCGCCTCGACCTTCACCTTCTCGAGCTCCTTGGCATTGAGCACGACTTCCTTGTCGCCCCGGTACATGACCGCGCGCAGATTGACCTTCGCCCCCTCGTCCGCGGACAGGTGCTCGACGAGGAGGCTGGCTCCCTTCTCGGCGCGGTACTGCTTGCCGCCGCTCTCGACTATCGCGTAGCTACTCGCCATCGGACCCGGAATCGCTGGACGCCTTCGCGCGGGAACGGCGCCTGCCGCCTCGTCGGCCCCGGCGCCGTCCGGAGGGCCGCGATTGTACGGAACCGTCGCCGCCCTCGCCGTCGGCCGCACCCGTCGATACAGGCTGCCCGTCGCCGGAGCGGCCGGCCGGCTCGCCGACCAGCGACGCGGTCGCCGCTGAGCGCCCGACGCTCTCGATCCGCACCAGGCGTCGGTCGCCGACGAATGGCCCGGCGCCAGTGACGCTGACGATGTAGCTGTCCACCCGCGCGACCGCATCCTCGGCGTTGTACATGTGCGGCTCCTCGATGCTCACCAGGACCTCGTCGCCGACCTGGAACGGGAGCGCGCGCTCCTCGATCTCGGCGCGGGTACCACGATCCACGATCTCGAACGTGTCGAGTGACAACGCCTCGCCGCCCTCGAAGTGGAAGTACTTGCCGGCCTGCTTCTCGAGCTCGTGGAGCGGGCTGTCCTCGCGGAGGAGCTCGGCCGCCACCCGCGGGTTGACCCTGATCAGGAACGCGTCCGCGCCGCCCTTGTCCGGCTCGTCCAGCATCTCCCGCAGGCGGCGAACGATCTGGATCGCGACCGTCTCCTCGGACTCCACCACGCCCTCCCCGTCGCAGGTGGGGCACCGCTTGGTGAGGATCTCGCGCACCCCGTCCGTCACGTTCTGGCGCGTCATCTCGACCAGCCCGAGCGGCGAGACGTCCATGACGTAGCTCTTCGTCTTGTCGGCGTCGAGCGCCTTGCGCAGGGTCTTCAGGACCTGATCGCGGTTGCGGGCCCGCGCCATGTCGATGAAGTCGATGACGATGATCCCCCCGATGTCGCGGAGGCGAACCTGCCGCACCACCTCGTCCGCGGCCTCGACGTTGACCTTCGTGATCGTGTCCTCCAGCCGGCCCTTGCCCCGGCCGGTGAAGCTGCCGGTATTGATGTCGATCACCGTCAGCGCCTCGGCGTAGTCGATCATCATGTAGCCGCCCGAGGGCAGGTCCACGCGGCGGGAGAGCACGGAGCGGTAGGCCTCCTCCACCCCCATCTGCTCGAAGAGCGGCTCGCGCTTCTCGTACAGCTCCACCTCGTCGACCAGCTCCGGCGCGGTGCGCTGGAAGAAGCTGGTCACCCGCTGGTGCTGCTTGGCGTCGTCGATGATCGCTCCGTCGAACTCATTCGTCAGCACGTCCCGCAGCACGCGGATCGAGAGATCGGCCTCCTGGAAGACCATCCCGGGCGCCTTGACCTCCTTCGCCCGGCGCTGCAGGACGTCATAGAGCTTTCGCAGGTAGTCGATATCGCGCTCGAAGTCGGCCTTTCGGGCGCCCTGCGCGGCGGTGCGAACGATCACGCCGCCCTCCCCCTTGTGGATGTTCTGGAGCAGCTTGCGCTGGCGCTCGCGCTCGGCGTCGGAGAGGCGCCGGCTCGCGCCCACGCCACCTCCGAGCGGCATGTAGACGAGGTAGCGGCCCGCGATCGAGAGCTGCATCGAGAGCCGCGCGCCCTTGGTCTTCAGGGGGTCCTTGACCACCTGAACCAGGACCTCCTGGCGCGGCTTCAGGAGCTCGTCGATCCGGCGCCCCTTGCCGCGACCGCGGCGCGGGCCCTGCTGGCCGCCGGGGAGGACGATCTCGTCCACGTGCAGGAATCCGTTGCGTTCGAGGCCGATGTCGACGAACGCGGCCTCCATGCCGGGGAGGACGTTGTCGACGACGCCCTTGTAGATGTTGCCGACGATTGACCGCTGGTCGCGACGCTCGATGTAGAGCTCGGCGACCTTCCAGTCGCCGTTGCGCTCGGCCTTCGGCTTGCGCCGACTGCCGCGGCCGCCTCCGCGGCTCGCGCCCTTGCTCTCCAGCATCGCGACGCGGGTCTCGCCGGCGTCGACTGAAACGAGTATGCGCTTTCTCAAATGTTCACCTCAAAGAGTGGGTGGAAATCCGCTCAGCTGAGCAGATCCGCCCTGCCCTTGGAGGTGAGCCGCGCCTGGACGTAGATGCTCTGCAGGAGCCCGACCGCTATCAGTGTGACGACGACGGACGATCCTCCAAAGCTCATCAAAGGTAGCGGGATGCCGGTTACCGGCATGATGCCGATCGCGACGCCGATGTTCACGAACACCTGGCACATGAACATCGCGGCGATCGCACCCGATATCAAGCTCCCGTACAAGTTCTTCGAAAGCGTCATGATGCGCAGCGCCCTCCAGATCAGCAGGGCGTAGAGGGATAGGACGAAGGCGGCGCCGACGAAGCCGAATCGCTCGCCGACGACGGAGAAGATGAAGTCGGTGGTCCGGTCCGGGACGAAGCCGTTCTCGGTTTGCGTCGAGTCGGTCCCGCGACCGACCTTCCCACCGGAGCCGATCGCGATCAGCGACTGATCGATCTGATAAGTCGCGTCGCGCGGATCGGAGCTCGGATTGAGGAACGACGTCAGCCGCTCCTGCTGGTAGCCCTTCAGCACCGGGTGCCCGATCGCCGGGGCGATCACGAGCACAGCCGTTACCGCGGCCGTCAGCAGCCCGCCCAGCAGCGCGAAGTGCGTCCATCGCACTCCCACCACGAACAGGATCGCGAGCGTGATCACGACGTATGTGATCGCGGTCCCGAGATCCGGCTGCATGAACACGATCAGCGCCGGCACGAACCCCATCAACAGGAGCCGAGCCGTTTGCTGGCGGTCGTTGATCCGCCGGCCGCGGTCGATCGCGAACCCAGCCAGGGCTGTAATCAACAGCACCTTGCCGAGTTCCGACGGTTGGAACGTGAAGAAGGGAAGCTCTATCCATCGTCTCGAGCCGCGCGTGGCCTGGCCAAGAAGCAGCACCAGAATGATGCTGGCCATCATCGCCGTGTAGAGCCCGACGCGCAGCTCCCTGAAACGAGAGTAGTCGACTCGGGCGACGGCAAGCATCAACGCGAACCCGAGCACCGCGTAGATCGCCTGCCGAACCACGTAGAAATACGGGTCGTGGGGCACGTCGCCGCCGGTGACCGCCTTCAGGGTGAACAGGCTGAAGCCGACCAGCCCGAGGACGGCCAGGATGAGCAGCGGGTCCAGTCCCAGGACGCCGGTACGCTCGGATGCGCCGGCGGAGCGAGCATCGTCGAACGGGCGGGGATAGGCGTCGGAGACCATCAGTAGGGGTTCCCCGCGGCGCCGCCGGTGCTTGGGGCCGGCCCGGGCTGGATCGGCCCCTGCGACGGAGCCTTTCCGCCGGCCGCCTTGGCCGCCTGCTTGTGGGTGTTGTAGTAGGCGTCGAGGATCTGCCTGGCGACGGGCGCCGCCGCTTCGACGCCGAACCCGCCCTGTTCGATCGTCGCGGCGACCACGATCTCGGGGTTCGGATAGGGCGCCAGCGCCACATACCAGGACTGGTCGGCCTCGACCCCGTTGATGTATCGCTGCGCCGTCCCCGTCTTGCCGGCCATCGGGATCGGGAAGTTCCCGAACACCGGATAGGAGGTCCCGCCCGGCGACTGCGCGGCCAGGTGGATGCCCTCGAGGATCGCCTGGCGGTACTGCGGGTTGATGTCGAGGTGGCGCTGCGGCCCGGGGTTGATCTCCTGCACGACGCCGCCCTTCGGGTCCCGGACCTCGAGCCCGACGTGCGGGCGCACCACGTCGCCGCCGTTGCCGATCGCCGCGTATGCGAGGGCCATCTGGAGCGGATCCGTCTGGAGGTCGCCCTGGCCGATCGCGAGGTTGACGTTGTCCCCCACGGTCCACGGACGGTCGGTCTGGTGCTCCTTGTAGAGCTTGTTCCGCCACGCCGGCGTGGGCAGGAGCCCAGCCACCTCACCCGGGAGGTCGATCCCGGTCGGATGGCCGATCCCGAGGTCGGACGCCCACTTCTGCTGCGCGTCGCCACCGTCCCGGTAGAGCATCGCGCCGACGTTGTAGAAGAAGACGTCGGAGGAGACCTGGAGCGCCTGAGGTAGCTGGAGCGAGCCGTAGGCGCCGCCGCCGGCGTTGTGCAGCGTGATCCCGCCCTCCGTGAACGAGCCCCCGTCGACGATCGTCGTGCTCGGAGTCATGACCCCGCTCTCGAGCGCGGCCATCGCGGTGATCGGCTTGAACGTCGAGCCCGTCGGGTAGAGGCCCTGGATCGCTCGATCGGTCAGGGGCGAGCCGGTCGTGTCGGAGGTGAGCTGCTTGTAGGTCGACTCGGGGATCACCGGCTTCGTAAAGACGGAGGGGTCGAAGGTGGGCGAGGACCCGAGCCCCAGGATCTCCCCGTCGTGGACGTTCATCGCCACGAAGGCGCCAGGCGTGCTGAACGAGTTCAGCGCCGCCTCCCCGGCCTTCTGCACCGGCGTATCGATGCTGAGCAACAGGTTGTCGCCCGGCTTGGGCTGCGTCTCGCTTAGCACCCCGCCGGTGGGCTGGCCCGCGGCGTCCACCTGGACCCGCGTCTGCCCGTTCGTCCCGCGGAGCACGTTGTCGTAGGTGTTCTCGATTCCGGACTGGCCGACCTGGTCGCCCGGAATCAGGCCCTGGTAGCGGGGCTCGTGGAGCTGGGCCTCGGTGATCTCGCGGACGTAGCCGTAGATCTGGGCCCCAAGGGTCCCGTCCGGGTAGTTGCGCACGTAGACCCGCTGGATGGTCACCCCGGGGTAGGAGTCCTGGTTCTCCCGCAGGTAGTAGACGAGGTCATAGCCGACGTCGCGTTGGAGGGTCACCGGATTGGCCGGCACGTCCTTCGTCTGTTGGTGCAGCTGCTTGCGGATCGACTTGGGCGACATCCCGATCACCTGGCCCAGCCGGGCGAATTCACGCTCGCGCCTGCGATGCGAGCCGGGCAGCTCGGTCGGGTTGAGCTGAAGCGCCAGCGCGGTTCGGTTGTCCACCAGGACGTTGCCCTGGCGGTCGAGGATCTCGCCCCTGGGGGCCTGAACGGTGACCTCGCGGACCTGGTTGTTCTTGGCCTGCTTCAGGTACTTGTCCCCGGACAGCACCTGGAGGTACCAGAGGCGAAAGAAGATGATCGAGAACACCACCAGGGCGAAGCCGGAGAGGATCGCCACGCGCAGCGCGAACTGCGCCGGCATCAGGGGCCGTTCGCGTTCGCCGAACATCACGGCCGCGAGGCCCCCACCGCCCGCCGCACCCGCCGGCGCGGGCGGCGCGAGCGCGACGCCGCCCGGGAGATCGGGCTGCGCCCGCGCCGAGCCTGGAAGTCGTCGACGATTGCCGGGCGCAGCAGCCTGCGGATCAAGGGATAGAACGGGATCGCGAACACCACCGCCAGCAGGCCCTGAACGACGATCTCCCTCAACACCAGGAGGCTCACCGGGGTCCGGACCCCGAGCATCAGCTCGATCGCGGCAAACCCGGCCGCGGCGGCGGTCGTCAGCCCGCCGATCACGAGCGGCGGCACCAGGGAGTTTGAGATCTCAGTCCCCTCGCGGTATCGCCCGGCCATGTAGCCGACCGTCAGCAGCACCAGGGAAGACACCCCCAGCGTCTGTAGCAGGGTCGAGTCCAGGAGCAGACCCATCGCGAACCCGCAAACCGCCCCGACCACGGCGCCGCCCAGCAGGCCGAGCGAGATCACGACCAGGGGCATGATGTCGGGGGTCGTGCCGAAGAAGCTCAGGTACGAGAAGAACGAGACCTGCAGCACGACCGAGAGGACCATGACCAGCGCGATCCGGATCGCGCTGCGCCGGGTGATGATCACTCCGCCACCCCCGGTCGCTTGGGCCCGCCGGTCGCGACCTGCACGAGGTCAAGGTTGCGGAGGTCCGCGAACGGCTGCAGGTGCACGCGCTGGTACGTCTCCTGCTCGCCGACCGTGGCGTCGCTCACCTCCCCGATCGGGATCCCGGGCGGGAACGCCGATGAGATGGCGCCGTTGCTCCACCCGGCAGTGACGACCATCTCGCCTTGGCGGATGGCCTGGTTCTTGTCGATGAAGTCGAGCAGCAGATTGCTGGAGTTCCCGACCTCCGGCTCGGCGACGCCGTCGGGCCCGTTCGGGAGCACGCGAGCGGAGACGGCGCTGCGGTTGTCGGTGATCAGGGTCACCTCGGCGGTCCCGTGCGTGACGTCGCTGACCCGCCCGACCAGCCCGTCGCCGTTGACCACAGGGTCGTTGATCTGAACATTGGCGCTCGAGCCCTTGTCGATCGTCACGGTCGAGTACCAGACCGTGGGCGAGCGGCCGATCACCCGCGCGGTGACCGGCGTGTAGCCGGCGAAAGTGCCCTTGCGGTCGAGCCCGAGCAGCTTGCGAAGCTGCTGATTCTCGCCCTGCGCGCCCTGCGCCTTGGCGAGCTTGTTCCGCAGCTGCTGGACGTCGGCGTGCAGGTCGCTGTTCTGGCCCCGGGCCTGGAAGGTCTCGTCGAACCAATTGACCAGGTCGCGAGCCGGCTTCAGCGCCCGGCTGGCCCCCTCCTCGAGCGGACCGAAGACCGAGGCGACCGCTCGCTGCATCGAATGAAGCGGTCCGCCGTCGCTCTCCGAGAACCGGGTGGAGAGCAGCACTAGGGCCGCGACGATCAGCAGGACCAGGATCGCGCGGCGGCGTCTTACCTGTTTGCGATACATCGGCTACCCGGTGCTCACCAGGCCGCGGCGATGCGAGTTGCGGCTCATCCGGTGGATGACCTCGAACTCCTCGAGGGAGCGCCCCGAGCCGACCGCCACGCAGGTGAGTGGCGATTCGGTGAGCTGTGCCGGCATCTGGCATTCCATGCGGAGGCGTTCCTCCATGCCCTGCAGCAGCGCGCCGCCGCCCGCGAGCGTGATCCCGCGGTCCATGATGTCCCCGGCGAGCTCGGGCGGGGTGCGATCCAGCGTGTCCTTCACCGCAGCGACGATCTGGCTGATCGGCTCCTCGAGCGCCGCGCGAACCTCGCTGGAGGTGAGCATGACCGTCTTCGGCAGCCCGGCGACCATGTCTCGACCGCGAATCTCGGTGGTCACCTCCTCCGGCAGCTGCGAGGCGGAGCCGATCTCGAGCTTCACCTCCTCGGCCGTCTGCTGGCCGATCAAAAGCTTGTGCTCGTGCTTGCAGTGCGCCGTGATCGCATCGTCCTGCTCGTCGCCGCCGACC
>JBOGZC010000052.1:0-26331 GCA_050697075.1 Solirubrobacterales bacterium | reverse complement strand
CGCGGCCCAACGAGCGCGGCCGCCGCGCCCGCTACCAGCGTCGCGGTCAGGGCGACGGCGGGCCAGGGCCCGATCGCTCTGCCCAGAGGATGTGAGAGGACGAAGAGAGCCAAGGCGATCGCGAGCAGCGCAACGGTCGCTCGCGCCCCCACGATCGGGAGGGCGGCGCGCCCGCACCAAGCACCCCCGGCGAGCAGGACCAAGCCGCCGATCGCGCGCACGCCGGTCCACTCGGCGATGCCGAACCCGGCGAGGAACGTCGTAGCGGCGACGAGTGGAATGGCGGCGCGCTGGCTCACCTCCCTGACGGTAGCCAGTGTGGCTTGCTCGCGTGGCAGGGGGAGGCTCGCGAGGGCTGCGTTTACAGCCTTTTCACACTCCAAGCAGACGAGACGGATTAGCCTCGATTTCCTCGACGGCCCGCCCACCGGCGGATCTGTGTTTAGATCCGCTGGTCTTGGAGCCCGACCGTGGACAGATGGCTTTGCCGGATCAACGGAATGAAGCCTCCCCGCCGCCGGCCTGGATCTCCGAATCTCCGCTGCTGGTGCAGGCCTACACGATGGCCGAGGGGGCGCATCGTTCCCAAGAGCGGCCCACCGATGGGCGGCCCTTCCTGGATCACGTCACCGAGGTCGCTTGGTTCCTCCACGATGCTGGTTTCGAGGAGGAATTGGTCGCCGTCGGGCTCTTGCATGATGCGGTGGAGCGCGGCACCCTGAGCGAGGATGAGCTCCGCGGCGAGATGGGCGAGAGCGTTGCCTCGCTTGTGCTCGCGCTGACCGAGGACGCTGGAATAGAGTCGTTCGAGGAGCGTAAGACGGCGCTCCGAGACCAGGTCAGGGCTTCGGGAGGGCCGGCGGTGACGGTCTTCGCCGCCGACAAGCTTTCCGACATCGTCGGGCTGCGTCGGGGAATCGAACGCTACGGCAGGGTGATCGAGGACCGCATGGGAACCACGGTCGCTGCGATGGCCGGTCACTAGCGCGAGTCGGTTGAGCTGATCGAGTCCGCCAGGCCAAGCTCGGCCTTCTTGCCCCGCCTGCATGCCGAGCTGGAGCGGCTCGAGCCCACCGAGTAACGGATCTGCGTCATCTGCGGGGGCTGTGTGCCAGCGCGCTCCGAACGAAGCCATGGTGGCGTCAGGCGAGATAGCCGGTGGAGATGGAGACGGCGGGAATCGAACCCGCGTCCGTGGTCGCGATGCGAAGGCTTCTACAGGCATAGCCGGCGCTTTGATCTCATCTTCCGGGTCCGCACCGGCGGGTGAGTCCGGAAGACCAGTCCCCTGAGAGTCGCCTGGCGGCGAGGACGAACCGCGCAGGTCTAGCCCGTTTCTGAAGCCGGTGCCCCTCCCCACGGGCCCAGGGAGGACCGACTCCTCACCTACTTAGTTTGAGCTAAGCGGCGAGGGCGAACTCGTGGTCCGCACTTATTGTTTTTCCCGGTGTTTAGCGAGGCCTCCGGGAACCTCGGCCTGCAACCGTTCGCACGGATCGACCGCGTCGAAGCCTGTCGTCCCCGTGCTATGTCTCCCATAAGGGTAGCCGGGCACGTGTGCCACGTGGCGCCTCGCTCAGCCGCTACGCAGCCGGGGCAGTCCCCATAGGAGCCTTCGAGCAACCCCCTTGAGCGTCTGCTTGCCGTAGCCGTGGCCTGGGTCCGAGGTGGTCATGATCGCGACCGCGATGCGGTAACCGCGCCTGTCGAGGAAGGCGACCTGGTGATCCACGGAGCCGTTCCCGATGCCCCAGCCCCCCTTGAAGTGGAGTCGCCAACCGTGGAGCGGGACCTTTGCGATCCCCCACCGCTGCGATGGCACGATGCTCGCGAGCAGGCGGCGCGCGTACCCGTCGTGGCGCTTGGGCACGAAGCGGTCGAAGCGATACATGAAGCGCGCCTGGTCGCTGGCGCTCGTGCGGCTGAGCCCCCAAACCTGGTCGTAGTGGAAGTGGCGCATGTGGGCGTCGCGCGCCAGGCGCTCAATCGCGTGGCGGCCGACGATGTCTCTGACCCGCGTCGCCGCGATGTTGTCGGAGCGACGAATCATCGGCGCCAGCAAACGGCGGTCGCTATGGCGAAGATGACGATGGCGAGCCTTCCGCAGGTACGTCGCCAGAAGCATCACCTTGAACGTGCTGGCCATCGGCACCGTGCGACCGCCGCGATGGCCGTGGTAGAAGCCGTTCGTGTTGACGACGCCGTAGCTGACGCTCCCCGCCCGATGCTTGATGTACCTGTTCGCGAACGCAAAGTGCGGGCGCCAGTCGAGGCGGGGTTTGCCGGCCTGCGCTCCCACCACTGCCGCGGCGCCCGGGCCGCCTAGGAGCGCGAGGGCCAAGACTGCGGCGACGAGCCGGGCTCCTGTGCGCTTCGCGGCCGCGGCGGGCATCCTCGGAGCCTATTGGCCGCTGGGTGGGGCGGCTGAGGCTACATTTACTAAAGCATCGAAGAATCGGTGAACGCGATGAACGAGACCGCAGCCGAGAGCCTTGCCTACGAGCCGATCCACCCCGGCGCGGGTCGCCCCGGGGGGCCCGGCCTGCGCAAGCGGATTGGCGCCGCGCTTGCCGCCGTGGTGGCGTTCGCCGCGAAGGCGAAGTCGCTTCTGATCCTGATCCCCAAGCTCAAGCTTCTGACGACCTTCGGCTCGGCGGTGGTCTCGATCGGCGCCTACGCGCTGATCTGGGGGGTTCCCTTCGCGGCCGGCTTCGTCGCGCTCCTGTTCCTGCACGAGCTCGGCCACGTGATCCAGCTGCGGCGAGAGGGCGTCAAGGCCTCCGCGCCAATGTTCATCCCGTTCCTCGGGGCGGTGATCTCGGCCAAGTCCATGGGCCGAGACGCGGCGGCGGAGGCGCGAGTCGGCCTCGCCGGCCCCGTCGTTGGAAGCGTCGCCTCGCTCGTGCCTCTCGTGCTCTGGCTCGCCACCGGGAGCGACTTCTGGCGCGCCCTCGCCTACATCGGGTTCTTCCTCAACCTGTTCAACCTGCTGCCCGTGCTGCCTCTCGACGGCGGCCGGGCGATGGCCGCGCTGACCCCGTGGATGTGGCTGGCAGGATTCGCCGGGCTGGTCGCGCTCGCCTTCTACTTCCCGAACCCGATCCTGCTGCTCGTAATCGTCTTCGGCGGGCTCGAGAGCTGGCGACGGTGGAAGCTTCGCGACACTCCCGAGGGTCGGGCATACCACGCGATCCGTCCCCGCACTCGAGCGCTGGTCGCCGCGACGTACGTCGGGCTCGCGGGCCTCCTCGCCGTCGGCGTGGCAGAGACCTATATCTCGCGAGGAATCGGCTGATCCCTCGGGCGAGGCGCCTGTTCCTGCTTCGGCACGCCAAGTCGAGCTGGGACGACCCGGAGCTCGCCGATCACGACCGTCCCTTGGCCGGCCGGGGGCGCAAGGCCTCGAACGTGATCGCCGACTACGCGCGCCGGCAGGAGATCGCGCCCTCGGTCGTGCTCTGCTCGTCGTCGGTGCGTACGCGCGAGACGCTCGACCGTCTCCTCCCCGCCCTCGGCTCGCCCGAGGTCCTGATCGAGGGCGGGCTCTACGAGGCGTCCGCCGGAGATCTCCTCGCCCGCCTGCGCGAGGTTCCCGATGCCGCGGACTCGGTGCTCCTGGTCGGCCACCAGCCGGCGATCCAGCAGCTTGCGCTCGGGCTGGCCGGGGACGGCGAGCAGCTCGCGCGACTCCGGGCCAAGTTCCCGACCGCCGCCATGGCCACGCTCCTGTTCGTGGGAGAGTGGGGCGTGCTCGAGCCCGGGTGCGCCGAACTGGTCGACTACGTGAAGCCCAAGGAGCTGCCGGCCTGAGCCGGCGAGCGATTGGGTCGGCCGGCTAGATCGTCAGGTTCCGCTTCAGCTCCTCGAGGAAGGAGTGCGGGAACCCGGGGATGCTGTCCAGCTCGTCGAGTGAGGTGAAGCCTCCCAACCGGTCCCGGTAGGCGAGCACGCGGCCGGTCTGCGTAACCGAGAGGCTTCGCTCCCGAAGCTGCTCGTAGGTCGCCTCGTTGAGGTTCAAGGGAGGCTTCGCCGCCGGCGACTCGACCGTGGGTTGCTCGGGCCCCGCCTCGGGCGTGGGCTCCGGAGCGACAGGCGGCGCGAGCGTTGGCTCCGGCGCGAGCGTGGGCTGCGGGTCGGGCGTGGGCTCGGGCGCTGGCGGCGGCGGGGAGGGGGCCATCGCGGCCGGCGGCTCGCGCTCCGCAGGTGGCGGAGGCGGCGGCGGCGGGGGGGGAGACGGCGATGCGGGCGGCTCCGCCGGAGCGCCGAGCGAAGCCGATTCGGATTCCGGGGGCGGTGGCGGCGATGCAAATTGGGACGGCCCGCTCGGCTCGGGCGCGGAAGGCTGTGCTAGCGCGGAATCCGGGTCCAGCTCGGCCAGCCGCTCCGCCGCATCCCGCGCGCGCTGCTCCGCCTCCGCCGCCCGCCGCTCCGCCTCGGCGATTCGGTCGAGCATCTCCTCCAGGCGGCGTTCGCGGTCCCTCTCCTCGATCTTCAGCTTCGCGAGCTGCTCCGCCCTGGCAGCCCGGGCCTCGGCCTCCTTGGCGCGCGCCTCGACTTCCTCCAGCCGCTGGGCCGCCCGTTCGAGGGCCTCCGCCGTGCGGCGCTGGGACTCGTTCAGCCGCGCCTCGGTCTGCTCGAGCTCGCCGGCGAGCTCCTGTGCGGCCGGGGCGTCGGGCCCGGGCGGCTCCTGGACCGCGCCGATCGGCGGCGGGACCTCCTCGGCCTCGGGCGCTGGTGTCGCGGCGGGTGGGGCCTGGGCCTCCTGGAGGCGCCTCGCGGCTTCCGCCGCTTCGCGCTCGCGCGCCTCGGCTTCCATCCTCGCTTGGTAAACGCGCTCGGCCTCGCGCTGGGATTCCTCCGCCTCGCGGACACGGCGCTCGGCGTCTGCCCGGATCCGCTCCTCCTCGGCCACCACCGCACCCTCTCCACCGTGCCGCTCCGCCTCCTCGAGTCGCGCCATGGCCTCGTGCTCCGCGGCCGCTCGGATCGTCTGCTGCTCCTCGGTGGCCTGGTCTACGACGGCTGGCCCCACGGCGGGCGCCGTTGGCTGGGGCGGCGGTGCGGCCGGCTGCGCGACCGTCGGAGGCTCGGGCTGGACGGCGGGCGGCGCCAGCGGGGCGGCCGCGGGGGGCGGCGGCGGTATCGGGGTCGTGGGCTGAGCTTCGGCCGCCTCATCTCCCGACCCTCCGAGGGCGGCAGCGCCCGCAGCCGCGGCGCCGACGGCGCCTGCCGCGATCCCTGCCTCCGCCGGGGAAACACCGCCACCCGCGGCCTGCTGGGCGGGAGCGGGAGCGGGAGGTGCCTCGGGGGACGCCTGGGCCTGGGCAACGGCGGGCTGGCGGCCCTCGCGCTTGGCGCGGCGTCCCTCGTCTCTGGCGCGCTTTCGCTCCTCGCGCGCAGCACGACGCTCCTGGAGCGCGCGCTCGCGCTCGCGCTTGGCCCGATCCTTCTCAGCTTGCTTGGCGGCGCGGCGCTCCTCGCGCTTGCGGCGGCGGCCCGCGCCGGAGGACTCCTTCTTCGCATCCTGGCTCCCGCGCTGTTTCTCCTCCCTGCGCCGCTTGCGCTCGGCCAGCTCCTGCTCGCGCTTGGCCTGTTTTTCCTGCTTCCGCTGCTCGACCTGCCGGCGTCGCTCCTCACGGAGGCGCTTGCGGCGTTCACCGCGGCTCTCGGACTTGGCCGGGGCCGGCTGGGTCGGTGGCGCGACGGGCGCCTGGGGCCCCGTTGGCGGGGCGGCGGATGGCGGTGGCATCGACGGGGGCGGAGCCTGGGCCGGGTCCTGTGCCGTCCCCGCTTGGGGCGGGGACTGCTCCTGCTTCTGCTCTCCGTCGCCACCGCGACTGAGCCTGAACGAGCGCATCGCCCCTATCGTCGCATGAGATGGCTCGACGCGCTCTCCTGCCGGCCTGCCCTGGGAGCATGACTGCGTGGATCACGCCCGCCCAGGCTGCCCACGGCTCAGCGGAGGCGGTGGCGGTGCTCCCTCTCGACCTCGCGCTGGACGTCGCGGTCGCGGATCTCCCGACGGCGGTCGCGCTGCTCCTTTGAGCGAGCCAGGGCCAGCTCGACCTTGGCGTGGGGGCCCTTGAAGTAGATCCGAGTGGGGATCAGCGTCAGGCCGCGTCGCTCGCTTCGCCCGATCAAGCGCTCGATCTCGTAGCGGTGCAGGAGCAGCTTGCGGGGGCGCTCGGGGTCATGGTTCTGGCCGGCCGCGGGGGCATACGGCGGGATGTGGGCGTTCCGCAGCCAGACCTCGCCGCGCTCGATCACCGCGTACGAGTCGCCCAGCTGCGCCTTGCCCTCCCGCAGCGACTTCACCTCGGTCCCCACCAGCTCGATTCCACACTCGAAGCGGTCGAGGAGCTCGAACTTGTGCCCCGCCCGGCGGTTGGTGGCCACGTCTCCGCTATCCGTCTTGGGCTTCCCCTTGGCCATCATCGCTCTGGACGGTCCCGGCCCTCGCGGCGGTGCTCGGCTCGGCGCCGGGCCTCACGAGGCCGGCGCGTTTTGGGCCGGGTCCGAGGGCGCGGCGCATCCGTGGGGGGCTCTCCGGCCGGCTCCAGATCCACGCGGCCTCTTGGCGCATCGATCGCTTCGACTCGCACAGTGACCGGGTCCCCCAGTCGCAGGACGCCGGCGCTGCTTCGGCCCACGAGGGCAGTCTCGGTCTCGTTGAGGTCGAACCTGTCCCCGCGCAGAAGACGCGCGGGCAAAAAGCCCTCGTACACGTCCCCCAACTCACCACCGAACCGCACAAAGGCGCCGGCCCCAACCAATCCCGAGACCTCCCCCTCGAATGACTTACTCCAGCCTGTCTGGAACAGCTCGCGATCGAGCAGGAAGGCTGCGCACGTCTTGTCCGCGTCCCGCTCTACCCGCATCGCCTCTCGCTCGCGCTCGGAGCTGCGCCAGCCGGCGTCTCTGACCTGGTCGCCCGGCGGCTCGGGCTCCCCGGCCCCGATCGCCGACAGCAATCCCCGGTGGGCTATGAGGTCCGGATAGCGCCGGATCGGCGAGGTGAAATGAGCGTACGCCGGGCTGCCGAGGCCGGCGTGACCCAGGTTGCGGTCGCTGTAGTAGGCCGGCTTCAGGGAGCGGAGCACTAGGGAGGTATACGCATCCCGGCCATGGCCTCGTCTTCTCGCCTCGCGCGCCACCAGGCGGCTCACCTCCCCCGCGAGCGCCCCGGCCTGGGCCGGAGACGCGCGCTCGGGCAGCGGGGGCGTGGGCACTCCGAGGGCCGCAAGCTGCTCGACCAAGCGTTCGATCCGCTCAGGGTCGGGCTGTTCGTGTACCCGATACAGGGTCGGGACCCGGCGACGTTCCAGGAGCTCGGCCACCCGCTCGTTGGTCAGGATCATCAGGTGCTCGATCAGCTGGTGGGCCTCCGTCTGTTGGACGGAGTGGGCACGGACCACCGCGCCGTCCGCGTCGAACTCGAACTCCGGCTCGAAGGACTCGATCTCCAGCGAGCCCACGGATCGCCTGTTCGCCAGCGCGGCGGCCGCGCGACGCGCGAGGGCCAGGGGTCCCCCGACCTCGGAAGGGGGATCGCCCCGACCGGCGAAGAGCTCGTCGAGCTGCTCGTAGCTGAGACGGGCGTCGGAGCGGATTCGGCTGCGATAGAAGCTGGCGGAGCGCGGGCCGCCGTCGGCCGCGAGGGCGATCTCCGCCGTGACCGCGAGGCGCTCGGTGCCGGGGGCGAGGCTGCAAGCGTCATCGCTCAGCACCGCGGGAAGCATGGGCTCGACCGTTCCCGGCACGTACCTGCTGGTTCCGCGCCGGAGCGCCTCGGCGTCCAGCGCCCCACCCGGCCGCACGTGGGCCGAGACGTCGGCGATGTGGATCCAAAGGCGCACGCCGTCACCATCCTCCGCCGCCGATACGGCGTCATCGAAGTCGCGTGCGGTCGCCGGATCGACCGTGAAGGTGGCGAGGTCCCTCAGGTCTCGCCGAGCGGGCGCGTCCCCGCTCGCCGCAGTCGCCGCATCCCGCGCCTCCTCCTCGAGCTCTGGCGGGAATCCGCGACCGCCCTCCCGATCCCAAAGCAAGGCGGCGACCACGTCGCTGGGGCGCTCCGCGGAGCCCAGCGTGCGAAGCGCCTTGGCCCCGGTCGGGCCGAAGTTGACGAGAGCCAGCTCACCCGGACCCACCCGCACCGACCCGCGGGCGAGCGTCGCCTGTGGTCCGCGCTCGAACAGCGGCTCGGCGACGGCAAAGCGACCTCGCCGCTCGATGGTCGCGACCCGGCGCCCGAGGGCTCCGCCGCGCCGGGGGCTCACCGGTTCTCGACCGCCGCCTTCTCCGCCAGAACGGCGAGCGCCTTCTGCAAACCCTCATCAGGGGCCGTCTGGGGGTCGTCCGCCGCACGGACATCCGGCGTGATGCCCTTGCCCGCAAGCGAGGTGCCGTCGGCGGTCAGGTATTCGCCCACCGTCAAGTCCAGCGCCCCGCCGGCCGCGAGATGGATCACCTCCTGAAAGGTCCCCTTGCCGAATGAGCGGGTGCCCACGATCGTCGCCAGGTGGTGGTCGCCGAGCGCGGAGGCGAGGATCTCGGCGGCGGAGGCGGTGTCGTGGTTGATGAGGACGACCGTCGGGTGGGTTGGGAGTGGGTTTCCGAGGGCCGTGTAGTCGTGATGACCCATGGTGCGGCTGTTGGTCGAGACAACGAGCTGGCCCTTCTGGAGGAACAGGCTCGCGCACAGCACCGCCTCGTTCAAAAGGCCGCCTCCGTTCCCCCGCAGGTCGAGCACGAGGCCCTTCGCGCCCTGCCGGTCGAGGCGCTTCAGCACGACCGCAAGCTCGGCATGAGCCCCTTCGCTGAAGGTGGCAAACCGAACGTACGCGACCTTGGTGCCGCCGGCGCGCTTCATCTCGCCCCTGACGGCGGGAACCTGCACGGAGGCACGCTTGAGATGGACGTCGCGCGTCTTGCCGTTGGCGCCGGAGACCACGCGAAGCTCGACGCTCGTGCCAGGTCGGCCCTTGATCTGCGCCGTGGAAACCTCCGCCGATTGGCCGGCGATCGAATGCCCGTCGACGGCCACGATCAGGTCACCGGGATGGATCCCGGCACGCTGGGCGGGCGTGCGGGGGATCACGCTCGCCACACGCAGGCCCCGATTGACCTCCGTGACGGTGAGGCCCACCCCCGAGAACTGCCCGGAGCTTGACTGCTCGAACTGGCGCAGCTCATGCGGGTTGAAGTAGTGCGAGAAATGGTCGTCATAGCGCTTTCGCAGGGCGCGGACCATGCCGTCGACCGAGGCGTTGTCGAGGAGCTGACCCCCCACGGGCCGGAAGTAGTCCTTCTGGATCACGTCGATCGCCGACTGGGAGGCCTCGTCGGAGCCGCCGATCCCGCCCTCGATCGCGATGACGGTGGCGCTGGCGGCGAGCGCGATCGCCGCGCCGGCCAAGAAACCGGCGATCAGGCCCCGTCTTCGTTCCGTGCTCATCGCGAGCTCCGGGCGGCTACGGCCCGGCTCAAATGCGGAGGAAGCGGCGCAGAGTGACCCCGCTGCCCAGCGCGGAGATCACGATCGCCGATCCGGCGAGGAGCGCGATCAGCTGAGCGAAGCCGATGGTCGAGAAGTTGTCGATCAAGGCGAAGTTCTGCGCGAGCGGGTCGATGATTGCCACCTTCCCCACCCAGAGTAGGCCGATGGCTATCCCGGCGCCGAGCACGCCCACGACCAGTCCCTCGATCACGAACGGCCAGCGGATGAACCAGTTGGTGGCGCCAACCAGCTTCATGACCTCGACCTCGCGGCGACGGGCGTAGATCGAGAGCCGGATCGTATTAGCGACCAGCATCAGCGACGCGACCAGGAGCAGGACCGCGATCACCGAGAGGATGATCTTCACCGCGTTGGTCACGGTGCGGATCTGGTTGGCAAGCTGCTGGGAGTTGCCGATGTCCTTGATCGCGGGGCTGATCGGCTTCGCCTTGCCGTTGGCCGTTGGCCGCACGATGCTGTTCTGGATCGAGTTGAGGTTGTCGGGGTCGTCCGGGTAGACGGTGATCGTGATCGGCAGGGGGTTGTTCTTGAGCTGGGTAAGGCCCGCGCTCAAGGGGCCCTTGCCGATGTTGCCGCGCAGCTGCTTCAGGGCTCCGGCCTTCGAGACATACGCCGTGCGGTCGACGTGGGGAATCTTGTTGATCCGCTTCTGCACCGCCAGGGCCTGTTTCTTGGTCGCGTTCTGCTTCATGAACACCCGCAGCGTGAGCTCATCGCGCACATTCTGGTTCGTGGTCGAGCTGGCCTTGATCACCGGCACGAACACCCCGATCAACAGCGTCGTGAGCACGACCGTGACGATCGCCGCCAGGCTGGGGGCGGCGCTGCGACGAAGGGCGCGGAACGCCTCGGCGATGAAGAAGAACACGCGGGTCACGACTGCCTCCTACGAACTCGGCTCGCCATTGGTGTGGCCCTCGTCCCCCACGCCCATCTCGGCCCTCATCCGGACCGCGAACTCGCTCGTCGACTCCTCGTTGTAGCCGGCGCTTGCCTCGTCGCGGACCAGCCTTCCCTCGTCCAGCGCCAACACGCGGCGGCGCATCCTGTCGACCATGTCGCGATCGTGGGTCGCGACCAGCACGGTGGTGCCGGTGCGGTTGATCCGATAGAGCAGCTGCATGATGCCGATCGAGGTCTCGGGGTCCAGGTTCCCGGTCGGCTCATCCGCCAGGAGCAGCGGTGGATGGTTGACGAACCCACGGGCAATCGAGACCCGCTGCTGCTCGCCACCTGAGAGCTGGTCCGGGTAGCTGTTGATCTTTCCCTGGAGACCGACCAAGCGGAGGATCTCGGGCACCTGCCGGCGAATCTCGCCGCGGTTCGCGCCGATCACCTGTAGCGCGTACGCCACGTTGTCGTACACGTTCCGGTTGGGAAGGAGCTTGAAGTCCTGGAACACGGTCCCGATTCGGCGGCGCAGGTAGGGGACTCGGGACTTGCGAAGCTTGCTGATGTCGCGGCCGGCGATCAGCACCTGCCCGTCCGCCGGCTCGATCTCGCGAATCAGCGTCCGGATCAGCGTGGACTTGCCGCAGCCGGTCGGCCCGACGATGAACGCGAACTCGCCGCGGTTGAGCGCAAACGTGATCCGCTCGATGCCCAGGTGGCCTCCCGGATAGACGACCGTCGCGTCACGAAGCTCGACGATCGGGGCGCGTGCACGGGGCGCGCGCGCCGGCTCGGAGCTATGCGAACCGCCACGGGGCCGTTCCTGCGCGCCGCGGCGGCGCCGAGCACCTGTTCTGAGCAAGGGCATGCGAAGCGTGTTTCTCCGACGCCCGCCCCAATCCTGCGCCGGCTCCCTGCAGCCGCATCGACGGGCTGGGCGTCCGCGGAAGCGTAGCGAAGATTGTGAAGAACCACTTACATTCGTCCGTCAGCCGACTGAAGAGGCGCAAGGACCAGGTGA
This sequence comes from Solirubrobacterales bacterium, assembly GCA_050697075.1. Taxonomy (GTDB): domain Bacteria; phylum Actinomycetota; class Thermoleophilia; order Solirubrobacterales; family 70-9; genus AC-56. The sequence goes on along the minus strand of JBOGZC010000052.1, from coordinate 14,899 downwards.
CGGTGACGCTCCTCCCCTCGAACGGTGTCCCCTCGTGTCCGGAGGAGGGACGCGAGGGGACGCAGCCAGGGAGCGACGCCCACCCGGCGAAGCGAGTCCCGTTGTGTCCGGAGGACGGACATGACGGGACGCGGATCGGGTGGATGCGCCGCAAGCGGGTTCGAATGCGACCAAAGCGTGTCGATGGCTCGCCCTACGTGCCTTGAACTACATTTGCAGCGTGGGGGGCATGGCTCGGTTCGGTCATTGCCTTCAACGCACTCGCGCCCGTTTCTTGTGGCACTCGCGCCTTGTTCGGTCACGGTGTTCGGGCCATCTTGAGCCAGATGGCCAAACCGCGGTTCATCGTGTCCGTCCACCGGACCCGACGGGACGCAATTGGCGTTGCGCGGCTGGCGGCGCGCCAACGGGGCCTCGTGAGCCGGGCGCAACTCCGTGGTTGCGGCCTCGCCAACGCCACGGTCGCGCGCTGGATCGCGGCCGGTCGCCTCCATCGAATCCATCCGGGCGTCTATGCCGTCGGTCACGCGGCCCTGAACAGCGAGGGACGGCTGATCGCGGCGCTGCTCTACGGGGGGCCGTGCTCCGCCCTCAGCCACGCCACGGCAGCCTGGTGGTGGCAGCTGCTGGACGCCGAGCCCGTGGTTATCCACGTCGGTGCAACCGGCCGCCGGCAGTCCCTCCCCCGCGTGCGGATGCACCGCGCCCGGAACCTGGACCGGGTCCTCCACCGGGGACTGGCGGTGACCGGGGTGCACCAGACCCTTCTCGACGTCGCCTCCACCTTGCCCTTCGAGGCCTTGCGTCGCGCTATGGCTGAGGCGGACTACAGGCGTCTGCTCGACCTGGGGCAGCTCGGGTTGGTGGTGGGGCGCGGCCAGCGAGGTAGCGCGGCCCTGCGACGAGCAATGGCACAGCACTTCCCGGAGCTCGCGCAGACCCTCAGCATCCTCGAGGACCGCTTTGTCGCCCTATGTCAGCGCTCAGGCCTCGCGACGCCAGAGGTGAACGCGCGCATCGACGGGCTCATGGTCGATGCCCTCTGGCGGGAGGCGCGGCTGATCGTCGAGCTCGACGGGTACGCGGCCCACGGCACGCCGGCCAAGATCGAGCAGGATCGGCGACGGGAGCTGGCGCTCCGCACGCGCGGTTACGCCGTGCTGCGTTACACCTGGGCGCAGGTCACACAAAATCCCGACCAAGTCCTATCGGATCTCCGGGCTGCCCTGGCCGACCGGGCGTAAGAACGTTGGCCCTCGAACTGCGTCCTGTGGTGTCCGGAGGACGGACACAATCGGACGCAGTTCGGGATGTCGAAGCGTTGGGGGCGCTAGGTCCACTCGGGGCCGAACAGCGGCGGGCGCGACACGATGGGCTTCAGGACCAGCGCCTCGCGTGCCCGATCGGCGATCGCGCGGGCGGTCAGCCCGAAGTGCTCCATGCACGCCTCGCCGGTGCCTGAGATCCCGAACTCGTCCCCCATCCCAACCGCGAAGAGCGGGACCGGGTGCTGCTCGGCGGCCACCTCGCGAACCGCGTCGGCCAGCCCGCCAACCACCCGGTGCTCCTCGGCGGTCACGCCGAGACCGGTCTTGCTGAGCGACTCGAGGATGGGCTCGGAGCTCAGCGGCTTCACGATCGACACGTTCAGGACCTCCGCGTCGACCCCGTCCTCTTGCTCGAGCGACTCGGCAGCCTCGATCGCCCGCCAGACCATGTGGCCAGTGGCGATCAGGGTGATGTCCTTGCCGGCGCGCAGGACGTCCACGCCGCCGCCGATGGTCTCGGGGATCTCGTCGTAGACGATGGGGGTGGCGGGACGGCCGAACCGCATGTACATGGGCTCCTCGCGCTCGTAGGACTCGAGCGTCGCGCGGTAGGCCTGGTTGTAGTCGGCCGGGACCACCACGGTCATCCGCGGCATCGCCCTCATCAAGGCGATGTCCTCGATCATCTGGTGGGAGGCACCGTCCTCCCCGAGCGAGACGCCGCCGTGCGAGGCGCCGATCCGGACCTTGAGCTCGTTGTGGGCGATGCCCAGGCGAATCTGGTCGTAGGCCCGGCCGGCCGCGAAGATCGCGAAGGTGGAGCAGTAGGGCACCTTGCCCGTGGCGGCCAGTCCGGAGGCCATGGACATCATGTTCGCCTCCGCGGCGCCAACGTTGAAGAAGCGCTCCGGGAACCGCTTGCCGAACTTGATGGACTGGGTGGAGACGGCCAGATCGGCATCCAACGCCACGACGTCCTCGTGGCGCTCGCCGAGCTCGGCGAGGGCGTCGCCATACGCATGCCGCGTTGCGATCGGCTCGGTCTTGGCCTCGGGCTCGGACGGCATGGCTACTCGCCTCTCCGGTCGGGTCCGGCCTCGAGCAGGGCCGCGGTCTGCTCGTCGAGCCTGGCCATCAGCTCCTCGAGCGCCTCGGCGGCCTGTTCCGGGGTCGGCGGCTTGCCGTGGAAGCCGAAGCGGCCCTCCATCGAGGAGACGCCCTTGCCCTTCTTGGTCTGGGCGATGATCGCCGCCGGCTTCCGGAGCGTGCGACTACGCTCCAGCGCCTCGACGACCTGATTCATGTCGTGCCCGTCGATCTGGACCGAATCCCAACCGAAGGCCTCGAACTTGGCGCGAACGTCGCCGATGTCCATGATCTCCTCGGTGGTCCCGTCGGTCTGAAGGTGGTTGTAATCGACGATCGCCGTCAGGTTGGGGATCCCAAAATGCACCGCCGAGGTCGCCGCCTCCCACGTCTGGCCCTCCTGACAGTCGCCGTCGGAGAGAAGCCCGAAGACCTGGGCCCCTTCGCCGAGGCCGTCGAGGCGCAAGGCGAGACAGATCCCCACGCACATCGAGAGGCCCTGTCCGAGGGAGCCCGTCGACACCTCGATGCCCGGAGTTCGGCGCATGTCGGGGTGGCCCTGAAGCTGCGCCCCGATCTGCCGCAGTCCGGTGAGGTCCTGGAGCGGGAAGTAGCCGTGCTGCGCGAGCGCCGCGTACTGGATCGGCGCGGCGTGGCCCTTGCAGAGCACGAACCGGTCGCGGCTTCGCCACTCTGGGTTCTCGGGGTCGTGGCGCAGCGCCCGGTAGTAGAGCGCCGCGACGATGTCCGCCGCCGAGAGCGAAGAGTCGAGATGCCCGGACTTCGCTACCGCGAGCATCCGCACGCAGTCGAGCCGCAACACGGTCGCCCAGCGCTCGAGCTCGGGGACCTGTGGCTGCCCCTCGCCACGCTCGGCCAGCCTCGGCGGCGGCTTGGGATCCGGCACCGGCCTCAGATGGGTCACGGCGGCGAGATTAGCTTGCCCGGCCATCGAAGGTGCGAGGCTATGTGCGAGCCTGGACGGAAACATCCGCACGATCCATGGTGGGAGGTGGCGCCTCTCGCTATAACGCTCGGGTGAGGAGGATCGGCTGGACTGCGCTGGGCCTTGTGCTCGTGGCGGCGATCGCCGCCGTCGGCGTGCTGGTGATCTCGGGCGATGACGAAGGTGGCCACGGGGGCGGCGCTTCGCCAGGCGGATCGTCCCTCCGGACGGCCTCCCCGCCAGCGCCCGGCAGCTCGCGTCGGCGCCCGCACCCTGAACGCAATCGGTCCAAGGAAGTCACCCGCCGCCAGGTCCACGCGGCGGTCGCGCAATCGAGCGTGGCGCGACTCGATCCGACCCAGCGCCAGGTCGCGACCGTCGCTCGCTCCTACGTGGCGGCGCTCAACGCGCGCGACGGCGGCCGGGTCTGCCGGCTGTTCGTCCCCGGAGCGCTCTCAGCAGTGAGCTTCCCGCGCGATCGCGGGACCTGCGCGGCGACGATGTCCGCATCGATCGGCTACCGGGACCCGCGCGGCTTCCCCGTATTCGCAGGCGCCCGCGTGGCCCGCGTCGCCGGGGTGACGATCTCCCGGCCGCAGGCCCGGGTCGTCGCAACCACCGTGACCCAGTTCGCCGACAACCGAGAGCCCTCGGTCGAGGACGACCTCGTCTACCTTCGCCGTGCCGGCGGACGGTGGCTGATCGCGAAGCCCAGCGCGACGCTCTACCGCGCGATCGGCGTCGGCAACATCCCGCCGCAGGTCCTCGCGCCTCCCCGGTAGCCGCTACCGGTGGGTCGAGATGATTTTCGGGCCACCGTGCCCGAGCACGGTGGCCAGCGCATGACGGCCCGCCAGCGCCGTCGTCCAGAGAGTTCCCCGTCGCCCGCGTCGGTAGATCTTGTGGCCCGGTCCGCGGCGGCCCAGCCGCTTGATCATCAGCGTCTGGTTCAGACGCCGCGGATGGGTTGCCTGCGGTGACTCCGAGCCCCGGCTTACGCGAACGTAGAGCAGGTGCTTGCCCTGCACCGTGGGATTGAGCAGCTGGACCGTACGGGAGCGAAGCACCGTGCCATCCTTGCCGGACCTGAGGTTGTGGCGCTTGATCGAGTTCCGATGCCGCTTCGACACCGTGTAGAAGACGCTGCTGCCATCGAGGCTCGGATGGCCGAGCTGGTTGGGGCTCGGAACCGACGCGATCCCCTTGATGTCGCCTGGCTGAGCCGGATCGTCGATTCGCCGCGCGCGCAGCAGGTAGCGGCCCCGCCTGATCGCCATGTAGGTGAGGCATTCGCGGGAGATCGCAATCGCCTGAGCACCTGGCGCCTTCACGGAGGCGACCGGCTGCTGCGTGAAGCGGTTCAGGACGTCCACCTGGTTCCCGCCCGAGATCACGGCCACGTAGGGTCCACCTACTGCCGGGTCCCGCCCCGGCAGGTTGTACGTGTGTCCCCCGAATCGCAGGAACGCCGCGCGATCGGCTCGCTGGAAGGCGAGCGCCTTGCCGGTCGCGGACGGGTCGGCGCCGTGAGGGACCTCGGTCCGCGCGGCGGTGGCGCTCGCCGTCGACGTCAGCGCGATCGCGACCAGGAGCAGCGTGACCGCGTCGCCGAGCCTGAAGAGGCGGTAGATCGACGGCCGCTCCGCCATCAGCTCGATGCACCTGTTCCCGAACCGCGTGTCTACGGCGGGCGCGACCGCGACCACCGGGATCGCTCTTCCGACGCCGAACGCGGCCCCGATGGCCACGCCGGCCGTGGGGTCACCCAGCGCCACGCTGATCCCCGCCAGGGCCCAGACGCCGAAGCTCAGCACGAAGGTTGTGAACCCAAGCCCGAGCAGGATTCCGTATAGCCCGGCAGCGAGCGGCAAAGGCATGGTCCAGCGCCATCCCTCCGGGAGCTGGCGGCGAATCTGAGGAACGATCCGCATGCCCCTGGCCTCGGCGACCGCGGCGGCCACGGCGATCCCCGCGGCGATCAGATAGGCGAGCCGGGCCCCGGCCCCGTGGGTGGCCTGGCCCAGCAGCGCCAGGAGGCCGAACGTGGCCACCCCCCCGAGGAGTGCCCCCGGGGCGAAGGTGGCGCAGGCGGCGATCGTCGTCCAGCGCCTTCCCTCGTCCCCCGCCAGGCCGACCGTCTCCACCATGGAGAACCCACAGGGCGACCACGCTCCGGTCAGTCCGACCAAGAGCGCGGCGGCGGCCAGGCTCAGCTCGAGCGGGCTCATCCTCGCTCCGACCGCGCTCGTTCGCTCAGCATGGGACGTGCGTCTGGTAGTAGGTGACGCAGAACACCTTGCGACTGCCGTAGCAGTAGCCATGCAGGGCAGCATCGCCGTTGATCCGGCGATCGTGGTGTGCGCAGCAATCCCACAGCTTGCGCACGGTCCCCCCGCAGCATCGGTACCAGGCGCCCTGCAGGTGGGCCTCGAATCCGTGCTCGGAGGCCGTCCGCCCGCAGATCTTGGTCCGCGGTGCGGGCGGAAGCGGGAGGCCGTCGGGATCACGCTCGAGGCTGCCGTCCTGGTGAATCGGCAGCCCCTGCTTGTTCACGAGCCGGCCGATGTCGTCCACCGGCTTGCCGTCACCGGGACGGATCGGAAAGCCACGCGAGTCGACCCGCGGCAGGCCCAGCGGGTGGATGCACGAGCCCGTCGTGAAGGTATGGCCGCAGAAGTGAAAGGCGTCGGCCTCGCCAGGCTTCACCGCCTTGGCGACGATCCCTCCAACCGTGCCGGCAACCAGCCCAGCGCCCACTCGGCCGAGAAGCCCCCGTCGCGACGTGTCCGCCGCGAGCGAGTCGAGCGCCTCTCCAATTCGGTCCCTCGCCACCTTCGGCTAGCTCCCTGCCACGAGTCCCTCTCGCCGCGCCTCCGCGGTGGCGAGGACGCTCTCGAGCTGCGCCAGGTTGTTGAAGGTCCCCTTGGAGAGCACGGTCCCGTCCCGGTCGAGCGCGATCGAGAACGGGCTGCCGGGGACGCGGAGCTCGCTCCATACGTCGCTGTCGGCCACCTCGTCGAACACCTCCACCGCCACCGCCGGGTGGTCGGCGAGCGTTGCGAGCGCGGGCTCGAGGCTCCGGCACACGCGGCATCCCTCGGAGGTGAAGACGGCGAGCGCGAGCGCGCGCTCGTCCATCGCGGCAAAGCGATCGATCAACGCCGGCCGCTCGCCGAGCCCCGGACCCTCCTCGGGGATCTCCAGAGCCGCGGCGGGGCCGAGCCGCAGGCGCAGCATCCCGACCTCACGCGCCAGCGCGAGCACCGCCACGCCCAGCCCGACGCAGAGGAGCAACGCGACCACGATCCCGATCCCGAGCCACTGCTCGGTCGAGAGGCTTCGCTCCGGCAACGACGGCAGCACCGCGAAGCACGCGGCGAGGAACAGGTTGCGCAGAACGGACGTCCAGCCGACCGTCGAGCGGGAGCCGAAGCACGCGCAGGGGGCGCCGACCCGGCCGCGCAGGATCGCCCCCACCAGCGCCGCGGCAAAGAGCCCGAGGAGCAGAGCCGCGAGCCAGCACGCCTCGTCGCTCCCCGCGGCGACCGCGGCCGCGAGGCCGAGCTCCGTGAGGACGAGCGTGGCCCAGGCGAGCCAGCGCATTCGCTCACCGTGGAGCTCGAAGGTGGCCAGGGCGGCGCGACTCGAAGCCGGGCTCGCGAGCTTCAACACCGCTGACCCTGCCAGGACGAGTGCCAAGACGAAACGGGCGATCAGCCCGAACACGCCTTCAACCTAGCAGCGGTTGGCGCAGGATTCCAGGCGGACGGGTCAGCCGATCGCGACCATGCGCTCGATCGGCAGCCGCGCGCGGGCGCCGAGCGCTTCCGGCACCTTCACCTCGTGGCGAAGGTCGCGAAGCGAGTCGCGGAGCTTCGGCAGGGTGATCATCTTCATGTACCTGCAGAACGCCATCCGGTTGGCCTCGATCAGCCGCGCGTGCGGAGCCGCCCGCTGCAGCGGGTAGAGCATCCCGGTTTCGGTGGCGACGATGAACTCGCCCTCGGGATGCTCGGCGACACGGCGCAGCATGCCCGAGGTCGACAGCATCTGCACCCCCTCGGCATCGAGGTCGCCTGAGGCCACGTACTCCATCGCCTGGGTGGAGCACCCGCACTCGGGATGGATCAGGAACTCGGCATCGGGGTGCTGGGCGCGCGTCGCGGCGATGTCGTCGGGGCGGATCCCGGCGTGAACATGACACTCGCCGTCCCAAACGTGAAAGCGCCGATATCCGGCGGGATCATCGAGGAGGCCCAGCTCGCGAGCAACGAACGACCCGAGCCACATGTCGGGACCGAAGAGCACCGTCGTGTCCGGACCCCGCTCGCGCCACACGTGCTCGACGACCTGGACGGCGTTGGAGGAGGTGCAGCAGTAATCCGTCTCGGCCTTCACCTCCGCCGAGGTGTTCACGTACATCACGACGACGGCGCCGGGGTGCTCGGCCTTCCAGGCGCGGAGCTGGCCGGCGGTGATGGACTCCGAGAGCGAGCACCCGGCATCAGGGTCAGGGATCAGGACCGTCTTCTCCGGAGACAGGACCGAGGCGGTCTCGGCCATGAAGTGCACGCCGCAGAACGCGATCACGTCCGCGGCGGTGCTCGCGGCCGCTCGCGAAAGCTGCAGTGAGTCACCGGTCAGGTCGGCCACGTCCTGGACCTCGGGCACCTGGTAGTTGTGCGCCAGGATGACGGCGTTCCGCTGCGCGGCCAGCGCGCGAATCTCATCGCTGAGCTCACGGATCTCGTCCGGGGAGAGCTCGGGTTCGGCGGTGGGCTGAACTGTCGGCAGCTCGACTGCCATGCCGTTCCTTTCGATGTTCGCCGGCCCGGCTGTCGATGAACACAGGCTCGGACCAGGCGAATGACTGATCAAAGTCTACTCGCCCACCACCCTACGCTTAGGTCGTGCCCGAGCTGCCCGAGGTCGAGATCACGGTCCGGCGATTGAGCGCCGCGCTCACCGGCGCCGAGGTCGAGTCTGCGCTGGCGCCCGGCATGGTGGCGCTGAAGTCGATCGACCCCCCACTCGAGGCGCTTGCGGGCCGCCGGATCTCCGGACTTGGCCGGGTCGCCAAGATGCCCGTGGTCGAGTTCGAGGCGACGGCCGACGGGACCTCCCCGCTCGCGATGCTCGTCCACCTGATGTCGGCAGGGCGGCTCCAGGTCTTCGACAAGCGAGCCTCCCTTCGCGACCGTGCCTCCAGGGTGCTGATCAGGCTCGCCGACGGACGCGAGCTGCGGCTGCGGGAGTTCGGAACCAAGCAGCGCGCCTGGGCGAAGCTGATGCCCGCGGCCGAGGTCGGGGCGGATGAGATGGTGGCGACGCTCGGCCCCGAGGCCTGGCCCGCGCCGCCATCCGCAGAGCTCGCCCGGCGGATCGCCCAGCCTCGCCACCTTCATCCGATGCTCCGCGACCAGCGGGTCATCGCCGGGATTGGGCGCTCGTGGGTGGACGAGGTCCTCTGGGAGGCCGCGCTCTCGCCGTTCACGCAGGGCTCGGAGCTCGAGCAGGAGGAGATCGAGCGCCTCCACGGGGCATTGCACGTTCTCGGCGACGCGATCGACCACTACGAGAAGGTGATCGGAGAGACCGTGCCGGACAAGCTGCCCATGCCCCTCCAGGTCCACCGGCGCGAGGGCGAGCCTTGCCCGCGCTGCGGCGCGACGATCGCCGCCGTTCACTTCGCCGAGCACATCACGTGCTACTGCCCCGAGGAGCAGACGGGCGGACGGGTGCTCAAGGACCGTCGCCTGTCGCGGCTGTTGAAGTAATTGGCCGCGACTCGTACGCGCAGGGATCAACCCACAGGCGGGCCAATCGTCCGAGTCGCGGGTTTGTGGTCCTACCGGCGCAGCACTTGGCGCGCGACCGCTCGGCCGATCGTCACCGGGTGGTTCAGCATCGTGGCCGCACGGCCGGTCACGGACGACGGGTCGTGGGCGATGCCGAGCTGACGAAGGATCGTGTTCTGGTCGAAGTAGACGCGCTCACAGACCAGGCGCTCCTCCTCGAACACGAATACGGCGCAGAACCGCATCTCGAACTTGCGGCCGGTTGGGGGCAGGCCACGCAGTGGCCCCGCGTGGGTGCCGTACAGGTTCGCCTCCACCACCACCGCGTCGTCGGCGTGGTGGAGGGCGATGAGCTCATTTCGCTGGTCGGGAAAGGCGGTGCGCGTCTCCTCGAAATAGCGCGCGACCTCCTCGGGGCCGTCGTAGACGTCGCCGGTGCCGATGAGCTCGTAGCGTGGGTGGTCGAAGGTCTCGATCGTCGCGTCGTATTCGTGACGGTTCTCCGAGTCCATGTGCTCGATCACGAGCTCCTCGCGCTTGCGGCGAAGCTCCTCGCTGACGACCATGTCGCGACTCTACCCTCCCGCGCCATCCATACGCTTATCCGGGTGCGAGGCCGATTCGTGAACGGGGCGGGGGCGGTGCTTGCCGCAACGCTCGTCGTGGCGGTCGGGGCGCGCCTAGCCGAGCCAGCCGTGGCGGAGCGAGACGACGCCAAGCCCAAGGTGCTCGTGGCGACGAGTGGCAACCGCTCCGAGACCCGCAAGACCATCCCGATCACGAGAAGGTCGCGAGCGGACGGCCGCGTTGTGATGTCGATGCGACCGCGAAACCTGCCGGACTTGAAGGGAGGGGACCGACTGGTCGCGAGCGCCGAGCTCATGGTCACCGTCGACTGCATCAAGCGAATACGCTCCTGTGCCGGGCGCCCCTACCTCTACAACCCGCGCGTCGGCGCGCGGCTCGTCCTCGCCGGGGGGCGCGGCGCCACGGGAGGCCGTCGAGCGACGCCGATCTCGGTCCGAAAGCGGATCACCTGCCGTGGTAAGCCGCTGTCGAGCCGGCAGCACCACTGCATGATCGTCTTCAAGCACCCCTCGCTCTTGGTTCACCACCCTGCGGCTCTGCCCTGTGCGCCCCGGTCCTGCCGCGTGAACCTGGTCCTCGAGGCGCACAGCAGGCGGGCGCACCACGGCGACAAGCTCGTGATCGGCAACAACCGGCCAACGGGGAAGATCGGCCAGGACAAGGGCCGGATCAACGTCATCCGGCTGCGCCCCTCGTCGCAGCCGGCGCCGCCGAAGTCGATCTCGCGTCATCGGCGCCGTCGGCTCGTTCCGCTCGACGAGACCCCGTCCGTGATCGTCTCGAAACGCCTCACCGGCCTGAGGAAGGGCGAACAACTCGCGGTGCTTGCCCGCTTCAGGACCGACGTCGCGAGGCTCCCCTACACGGCGCGCGTGTCCTCTCAGTTGATCCTCGCTCGCAGTCCGCGCGCGACCAAGCCCAGCCCGAAGCTGAGGAGGATCGCGTCGTTCGACGGGGAGATCGACGAGCTCAACGCATCGAATTGCACCAAGGTCCAGACGCCCTGCCCGTACACGAAGGTCGGCGTGCTGTGGATGAGGCGGGATGCCCGAAGCCCCTCCGGGCGTCCGATTCCGCTCTACGCGAACCTCTACGTCATCGGCAACCCGAAGCGCGCGGATCGAGGCGCGGGGGACCGGCTCCCGATCCTTTCGCATCCGAAACTGGAGGTGACCCGCTACCCGCCGTCGCTGCGTGGCTGATTCCGGGTCAGGTGCGCCTCAGCAGCATGCTCAGGTCGAGCGCGGGGGCGGAGTGGGTCAGGGCGCCGACGGAGATCGAGTCGATCCCGGTGGCCGCGATCTCGGCGACGTTGTCGAGCGTCACGCCGCCTGAGGCCTCCAGGGACGGGCGCCGGCCCGTCTTGCCCGCGGCTGCGTCGCGCACCGCGACCGCGGACCGCAGCTCCGCCGGCTTCATGTTGTCGAGCAGCAGCCGGCCGGCGCCGGCCTCCAGCGCCTCATGGACCTCGGTCGCGTCACGGCACTCGACCTCCACCTCCCGATTCGGCTCGGCCCCGCGAACCCGGCGCACCGCCTCGGCCAGACCGCCGGCCAGCGCCACGTGGTTCTCCTTGATCAGGACCGCGTCGTCGAGCCCCATGCGGTGATTTCGCCCACCGCCCGCGGCCACCGCCGCCTTCTCCAGGGTCCGCAGCCCCGGGGTGGTCTTGCGGGTGTCGAGGATCACGGCGTCGGTTCCACTGACCGCCCGCACGAACCGAGCGGTGAGCGTGGCGACGCCGGACAGGTGGCAGAGCAGGTTGAGCGCCGTGCGCTCGGCGGCGAGCAGCCCGCGGGCCGGGCCTCGACCCCGCGCGACCTCCGCCGGCACCGTGTCGCGCCACCGTCCCTCCGGCTCGAGCCCCTCGAGCTCTCCGACGCCCGCCTGGGAGAAGGCCTCCCTCGCCGCATCCAGGCCGAACACGACGCCCGCCTGCTTCTGCACGATCGTCGCCTCCGCTCGAGCATCCTCGGGCACCGTCGCTCGCGAGGTGATGTCTCCGGCTCCGAGATCCTCCGACAGCGCCCGGGCGACCAGCTCACGCACCGAATCGTCCATCAGTCGGCGCCGAAGACAGCCATCGTCGCGGTGAAGCCGTGGAGGAAGTTGCGGCCTCCAACCGGGCCGATCTCCCCCGCGCAGAAGAAGCCACCCGCCGGGACCCCGAGGGCGTCCTCGACCGCCGCGGCGTCGTGATCCGGAGCCTCGAACATATGGGAACCGCGACCGTTGCAGGTGAAGAGCAGGGCGCCCGCCGGCCGGGAGGGAGCCAGCGCCTGGAGCTGACCGCGAAGCGCGGCTCGCAGGTCCTCGTCGGCCGACGCCGCGTCGCGGATCTGCATGCGGACCGTCTGGCCGACCCGTACTCGCTCGCCCAGAGTGATCGTTTCCGCCTGCGCGTCGGCGCCGATGATCGGGCGAACGAGAAAGTCACCCCGCTCATACTCCGGCTTGTTCTCGTCGATCACGATGCCGAGCATCAGCCCGGATCCCGCGAGCTCCCGCTCGCGGGCGTCGAGTCCGGCCAGCGCCTCGCGCAATCGTTCCAGCGCGGGCCGGGAGGCCAGCTCCTCGATCACGTTCCCGGCCGCCGACGTGATCGTCATCTCGGGTCCCACCGGGGCCGCGCCCTGCGAAACGCAGGGCAGGATCGACGCGCCCGAGACCGAGCAGCCAATCGCCCCGCCGCTCAGCAGGTCGCCGTCGCGAAACAGCGACGCCGAGCCAACCGCCGACGCGCTCGCGAGGCCACCCAGCACCGGCATCCCGGGTCGCAGCTCCCCGAGCCGCTCCAACAGCGCCCCGGTGGCAAAGCTGTACGGGTCGGCGAGCACGATCATGCAGTCGCCCCCTTCGCCCAGCGACTCGAGGCCGTGCACCCGAAAGCCCTCGTCGCTCTGCTCGACCTCGAAGTGATGGCTCTCGATCTCGGCGCCCGGCATCGACGCCGCCCAGACGACCGCCGCCGGGCCCTCCTCGATCTCGCGGCCCCGACCCACCACTCCGCCAGCGCCGCAGCCGATCAGATGGCGCGGCGCAAGCCGGTCGTGCACCACCGACAGGATCCACTTGCCGTGTCCCAGATGGGGAGCGCCGGCGAACATCACGCACAGGTCGCACTCCGCGTCGAGGCCGTCGGCCGCCTGCGCCGCGGCCTCCGAGAAGGCCTCCACGGCGTCGATGCTCTCGGACATTCCGACGGCGACCCGGGTCGACATCGCTACGACTCCGAGGCGTTCTTCAGGAGGTACTCACGCACGAAGCCATCCAGATCGCCGTCGAGCACGCGTTGGGCGTCGCCCACCTCGTGCCCGGTGCGATGGTCCTTGACCCGCTGCGAGGGATGCAGAACGTAGCTGCGGATCTGCGAGCCCCAGGCCACGTCCTTCTGCTTTCCGCGCTCGGCCGCCATCTCCTCGGCACGCTTTCGCTCTTCGAGCTCGAGCAGCCGGGCGCGCAGCAGGCGCATGGCCGTCGCCTTGTTCTGGGCCTGTGACCGCTCGTTCTGGCACTGAACGACGATCCCGGTCGGGATGTGAGTGATCCGGACCGCCGAGTCGGTCTTGTTCACGTGCTGTCCCCCTGCGCCGGAAGCGCGATACGTGTCGATCCGCAGATCCTCCTCGTCGAGGTCCACGTCGACCTCGTCGTCCACGAGTGGGCCGACGTCGACCTCGGCAAAGCTCGTGTGGCGGCGGTGGGCCGCGTCGAATGGCGAGAGGCGCACCAGGCGATGCACGCCTCGCTCGGCCGCGAACAGCCCGTAGGCGTTCTCGCCGCGGGCGATGAAGGTCGACGACTTGAGCCCGGCCTCCTCGCCGGGCGAGGCCTCCTTCAGCTCGACCTGGAAGCCTCGTCGCTCGGCCCAGCGCAGGTACATGCGCAGGAGCATCTCGGCCCAGTCCTGGGAATCGGTGCCTCCGGCGCCCGAGCGCACGGTGACCACGGCGTCGCCGGCGTCATAACGGCCGCTGAACAGCCTCGCCTCCTCGAGCGCCGCGAGGCGCTGCTCCACCGAGCTGAGCTGGCCTTCGAGCTCCGAGGCGATCGAGGGGTCCTCGGCTGACAGCTCGAGCAGCTCTTCGAGGTCGCCCACGTCCGATTGCAGCGAGCGGAGCGTCTGGAGGCGCCGCTGGGCCGCGGCGTGCTCGGCCGAGATCCGGGCGGCCCTTTCGGTGTCCTCCCAGAAGCCCGGGCGCTGCATCTCCGCCTCGAGGCGCTCTAGGCGAGACTCGAGCTTGGCGGGGTCAAAGGTAATCCGCGAGCAGCGTCAAGCCCTCGCGGACCTCGGCGAGTCGCGCGGATACCAACTCTTTGGAGACCGCCTCAGCCATGCCCGGGAGCTTAGAGAGCTTGCCCGCCGTACGGCCTATCCCGAGGTTGCTGTGGCTCGGGCGCGCTCCGCTTCGACCCGGTCCCGCACCGTGCATCCCGCGATGTGGTCGTTGACGATCCCGCACGCTTGCATGAGCGCGTAGGCCGTGGTCGGCCCGACGAACCGAAACCCGCGCCGCTTGAGGTCCCGAGCGAGGGCGGTCGACTCGCGCGTCGTCGCCGGAAGGTCCCCGCGGCGGCGCGGGGTTCGGAAGCGCTTTGGCGCGAATGTCCAGATCAGTTGCGACAGCGAGTCGCCGTCTTCGGCCAGCCGAAGCGCCGCCTGGGCGTTGGCGATCACGGCCTCGACCTTGGCCCGGTTTCGCACGATCTCGGTGTTCCGTAGCAGCCCCACCACATCGCGCTTGCCGAACCGCGCGACGGACTCGATGTCGAACCCGTCGAAGGCCTCGCGGAACGCCTCACGCTTTCGGAGGATGGTGAGCCAAGAGAGGCCCGACTGAAATGCCTCGAGACTGAGGCGCTCGAACAGACCCCGGTCGTCCACCACAGGCCGCCCCCACTCGTCGTCGTGATAGCTCACGTACTCGGGGGCCGAGGTCGCCCACCAACAGCGGGGCTCGCCGTCGGAGCCCGGGCTGAGGGCCGCGTTCACGACGAAGCGCGGCTCAGGCCCCGTGGCACTTCTTGTACTTCTTGCCGGAGCCGCACCAGCAGGGATCGTTGCGGCCGACCTTGTCCCGATCGGACTTGACCACCGTCGCCGGGTTCTCATCCGACGGCTGGCCGTTGCCGGAGCCATCCCCGGCCGCGACCGGCACGGCCCCCGCGCCGGCGGCAGCGCCGGCCGCCGCCGCCCCGGCGGCCTCCTCGAT
>JBOGZC010000051.1:0-26831 GCA_050697075.1 Solirubrobacterales bacterium | reverse complement strand
CTGCGGTCGTCAGCCAGTGCCCCTTCACCGACGGACTGGCGGCCGCCCGCGCCGCGAGCCCGCGCAGCCTCGCCCGGGCGGTGGCGCCGGCCCTCCGTGACGAGCTGGCGCGCGTCCGTCATAAGCCCCCAGTGATGGTCCCGCTCGTCGGCCCGCCCGGATCGATGGCGCTGATGACGTCACCGGACTCGGAGGCGGGCTACCGCGCGCTGATCCCACCGGGCGTGCCCTTCGACGACCGGGTGCCGGCCCGGTTCCTCAACCGTGCTCCCCTTTACCGCCCGGGGCGCTCGGCCGCCAAGGTGACCTGCCCGATCCTGTTCTGCGTCTGCGATAAGGACGCAGTTGCCCCAGCCGAGACCGCGCTTCGCTACGCCGCGACCGCTCCGCGTGGAGAGGTCAAGCGGTACCCGGTCGGGCACTTCGACATCTACCTCGGGGGGCCGTTCGAGCACGCCGTCCGTGACCAGACCGAGTTCCTGGTCCGCCATCTGACGGTGGCTTAGATAACCCCGAACAGACGCCCCGCCGCGACGTTCGAGTCGAGGGCCTTCTGCCGCGTGTCGCCCATACCCACCATCAGGTCCGCGCCGAGTGGGAGGAAGACTTCCTCAAAAGGGCTCGCGAAACGAGCGAAGTAGCCGCCTAGCTCGAGCGTGACGAATCCGTGGACGAAGCTCCACAACTCGGCCGCAATCACGTCCGGGTTGGCCTCATGGATCCGGCCTGACTCGATCATTCGTGCGGCTGTGGTCACGAGGCGATCGTATGCCGCCTCGAAACCTTCGCTTGCCCCACGCTCGCGCTGCCCGGGCCGGTAGCCGCCCGGCGTCGAGAACCCGTACATCAGGTCGAAGAGGTGCGGGTTCTGGTGCGCCGACTCGCGATAGGTCAGCGCCAGCCATGCCATGTCGGCCGCCGGATCATCGCTGACGGGCGCCTCGTTGAACCGCGCCGCTAGGCGCCCAAAGCCCTCGTCGACGACCGCACCGAACAGCCCGGGCATGCCGCCGAAGTGCGTGTAGACCGCCATGGTCGACATCCCGATCTCGCCGGCCACGCCTCGCGCGTTGATTGCCCAAGGGCCGTCCTCGGCGAGCAAAGTGATCGCGGCGTTTACCAACCGCGTTCGGACGTCTTCGGGCGGGGCCTCGGGCAGGGGCTGGGCCATTGAGCCAAACTATAACGACGTTATGGGCGTGCGACGGCCTGTTGCGGCGCTCCCTCGGAACGCCTCCCAATGACGTGGATGCGGCACCCGCTTGCCCAGCCGAATCAGCGAGCAGTAATGCCTTGACAGACCCGTCGCGGCGACCATGTCGGCGATCGGCACGCCCCGGAGTCCCGGCAGGATCTCGCGCTCGAATACCGCCGGGTCAAGTCGCCCGCCCTTCCAGGCCCGAACCGCGCGCTGGTGCGCTGCGTTCTTGCGACCCCTGATCTCGGCAGCCCGCCCACCGTGGGCGGGGTCGCGCTGCTCGGAGCGCAGCTGCTCAAGCACTCGGGCGGCTGAACGCCGGGCCTCGTTTCCCTGTTCGCGGAAGCGCCGAGCCCGGCACTCGTCGCAGTAGCGACGACGACGATCCCGAAGTGGGGCGCCGCAGTCCCGGCAGCTGACCGGCAACGCGAGCGCCGGTCGGGGCTGGCGTCGTTTGCGAGTCGGCGCTCGCCGATCCCACGCCGCCACTCGATTCTGGCGGGTGAGCGGCGTCGTCATTGGAACCGGCCGGGGCGAATCCTCGGCCAGCGCATGAGCAACGCGTTCCACGACCGGCGCAACGTGCTCGCGCCAGGCCATACAGGTCTCCGCCAGCTCGGCGGTCAGCCGCGGGACGATCCGGCACGACCCCCGCCGGGTCTCGACGAAGTCCCGTGCCGAAAGCGTCCGCTGCGTCAACAGCGCCAGCAGGAAGGCGTCGACGGCCGGGCGGACGGCCTCCATCACATCGAGCGCCAGCGAGGCGCGGTCTCGGCGATCGGCGTGGAAGATCCCCAGCCCGGGGTCGAGACCCAAGGCGTGACAGGCGATGACTGTCTCCGCCTCGAGCAATGAGTAGAGGTAGTTGACAAGTGCGCCGGCCGCGTTGGTAGCCAACCGCGGGCTGCCGGTGAGCAGCGAGTGGCGTTGACCGAAGGTAAGCCAGTGCTCCGGAAGCCTGGCCACCTCGCGATCCGGGAACGGGATGGGGAGCTCCGACCAGGCGTCCCAATAGGCGTTCGCGGCCTGAGCCTCGGCGGCGAGCAGGATCTCTAAAGACTCGGCTTTGTCGATCTCGCCGAGCGCCTGCTCCACTGCGTGGACGTTCTCAGTTCCGCCGGGCAGCTCGTCCAGAAGCGCCCTTTGCCCGTCGACTTTGGCGCTCAGTAGCTCGCGTGCGATCTCGACGCCCACGGCATTTCCCGCGGCCAGGGCTTGGGCGCGGCGCAGCGGAGCGAGGTCGGGGCCCGCGGCGGTCGAGGTCGTGATCAGCTCGCCGTCCGCGCCGACGTGAACCAGCGCCGCCCCCACGTCCCGAAGCCAGCGCAGGGCGTCGAGGGTGATGTAGCCGGTGTGGCCGATCAAGACCAGCCGTTTGAGGCGCGAGGTGGCACGGTGGTAACGGCGGGTTCGGCGTCGTCGGCCGACGCCGTCCTCGACTACAAGATGTCGGCGGTGGAGACGGATTCGGACGCCGTACCCGTAGGCGACCACGAGTCCGTCGCGCGGGGCGCTAACTTGAGCCTGCATCGAAAGCCTGCCTTTCGGTGCCATGCCCCCGGGCCGTTCACGCGGTCGCGGGGGCGATTTTCATTGAAGCCAAATGTTACCTTTTCCACGCGCAGCTGCGCCAAGAAATAGGCGTAACCGTGTGGTGTTCCGAGTCAGGTATTCGGAGCCACATTTTGGGCACCTCATCGTGAGCCGGAGTGGGTAGCCAGGCGTTGTGACGTCGTGCAGTGTGACGGTCGTCTTTCCTGTTTCGGCGAGCAGGATCCACGGTGCTTTGGTGTGACCGGCGGGTGACGGATCAGGGTCATAGCAATCGTCAACCCCGCCCCGGCGTTGTCGCGGCGGGCATCGTCGCTGAAACGCTGCGACGAAGGCACCCCCTACGTCGATCGCACACCAGGCGATCCCGGCCCGGCAGGCACCACACCTCGCGCCGAGCGTGACGCGCCGTACCGGTTCCAGCGCCTGGTTGAGAGGCCCGTGATAGATGCCCCGTCCCTCGACCTCCCCTAGGTCGTCGAGTAGCGCGAGGGCCGCCGCGGCCGCTTCGCCTGTTTCCGCGGAAATGCTCGGAGTTCGCCGCACCGCGTTGTAATCTAGGGTGCACGGTTAGAAGCGGGCCGAGGGTCCGCGGGTTTGAGCGGGACGCCAAGTTCCCGCATCACCACCTCTCAGCGGAGCTGGACCGATGAGAGGTGTTTTGTTGAGTTCACCCGAAGTTGGTTCTCCAGCCGGTCCGATGCCCTATGTGGGGCTGGACCAGATCCGCTGCGAGCCGTCGGCGTGGCCGCGATCACGCCTTGATCGCGAGCGCGTCGGGGAGTTCGTCGGCCTCTACGGAGCCGAGGGCCTCGGAGCCCTGCCGCCCCTGGAGCTGGTCGATGACGGCGAGGGCGGCTATGTGCTGGCCGATGGCTGGCACCGCCGGGCCGCGCTTCAGGAGTTCGAGGTCGACCAAGTACCAGCCCTGATCGTCCCCCGGGATCAGGCAGAGGATCCGATTGACGCCGCCTACAGGCACGCCCTCGTGCGCTCGGCGGTCGCGTCGAAGCCGCTCACCCGGGCAGAGAAACGGGCGGCGATTCAGCGCCTCTTGGCCGAACGGCCGGAGGATTCGGACCGTGCAATCGCTCGACTCGTCGGAGTCGACCACAAGACGGTGGGCAGGGTGCGCGAGTGGGGCAATTCCCCACCTGAGGGTGGGTCCGGACCGGCGTATGTACCTCCCGAGCAGGCGGCGAAGCGTCTCCTGCGTGGGTTCGAGAAGGCCCGCCAAGCACGAGGCCTCGGGTTCGCGGACTGGCTGCGGGGCGGCGATCGCGCTGGGCAACGGTTCGCCGGGGTGCTCGAGGAGCTCTACGGCGAGGAAGCCGCCGATCGGGCACGGCTGTTCATTGGCTGGCTCGACGAAGCGGCCACCTACCTCGACGAGGAGCGTGCGCAATGGTGAGCCGCCGGCGCAACTACAAGGCGGAGTACCGTCG
This sequence comes from Solirubrobacterales bacterium, assembly GCA_050697075.1. Classification (GTDB taxonomy): domain Bacteria; phylum Actinomycetota; class Thermoleophilia; order Solirubrobacterales; family 70-9; genus AC-56. The sequence continues at coordinate 22,637 of JBOGZC010000051.1, read as the reverse complement.
ACGCCAACGGCTCGCTCGCGGCCGCGGCTTCACGAGCTACGCGCAGCAGCGGAGGTTCTCGCCGAAGATCGGAAGCGCCCGTGATCTCGGCCGGCTGCCGGAGTCGGCGCGGGGAGCCCGTTCCGAAGCCCTCCACGTCGTCCAGGTCGCGCGCGAGCGGGGCATCTCGATCGAGGAGGCGGCTCGCCAGGAGGGTGTCGCGATCGAGCCGGTTAGGTGGTGGGCGCGCGATGCGCTTAAGCCCAAGCGGGTCGGCAAGACGCTGCCAAGCAAGGGCGACCGGCTGCTTCGGCTCTACCCGGTCTTCCTGGCCGGCGAGCCGGATCTGCAATTCGTCGAGATCCGGGGCTCCAACGCGGCGCGTCGGGCACAGCGGGTCTTCGACGTCCAATACCGGTTCATCGAGGGCAACGCCAGCGTGGAGGAGCTGCGGTCGCTGACCGGCCAGAGGGTCGCCGGCCGACTGGTGGAGTCCGATCCCGAGCGGCTTGAGGCGATCGGCGAGCGCGGCGGCGTCGACATTCCCGAGGCCTACAGAGAGGTGCTCGGATGAGTGCCCGGTGTCTCGTGTGTGGAGCAGAGGCATGGCGCGGTCACCATCCCAGCGGTCGCGACCCGGGCTCCGGTCGCTATCTAGATCCGCGTTTCACCGTACCCGCATGCCACGATCACCACGAGCTGTTCCACGATGACTGGCGGGCGCTCGGGATCGAGGATTCGGCCAAAGCGGAACGAGGGGCCCGACCGCTGACGTTCGTCGAGCGGGCCGCGTGGTTCTTTCGGCGAGGGTCGTTGCTCGCGGGGCGGCTGGCTGCCGCATATCCAGAGCACCCTTGGATCGCTCGGTTAGCGGAGGCGCTCAAGCGACGCGCCGATGAGCTGGCTTCGGACATCGCCGCCCGCGACAGGCGCGATCCGGGCTGGAGGCGCGACCCGTCGTTCTACCCGGCCGAGGCCTGAGCCGCAGCCCCCTGCGCTGGTGGGCGAAACTTCTCGCCCATCTGCCCCAACCCGGACAGTCCACCTGAGCACCTGCCGGTCGCCGTGCGGGTGTGGACAACGCGCCTCAATCTGACGAGCGAGGAGAATGCCGAACACGCCGAGGAGCACGGGAGCGGCCGCCCCCGGCGGCGCGTAAGGCGGCGCTACCCGACCGAGGCGCTCGTCTTCGACACCGAGACCGAGCCGGGACCAGCCCAGCGGCTACGGCTCTTGGCCTGGCGCCTCTACAGCGACGCGCCCGGCGATCCGCCCGGCCACTTCTGCATCGAGGAGGGGGTCGCCTATCCCGACGACCTACCGCAACGGGACCCGGACGGCTACCGCATCCTGACCGAGGATGCTCGTTCGCGTCAAGCCGAGGTCGCCCCCGGCTTCGGCAGCAGCGAAACGGCCGGCGGGCTTGTGCTGCAGCCACTCTCGTGGTGGTTGGAGCGCCGTTTGTACCTCTACGGCTATAGACACCGCGACCGTTGCTCTGTGGTCGGCTTCAACCTTCCGTTCGACCTTGCCCGCCTGGCCTCCTACTGGGCCCCAGCCGAGGACTACTACCGCGGCGGCTTCTCGCTCGGGATCTGGGGGAAGTTCGACCCGGAGGGCAAGTGGGACGACACCCGCTACCGCCAGCGGCTCTTGATGAAGTCGATCGACCCGCGCCGGACCCTGTTCGGCTGGGGCAGCCGGAAGAAGGGCGATGAGGACACCAAGGGCGCCGCCGCGCGGTTCATCGACCTTAGGACGCTCGCCTTCGCCCTCACCGACAGGTCATTGACTTTGGAGGGCGCGTGCGCCGCGTTCGGCGACCCCTACGAGAAGCGCGAGGTCGACTACGAGGAGATCAGCCCCGAGCTGATCGAGTACGCCGTCGAGGACGTCCGCCACACCTCGTTGCTCTACCGACACACCCTCGCCGAGCTGGCCGAACATGAGGGTGTCGACCTACCACCTCACCGGCTCTACTCGCCGGCCACCGTCGGCGCGCATTACCTGGAGGCGATGGGCATCGAGCGCCCGCTGCAGAAGTTCACCAACCTGAGCGACGAGCAGCTCGGCTGGGATGCGAGGGGTCGCGACCAGAAGTCCAAGCGGGCGCCAAAACGGGACGCCCTTGGCGAAGAGGCGCTCGGGTACGCGATGAGCGCCTTCTACGGCGGCCGGGCCGAGGCGCGGATCGTCCGCACCCCGGTACCGATCGTCCACGTTGACTTCGCCTCGATGTATCCGGCGGTCAGCGAGCTGCTCGGGACCTGGAAGATCCTCCGCGCGAGAGAGCTTCGGGTCGTCGACGCGACCGACGAGGTCCGCGAGCTGCTGAACGACCCGGAGCTTCTCGACCGCTGCCTTACACGAGAGCTGTGGGCCGTAATTGGCGTGACCCTGGTCGAGATCGAGCCCGACGGCGACATCCTCCCGGTCAGGGCGATCTACGAGCCCGACGGCCAGGACTTCGGGATCGGAGTCAATTCGCTCACCTACCGCGGGAGCCTCTGGTACGCGCTTCCGGACGTGACTGCCGCCGCCATCCTGGGCGATCGGCCGCCCGGAGTGACCCGGGCGATCCGGATCGAGGGTGAGGGAATCCAGGCCGGCCTGCGGACGGCGAAGCTGCGGGGCGGCGCGGCGCTCGATCCCGAGGGTGAGCGGGACCCCTTCTTGACCATGATCGAGCAGCGGGCCCAGGTCAAGGCCGACCCCGATATGCCCACAAGCGAGCGCGATCGGCTGGAGCTGTTCCTGAAGATCACCGCCAACGCGACCGCCTACGGTTCCCTGGCCCGGTTTGACCGACGCGACCTCGCCGAAAAGGCCGCGGTCAGGGTCCACGGCCCCGACGAGGGATGGAGGCCCAAGCGCACCAGCAACCCCGAGGACCCCGGGCCGTACTGCTTGCCGCCCGTCGCCTGCTCGATCACGGCGGGAGCGCGGCTGATGCTCGCCGTGCTTGAGCGCCTCGTTACGCGGGAGGGCGGGAGCTACGCGTTTTGCGACACCGACTCGATGGCGATCGTCTCCACTCCCGAGGGCAGGCCGGTGCCGTGCCCGACGAGGGAGGGGGAGGAGATCAAGGCGCTCTCGCGGAAGACGGTGCGCGAGATCCTGGATCGCTTCCAGGGGCTCAACCCCTACGACCCGGACCTGCTCCAACCGTGGAAAGTCGAGCACGAGAGCCTCAATCGGCAGCTGTGGTGCTACGTGATCAGCGCCAAGCGCTATGCCCTCTACCGAGTGGGTCGAGGTGGACGGCCCGAGATCGTCGCCGCACACGACCAGGAGGACGTGGCGACCGACGAGCCGGCGGCTGACAGCGATGCACTCACCGACTGGTCGGAGCACGGGCTGGGGATGTACCTCGATCCGACTAGCAAGGACCCGGACCGACCGCAGCGAGACAAGCAAGGCCGCCGGGTCTGGATCCGACAGATCTGGGAGCGGATCCTCGCGGGCCTCGATCGCCCGGACCCAGCATTACCCGAGTGGGCCGAGCGCTACGCCCTCTCGCGGTTCACCGTCTCGAGCCCGGAGATCGGCAAGTGGTTCAAGGGCTTCAATCGATCACGCGATCGAGTCGATCAGATCCGCCCCGGGAGCTTCGGGCTGATCGCCCATCCCGACGCCGCCTTCTATGAGGCAAGCAACGCCAGCCAGAGAGACGGGCGGGAGAAGCCCCGACGAAAGCCGCGGGCACTTCCAGCGGCCCCGTATGAGCAAGATCCTGAAGAGTGGTCGGACCTCGCCTGGTATGACCGCCAACGCGGAAGACCGATCGGCGTGATCACCGCCGATCAGCGTCGTGAACCCGAGCGCTTCGCCAACGCCCTCCTGGGCGGCGCCGTGGTGATCGACACGCTCGCGAACGTCCTCGGCCGCTACACCCGCCGCCCCGAACACAAGAGCCTCGCACCGGACCGACAGGCGGCGGGGGGAGCCACCAGGGGGCTGCTCTTGCGCCGGCCCGTCGCCTCCAGTCCGGCGGACACACTGCTTACGGGAAAGGAGGGCAACAAAATCATCGAACGGCTGACTGGGGTGGTCACGGACACGAGCAAGTACCGCAGCGACTATGGGACACGTGCCGACCCCTGGACCACCCTGATACATCCCACCCTCAAAGACATGGGCGCCCGGGAGATCATCGAGCACGGGATCGCAAGCTCGACCGCCTATGACGCACTCAGCGGAAAGGTCCCGCGAGGCGCCAACCGCTCGCGACTCGAAGCTGCTGCGGCTTCCCATTCCGTCGCCAAGCTCACCGACTGGGGTCTCGAAGCGCCCGGCCAGCCGCTCGCGATCCTGGTCACCTACCTGCACGAGCGTGATCGGCGGGGCGAGAACGTCCGGCGCTGCGAATGGTGCGGGGGGCCAATGGCACCCGGAGCACGAGCCGACGCGCGGTACTGCAGCGACGCATGCCGACAACGTGCGCGGCGGGCTCGGCCTGGTGCGTGACGCCTGCCCCCAAACGCTGCGACTGCCCGTCGCTGCCACTCGCGGCGTACGACTCCGCAGCGGCTCCGTCCCATCGCTGGCAACCGGGGCTTTCGCTTGTGCCAGATGCCACTTCTACTTGAGAGCCATTAACAAAATTGGACGCTTTGGCCGATGTAGATAGCTGACCATCGGCGCGGCCTAGGTTGACCCGCTACGGGCGACGCGCCTGGATGCAACCCGCAGAACAAGAGGAGGCACAGTGCGCAACCTATTTCGCAATCGTCCGATCATCGGTGGAGCGGTCACCCTGCTCGTCCTGGGGGCCGTCGGCCTCGTCTACGCGGCGTGGACCACCAGCGGCGGCGGCTCGGGCTACGCGAAGGCCACCACCGCCCAGGCGCTGACGACGGTCGACGTCTCGGCAAGCACCACCGCGACCCTCTACCCCGGGGGCGACGGCGACCTGCTCCTGAAGATCCACAACCCGAACCCTTACGCGGTGACGGTGACGAGCGTGACCGGCAACGGCACGATCACCGCTGACGCAAGCCACTCGACCTGCGGGTCGGACGGCTCGCATCCGACTGGGGTCACGTACACCAACCAGACCGGCCAGACGATCAACGTCCCCAACGCCACCACCGACTCGGGCGACGGGAACGGGAACAAGCAGGTCACGCTCACCGGAAGCGTTCATATGGCGAACACCTCCGACAACAGCTGCCAAGGCGCGACGTTCACGGTTCCAGTCAGCCTCAGCGGGAACTCCTCCTAGCTCACAACGGGTTGCCCACCCGTGCGGGTCAGCGCCATCCGCTGACCCGGCCGCTTTCCACCCGGCGCCCTTGCTGGCGCCGGGTGGCGGGCCGGCCTAGGCGGAAGGTGCAATGAAAGCCAAAGCGACATACCTGCTGGTCACGATCGCCCTGGCGTCGTGCGGCGTCGCCTACGCGGCCCTGGCGGGTCACGGTGACGGCCGGACCAGGCTCGGGGCGCACGCCAACGCCAACGGCGCGTCGGCGCTGCACGTCTCCGGGTACGTACACCGGCTCTATCCGGGCGCTCACGCTCGGATGCGAATCAAGGTGGCAAACCGCTCCGGGCACTGGGTAGTCGTCCACGCCGTGCGGGCAACGGCCCGCGACGCGGGCCCAGGCTGCTCTCGCAACAACCTGGAGGCGGTGCGCAAGCGCTTGCACCACCCGCGCATCCGTCCGCACAAGACGCGGTTCATGGGGATGCGCCTTCGCATGCGGAAAGGCGCCCCGGATTCCTGCCAGGGCGCGACCTTCCCGCTCCGCTTTCAGGTCCGGGCTGGACGGTAGCGATGCGCCGGGGCGTCATGGCAATCTCGGTCGCGGTGGCGGCACTCACGCTCGCGAGCGCCGCGATGGCAACCTGGCAGGCGGCTGGCTCGGGCTCCGGTTACGCGGCCACGAAGACGATGCCGACCGGCAACACGCCTTCGGCGAGCGTCTCCAACCGCAAGGTGACGGTCAGCTGGTCCGCGAGCACGCTCCCGGGTGGCGCCGCGGTGGACGGCTACCAGGTCAAGCGCTACAGCACCGGCGGGACCCAGCAGACGATCGGCGCCAACTGCTCGGGGACGATCGCAGCCCTCAGCTGCACCGAGAACGCCGTCCCGTCCGGCAGCTGGAAGTACACCGTGACCCCGGTGCTCGCCAACTGGCGGGGCACCGAGAGCGCGATGAGCTCGACCGTCACTGTGGCATCGCCCGCCTTCACCCTCAACTCCTCGACGGTGAGCTGCCTGCCGACGACCCTGACCGGCCAGATCACCAACTTCATCGACGGTCAGACGGTCACCTTCCGGCTCGACAACCCGACCTCCGGCACGGTGCTGAGCGGAAGCATCGTGCCGAGCCCGGTTCCCAGCAGCGGCACCGCGAGCGTCTCAGTGACGATCCCCGCCGGCACCTCGAGCGGCTCTCACACGGTCTATGCAGTCGGCAGCCAGGGGGACACGGCGAGCGCCGCTCTCACGGTCGCCACCAACGGCTTCCGGGTTGCCAGCGGCAGCTACACCGGCAACCTGACGGACAACCGCAACATCACCGGCGTCGGCTTCCAGCCCGACGCCGTGATCGTCAAGGGAAACACCGCCCAGGTTGCGGTGATGCGGACGTCGACCATGAGCGGCGACGCCACCAAGCCCCTGAGCGGCGCGACGGCACTATCGACAAGCCGCATCAAGGCTCTGCAGAGCGATGGCTTCCAGGTGGGGACCAACGCCCAGGTGAACTCGCTCTCGACCACCTATTACTGGACTGCCTTCAAGGCCAGCGCCGGCCACATGACCCTCGGCTCCTACACGGGGACCGGAGTCAACCGCTCGATCACCGGGCTCGGTTACTCGCCGGAGTACGTGATGGTGATGTCGGCGGGCGCCAGCAACGCCGTTCAGCGCATGTCCGCGATGACGCGCAGCTTCCGGTTCGATGCCGACACCGGCAGCACCACCGGGGTCACCTCGCTGGACTCGGACGGCTTCTCGCTCGGTACGGACTCGCAGGTCAATACCAACGGCACTGCCTATCACTACGCCGCCTTCAACCAGTGCTCGGCCGACATGACCTCCTTCTCATACACCGGCGACGGGACGGCCAGCAAGTCGGTGACCGGGGTCGGCTTCCAGCCCAACTACCTGATCGTGCACGCCAACGACACGGCCACCGCGAGGGCCGGGGTCCACAAGCCGACCGCGGTCAGCGGCACGGGCTCGCTGAACTTCAGCGCCGCGACGAACCTCAGCAACGGCATCACCGGTCTTTCGAGCGACGGTTTCTTGGTCGGCAACAATGCCGCCACCAACACCACGGGAATCGCCTACGACTATGTCGCCTTCAAGGACGACCCGTAGGCAGGCGCTCGGAGCCCCTCGTGACTGAAAGTGCGGCGACGCGTGCTCACGCGACGAGTGCGTAGTTCACCACGAGATCGATTCCGTACCCGACCCCGATGACGACCCGATGCGGCTGGGGGAGCCTCGCTAGACGCACTTCTCAGTCGAGTACAAAGCCACTGACGGCTGGCGCATGGTCGCAACGCGAGTGGCTGCGGCAGGTCCCTACGCCGCCCAGATGGCCGTCGCTCGCGCCTCCAACAGAACCGGGATCCACAGGGTGCGGCCTTTGGATGACCCCGGAGCCACGGCGCGCATCTTCGAAGTACCTTCCTACGGGCTGCCAGTTCCGGTGGAGGAGTGACCCCGGCCCCGCCGCCCCACCCCACACGCCGCCACCGGCAACCGGCCCGTGCCGTGGCGCCGCCAGGGCACGGCAAGGGCATGGCCACACGCCGGCCCGCCTGACCCCTTCTATCTCCTATGCGCGGCTGGATGGGGTGTCACGGCTATTCCGACTCGGGAGGGCCTTATCCCCCCTCCCGTGAACCTCTGAGAGGGCGCGGCGACGGACTCCTAGGTCGTCTCGTACTCGTCGTGCCGGCGCAGCCAGAAGGGCTGGTCGCCGCCCTCGTTGCGACCCATCGGCGTGCGGTCGAGCAAGCCGTAGTAGGCCATCGCCGGCTCGAGTCCGCGCGAGCTGGTGACGTAGGTCCGGTACACCGTGCCGTCCTCGAGCGCGTACGCGCTCAGCCCGGGGCCCTCCGCGATATAGCCGGCGACGTCGGTCCCAGAACGCTCCGCCATCTCCTTCACGGTCGGGGGAATCTCGCCCTCGAGGAATGGCCGCAGCTCCTCCTCGGTGTGGGTGAATCCGAGGTCGCGATTGAAGTCGCTGCCCCCGGCTGAGACCCACTCGATGCCCCAGCCCATCCGCTGCTTGTAGGCCTGAAGCTTCTCGACCGGGGCTCGGGAGACGAGCAGCATGGTGACGTCCCGTGCCGCCAGATGGACCGCGTTCGGATCGATGCTGTCGGTGATCGAGGAGCAGACGGTGCAGCCCGCCTCGTACGGCGGGCCGAACATGAAGTGGTAGATGAGCAGCTGCGAGCGACCGTCGAAGAGCTCGGCGAGCGACTTCGTCCCCGCCGCGGTCTCGAAGACGTACTCCTTCTCGACCGGGACCCAGGGAAGCTCGCGCCGCTTCCGTGCGAGCTCGTCGCTGCGGCGGGTGAGCTCCTTCTCCTCCGCGAGCAGCTCCTCGCGGGCTCCATCGAACTCCTCCTGTGTGCCGACCTCGTGCTCTGGCATCGCTCTTCCTCCTGTGGCGCGTGGTTTGCGGGTTGGTCAAACTATATAGTTAGCCTAATGGCTAACGATCCGTTCAGGGCCTTGGCCCACCCGCTCCGCCGCCACATCGTCGAGAGGCTCAGCGGCGGGAGCGCCACGGTGGCGGAGGTGAGCGTCGACTTCGGCGTCTCGAAGCCGACGATCTCCCGGCATCTGAGGATGCTCGAGGAGGCAGGCGTGGTGAGCCGGGTGATTGACGGGCGCACGCATCTGCTGTCCCTGAATCCGGAGACGCTCGCCGAGACGTCCCACTGGATCGACAGCCAGCGGGTCCGCTGGGAGCGGCTCTTCGACGTGGTCGGCGACTATCTGCGGGAACGAAAGGAGGGCCGATGAGCAACCAGTATCCCGGCTACGTCCTCGTTATCGAGCGGACCTTTGACGCCCCGGCCGAGGAGGTGTTCGAGGCCTGGACCAGCGAGGAGGTTCTGAGGCGCTGGTTCCGAGGCGACCCGAACTGGGAGACGCCGACCGCCGAGGTCGATCTGCGCGTGGGAGGCCGCCTACGGGTCGTGATGCGGGACCCAAAGGCCGGCGAGGACCACGGCGCCGGCGGCGAGTACACCGTGGTGGACCCGCCGAGCCGGCTCGCCTTCACCTGGAAATGGGACGACCAGGGCTCCGAGCGCCAGCTGATCGAGCTCGAGTTCACCGAGAGGGACGGAGCGACGACCTTACGCATGACGAGCCACGGCATCGCGACCGAGGAGCGCGTGGATTCGCACCGAGAGGGCTGGGGTGTCTGCTTTGACTCTCTCGACAGAGCGCTGGATCTGAGGGGGGAGAGGAGATAGGTGCTCGCTCGGGCCGCATCCACCTAGGAAAGCTGTCCAGGTGTCGAATAGTTCACCCGTCGGGGTGATGACGGGCCCGGCATTCCCCGCTACCTTGGGTCCCATGAACGGATTCAGGCGGACAACGTGAGCACTGATCGTCACGCTGATCGCGCTCTTGGGTGCAAGCTCGTTGGTCGCGGTGGCCCAAGGGGCTCCGAGGACCAAGCGCGTGAGCGTCAGCTCGAACGGCGTGGAGGGTCAATTCGGCAGCGACTTCCCCTCGGTGTCCGGAAACGGTCGCTACGTCTGCTTCGAGTCCACGAACAAGTTCACCGGCGGAGACTCAGGAGTCGACGACGACGTCTTCGTCCACGATCGCAAGACCGGCAAGACCAAGCGCGCGAGCGTCAAGTCGAACGGCAAGGAGGCAGCGGGCGCGGCGGACTCCGACAGCTGCTCGCTCTCGGGCGACGGGCACCTCGTCGCGTTCGTCTCCGACGCAGCGCTGGTCGGCGGCGACACCAACGGATACAAGGACGCCTACGTCCACAACATGAACAGTGGGAAGACCGCGCGGGTCAGCGTCAAGTCGGACGGCAGCCAGGTCTTCGCCGACAGCCAGGACCCCCGGATCTCGGCGAACGGCCGCTACGTCGCCTGGGACTCCCATGGAGCGTTCTCGGGCGCCGACGTCAACGGCTATCTGGACGTCTACCGCCACGACCTGAAGACCGGCAAGACCCAGCAGGTGAGTCTCCGGGATAACGGCTCGCAGCCGGCGGACGGCGACAGCTCCGAGCCCTCGCTATCGGCGAGCGGCCAGAAGGTCGCCTTCCAGTCCGACGACGGAAGCATGACCTCGGACACCGACTATCAGTTCTTGATCGACACGGACGTATTCATTCGGAACATGCAGACGCAGAAGACCGTGCGGGCGAGCCTGAGCTCGAACGGGGACGAGCCCACCTACCCGTTCCAGTCTCCTCCGTCGAACGTCGACTCGGACCACCCGGTGATCTCGGCGGACGGCACGCTCGTCGCGTTCCACTCGTTCGGCGTCTACAACGGGTCGGACGACAACCTCAACTACGGCGACGTCTTCATCCGCAACCTGGACACCCACAAGACCTCGCTGGTCAGCCTGAAGTCGAACGGAAAGCAGGGGACCGGTGAGAGCGGCTACACCGACCCCCATCCGATCGAGATCTCGCATGACGGGCGCTATGTGGCCTTCGACTCGCTCGCAAGGCTCTCGCCGAACGACACCGACATGGTGGGCGACGTCTACGTCCGTGACCGCAAGGCCGGCAAGACCAAGCTGGTCACCGTCACATCGAACGGCAAGCCGCGTGACAAGGTCGATGCAGCGCTCCCGGCGCTCTCCGCGGACGGCAAGTGGGTCGCCTTCGCCTCAGCCGACCCCTACGTCGGAAACGACCACAACAAGGACGCCGACATCTACGAGCGCGGGCCGCTCTTCTAGCGGCCCGCACCGACGGAGCGCTCAGCGCCCGAGCAGCATGCCGATCAGCCCCCCGGAATGGCGCTTGGAGAGGTAGCACTGGTGATAGTCCTCGGCGCGCCAGAACGGCTTGGCGGGCTCCACCTCGGTGACAATCGGGGCGCGGAAGCGCGGCTGGGTCTGCTCGATCACGCGGCGGGCGGTCTCGGCCTGCTCGTCGGAGTGGGCGAAGATCACCGACCGGTACTGGTAGCCCACATCCGGGCCCTGGCGGTTGAGCTGCGTCGGATCGTGGATCTCGAAGTACTTCGCCACCAGGTCCTCGTAGGTCACCTTCGAGGGGTCGAAGGCGACCTGGCAGACCTCGACGTGACCGGTCGTGCCGCCGCAGACCTGCTCGTAGGTGGGGTTGTCGACGTGACCGCCCTCGTAGCCGACGGCTGTCTCGAGTACGCCTGGGACCTCCTGGAACGTCGCCTCGACCTGCCAGAAGCAGCCGGCGCCGAAGGTCGCCTTCTCGGTCCGCGCCTTCGTGTCTGTGCTCGTCGTGGCGGTTTCCATTGGGTTCCTTTCCAGCTCACCCGGCGCCGATCGCGCCTCTGCCCGTTAGACAGGCAAGCGGCCGCGGCATTACACCGCGGCCGCGCCCTCCAGGCGAATGGGACGCCTGCTAGCCCTCGCGCATCTTGACGACTCCCACCAGATGCCCTTCGGGGTCGTTGAAAAGGCCGATCTCCGGGCCCTCAGGGACCTGCATAGGCCCCATGACCCTGGTGCCGCCAAGGCCCTCCGCCTTTTTGAGGCTCTCCTCGACGTCGTCCGTGGCAACGTAGAACGTCACCCAGCCGTCGCTTCCCTCCTGTGCCGGCCCGACGCCACCGCCGATCCCGATGCCGTCGTCGGTCGTGTTCCCGTCGCGCGGCACCATCCCGTAGTTCATCGGGTTGTTCGCATCGATCTCCCATCCAAACAGCTCGGAGTAGAAGCCCTGAAGCGTGGCTCCGTCCTTTCCGATCACCTCAAAGTGCACTACCGGCTGACCCATCTGCTCTCCTTTCCGGCGCCGCTCGGGCGCCCTTGAACCGTTCCGCTAGCCGTGCGGGCGGGCCATCTTGCGATGGTCGAGCGCCTGCCCGAGGATCTCCTCGTCGACCCCCATCTCGCGTGCCACCTCGCGGAGGGGCCGGCCGGATTCGTGCGCTTCCTTGACGATCTCGGTCGCCCGGTCGTAGCCGATGTGCGGATTCAGGGCCGTCGCCGTCGCCAGGGTGGCCTCGGCGTGGCGCTCGGCCACCTCCTCGTCCGCCTCGATGCCCTGGACGCACTTCGTGTCGAGCAGGCGGCAAGCGGCAGTGAGCAGCTTGATCGAGTCGAGCAGGTTGCGCGCGATCAGGGGGACGCGCACATTGAGCTCGAACTGGCCCTGCGAGCCGGCGATGGTGATCGCCGCGTCGTTTCCGATCACCTGGTCGCCGACCTGGATCACCACCTCGCAGATCACCGGGTTGACCTTCCCCGGCATGATCGAGGACCCCTTCTGAAGAGCGGGCAGGCGGATCTCGGCGAGCCCGGCACGTGGACCTGACCCCATAAGCGCCAGGTCGTTGGCGATCTTGATGAGCGACACGGCGACGACCTTGAGCGCCCCGGACAGCTCGACCAGGCCGTCGCGGTTGCCCTGGGCCTCGAACGGGTCGAGTGGCTCCGAGATCTCGAGGCCCGTCTCCGCGGCGAGCTTCCTCCGGACGTGCTCGGCGAAGTCGGAGTGGGTGTTCAGCCCAGTTCCCGTCGCAGTCCCGCCAAGCGGGATCTGGCCCACCCGCCCGAGCGTGGCGTGCACCCGGTCGCGCCCGAGCTTCACCTGCGCAGCGTAGCCCCCGAACTCCTGGCCGAGGGTTACCGGCACCGCGTCCATCAGGTGCGTGCGGCCGGCCTTGACGACGTCGGCGAACTCCTCGGACTTGCGCTCCAGCGCCGATGCGAGCTCGTCCATCGCCGGCAGCAGATCGTGGGTGACCTCTCCGAGCGCCGCCAGGTGCACCGCCGAGGGAAAGACGTCGTTCGATGACTGGCCCATGTTCACATGGTCGTTCGGATGGGTTTCGCCGCCTGCGAGGTTGGCCATCACCTCGTTGGCGTTCATGTTCGACGAGGTTCCGGAGCCCGTCTGGAAGACGTCGATCGGGAACTGATCGTCGTGCTTGCCCGCGGCCACCTCGTCGCCGGCGGCGGCGATCCGTTCGGCGATGTCGTCGTCCAGCAGCCCGAGCTCGGCGTTCACCCGAGCCGCCGCGGCCTTGATCCTCCCCAGCCAGCGGACGACCGGCACCGGGATCGGCTCGCCCGAGACCGGGAAGTTGGCAACAGCCTTGGTCGTCTCCTCCCCCCAGAGCTCGGTTTCAACGCCTGTCGCGCTCATCATCTTCTCTCGCCGTCAGCCGGACTGCTCTCCGGCAGCGTATCCCTTCCCGAACCCGCGCTCGAACGCGGCGCCGAGCGTCCCGCCCCCCGGCTCGTACCGAGCGGCGGCGTCCAGCCGACGCACGAGATCGGCGTCGGCCCCCGACGTGTGCGACGCCCCCTCGTATACCGCCCCGACGAGATACCCGAGCATCACCGTGGCGTGCCCGGCCGGATCGCGGCGCGCGTCGGCGTTGAGCTGAGTGGCGACCTGGATCACCGTCTGGCCGACGTCCGCCAGCTCGCCCGCCCCCTGAGTAGCGCCAAAGCAGTCGCTGATCGCCGTCTCGCCGCCCAGCCGGACCTCCCCCGGCGCCGCGCGAAGGGCCTCCAGGTACTGCCCGGCCGGCGCCAGACAGGCCGTCGGCGTCGAGCTGTCGGAGCTGGAGCCGCAACCGGCTGCCATCAGGACGAGCACGATCGAGATCACGAGTACACGCCGCACCGCCCTGATGCTACGAAGAGTCTGGGCTCATGGCCCACACGGTCAGGAGCTCCGGCTGATCGGCGCCTGAGGCCGGTCGCTTTCCCCGCAGGGCTGCCTCTAGGGTCGGTGCCCATCCGGCGCTTGGCAGAATCAGGCGCCCATGGCCGGCTTTCGCCCCGTAGACGCGAAGCAATCCTTCCCTGAGCTCGAGGAGCGGATCCTCGAGCGCTGGCGCGAGCGCGACGTGTTTCACCGCTCGCTGGCCCGGCGGGCCGACGCCGAGGTCTGGAGCTTCTACGAGGGGCCGCCGACGGCCAACGGCCAGCCCGGGTCGCATCACGTCCTCTCGCGAGTGTTCAAGGACATCTATCCGCGGTACCGGACCATGCGCGGGTATCGCGTGCCCAGGAAGGCCGGCTGGGACTGCCATGGGCTGCCCGTGGAGCTCGAGGTCGAGAAGGAGCTCGGCATCTCCTCGAAGGCCGAGATCGAGGCCTACGGGATCGCTGAGTTCAACCAGCGCTGTCGGGAATCGGTGTTCCGCTACGTCGAGCAGTGGGGGCGGCTGACGGAGCGCGTCGGCTTCTGGATCGACCTCGAAGACGCCTACGTCACGCTCCGTAACTCCTACATCGAGTCGGTCTGGTGGTCGCTGCGAAAGATCTGGGACGACGGGCGCCTCTATCAAGCGAACAAGGTCGTGCCGTACTGCCCCCGCGATGAGACCGCGCTGTCCTCGCACGAGGTGGCCCAGGGGTACCACGATGTCGAGGACCCCGCCATCTACGTGAGGCTGCCGGTGCTGGACCCGGAGTCGCCGCTCGAGCCGGGGGACGCCCTGCTGGTCTGGACGACGACCCCCTGGACCCTCATCACAAACGCGGCAGTGGCGGTCGGCGCGGAGATCGAATACGCGCGGGTTCGTTTCGGCGACGAGGTGCTGGTCGTGGCCGCGGCGCTCGTCGAGCGCGTCCTCGGCGAGAGCGCCGAGGTTCTCGACCGTTTTCCCGGCTCGGCGCTGGCGGGATCGCGGTACGAACCGCCCTTCGACTACATCACCGACTACGGGCCTCGAGGCCACACCGTGCTCGAGGCAGACTTCGTCACCACGAACGAGGGCACCGGCCTCGTGCATACAGCGATCGCCTTCGGCGAGGACGACTTCGAGCTCGGGGAGCGGTACGGGATCAAGCTCCAGAACCCGGTCAAGCCGAACGGCACCTTCGACGAGCGGATCACCGACTTCGCGGGGCGCTTCGTCAAGGACGCCGACACCGACATCGTCGATGCCCTGCGCGAACGCGGCAGGCTGCTGCGGGCCGAGACCTACGAGCACTCCTACCCGCACTGCTGGCGCTGCGACACGCCGCTGCTCTACTACGCCAAGTCGAGCTGGTACATACGCACGACCGAGGTTCGCGATCGGATGCTCGCGGAGAACGAGACCATCGGCTGGCACCCGGACCACATCAAGCACGGCCGGTTCGGGAAGTGGCTCGAGGGAAACGTCGACTGGGCGCTCTCCCGCGAGCGCTATTGGGGAACGCCGCTACCGATCTGGGAGTGCGAAGCCGCCGAGTGCGAGGAGCGCTTCTGCGCCGGCTCGCTCGCCGACCTGCGCGAGCGGGGAGGCGATGTGCCGGAGGACGTCCACCGCCCATTCATCGACGAGGTGGTCCTCCGCTGCGAGTCCTGCGGCGGTCAGATGCGGCGCGTGGCCGAGGTGATCGACGCCTGGTACGACTCCGGCTCGATGCCCTTCGCGCAGTTCCACTACCCGTTCCAGGGAGTGGAGCTGTTCACCGAGCGCTTCCCCGCCAACTTCATCAGCGAGGCGATCGACCAGACCCGCGGGTGGTTCTACTCGCTGCTGGCGATCTCCACCCTGGTCTTCGACCGGACCAGTTACGAGAACTGCGTCTGCCTGGGTTTGATCCTCGATACGGAGGGCCAGAAGATGTCGAAGAGCCGCGGCAACGTCGTGGATCCCTGGGAGGTGATCACGAGCCACGGCGCCGACGCGTTCCGCTGGTATCTGTTCACCGCCCAGCAGCCGTGGGCCGTGTATCGGTTCTCGACCGACACGGTCGGCGAGACGGTCTACCGCTTCTTCACCACGCTCTGGAACACGTATCGGATCTGCGCCCTCTACGCGAGCGCAGAGGGGCTCGGCCCGGCCGACCTCGCCGGCGCCGCGGAGTCTCCGCAGGCCGATCTCGACCGCTGGGCGATCTCCAGGCTTCAGGCGACGACCGAGACCGTTATCGACCGGATGGACGCCTTCGACTGCACGAACGCCGGGGGCGCGATCGCGGCCTACGTCGAGGAGCTGTCGAACTGGTACGTGCGCCTCTCCCGCCGCCGCCTGTGGGAGGGCGACATCGAGGCGCTCGCGACGCTGCGTCGCTGCCTGCTCCAGGTCGCGGCGCTGCTGGCGCCGTTCACGCCGTTCCTCGCGGAGGAGATCTACGCCAACCTGGCCGGTGGGGAGTCCGGCGACTTCGGCGAACTGCCCGACTCCGTCCACCTCTGGGACTTCCCGGAGCCGGACGATTCGGTTGCCGATGTGGAGCTCGAGCGGGGCATGGAGGCCGTGCGGCGCACGGTCGAGCTCGGCCGGGCGGCGCGAGCCGAGTCGGGCATCAAGACCCGGCAGCCGCTGCCCCGCGCGGTGGTGGTCGCAAGCGGGGCCGAGCGGGAGGCGATCGCCCAGCGCGCCGACCTCGTGACCTCCGAGCTCAACGTCAAGGAGCTCGAGTTCGTCTCCGAGGAGTCCGAGCTGGTCAGCTATCGCGTGAAGCCGAACTACAGGACGCTCGGGCCGCGCTTCGGCAAGGAGATGCCACAGGTCGCCGCTGCGATCGAGGCGCTCGACGCGGCGGGCGTCGCGGAGTCCCTGGCGCACGGCCGAGAGGTGGGCTTCCATCTCAGCGGCCGCGATCATTCGCTGGGGGCGGACGACATCAACCTGGTCATGGAGCCGCTCGAGGGCTACCAGGTGGAGGCGTCCGCCGGCCACGCGGTCGCCCTGGCGCTCGAGGTCGACGAGGATCTCCGGCGGGAGGGCCTGGCTCGGGAGATCGTGCACGCGGTCCAGAGCGCGCGCCGCGACGCGGGCCTCGAGGTGACCGACCGGATCGCCCTCGGGCTGAGCGGCGACGCCGACCTTCTCGAGGCAGCCCGCGTCCACGAGGCGTATGTCGCGGGGGAAACCCTCGCGACGGCGGTCAGCTATGACGGCGCCGGCGTGGGGGCCCCGGCTGAGATCGAGGGTCGCGAGCTCCTGATCGCCATCGAGCGGTCATCCGGGACGAGCTGATCGCTCCCGACGCGGTCATCTTCGACCTCGACGGCGTCCTGGTCGATTCCGAGCCCGTCTGGGCCCGGGTCCGCGAGGACTTCACCCGCGAGTCAGGCGGCCGCTGGCGCGAGGGCGCGGGCGAGGAGATGATGGGGATGAGCTCCGTCGAGTGGTCCCGGTACATGCACGACTCGCTCGAGGTGCCGATGGAGCCGGAGGAGATCTCCCTCGCCGTCGTGGCCAGGCTCGAGCAGCACTACCGCGAGCGTGTGCCGCTCTTGCCCGGCGCCGAGGAGGCGGTTCGCGCCACCGCCGAGCGCTGGCCGGTCGCCCTCGCCTCGTCGGCGAATCGGCCGCTCATCGACCTGGTCCTGGAGCTGACCGACCTGGCCCCGCTGTTTCGCGTCACGGTCTCCTCCGAGGAGGTGCCGCGCGGCAAGCCGGCGCCCGACGTGTACCTCGAGGCGGCCCGCCGGCTCGGGCTGGAGCCGAAGCGATGCGCGGCGGTCGAGGACTCCGCCAACGGGATTCGCGCCGCGGACGCGGCGGGGATGCGCGTGGTGGCCATCCCTCGCCCCGACTTCCGGCCGGCGGACGTCGCGCTGCGACGCGCGAACACAGTCCTCGACTCGCTCGCGGAGCTCGTTCCGGCGCTTGAGCGAGTCGCCTGAGCTCGCCGGAAGGGCCGGTCGGTCGGGCTAGGTGGTCAGGGCCGGCTCGAGCTCGGCCTCGAGTCGGCGCTTCGGCATCGCCCCGATGACGCGCTTGGCCTCGGCGCCGTCACGGAACAGGATCAGCGTGGGGATCGAGAGCACGTCGAACCGACCGGCGGTCTGCTGGTTCTCGTCGACGTTGATGCTGACGATGCGGAAGTCGTCCCGCTCGGCGGCCATCTCCTCGAGGATCGGATGCACGACGCGGCACGGACCGCACCAGGGGGCCCAGAAATCGACCAGCACCGGCTGATCCGATTCGAGGACGTCGGACTGGAAGGTTCCGTCGGTCACGTCGGGCAGCTTCCCGGTCACTTCTTGCCTCCTGATGGCTTGCCGTTCAAGGATCTCAATTCCACGCGCCAACGTCCTCGGCAGTCTCGCCCTCTGGCCGCTGGCCAATGCTATACAAAATATAGTAACCGGTCGATCTTGATCTCACGGTACCTCGCGATGCTATTGATCGTCCGATGAGGAACGCCGAGATCGCCGAAGCGCTGAACGAGCTGGCCACGCTGTATGAGCTGGACGGAGCGATCCGGTACCGGGTCCTCGCCTATCGGGAGGCGGCTCGCGTGGTCCGCCAGAGCCCGGTCTCCGTTGAGGAGCTGGCGCGCGAGGGCCGCGCCACCGAGCTGCCCGGCGTGGGCGAGACGCTCCAGGAGAAGATCCTCGCGCTCGTCGACACCGGAGCCATCCCGTCGGCGACCAAGCTGAAGCGGAAGTTGCCCCCTGGACTGGTGGAGGTGACGCGGGTGCCGGGGGTTGGCGCGAAGACGGCCCGCCGGCTGTTCGACGACCTGGGTGTGGCGAGCCTGGACGACCTGCGGGCCGCGGCGGAGCAGGAGCAAATCCGGTCGCTGAAGGGGCTCGGCCCGAAGGTCGAGGAGAACGTGCTCGCCGCGCTCGGCAAGCTCGCCGACCGGGGACCGGCCGAGCAACTGCTCTTGTCGGAGGTCCTGCCGGTAGCCGAGCAGCTCGCATCCGACCTGCGCGCCGATCCGGCAAGCCAGGCGGTCGAGGTCGCGGGCTCTGCGCGACGGAGGACCGAGACCTGTCACGACATCGACCTGATCGCCACCGCCGCCGACCCGGCTGCCCTGGCGCAGGCGCTGCTCGACCACCCCCTGGCGGCCGTCAAGGGTTCCTCCGGGGAGAGCGGAGCGCGGATCACCACCCACAGCGGGATCGCGGTGGATCTTCGGATCGTGGCCCCTGAGGCTTACGGCAACCTGCTGCAGCACTTCACCGGCTCGGCCGAGCACAACGTGGAGCTTCGCGAGCGAGCGCTCACGATGGGGCTCTCCGTGTCCGAGCACGGAATCACGGAGGTCGAGTCCGGCGAGGTGGCCAGGTACGCGACCGAGGCCGAGGTGTACGGACGCCTCGGGCTCGCATACATCGAGCCGGAGCTGCGCGAGGCAAGCGGGGAGATCGCGGCTGCGGCCGACGGGAAGCTTCCGGCGCTGGTGGGCCTCGCGGACCTACGGGGCGACCTTCACTGCCACACCACGCTCTCCGACGGCCACAACACCCTTGAGGAGATGTCCGAGGCGGCCCGCTCACGCGGGTACGCCTACCTCGCCGTCACGGACCACTCGGCCAGCCACGGATTCGGCAACGACGTGCAAGCCGACCGCCTCCGGGAGCGAATCGAGGAGCTTCGAAGGCTGAACGCCGGGCGGCGCGGCTTCCGCGTCCTCGCCGGCTCGGAGGTGAACATCCTGCCCGACGGCTCGCTCGACTACGACGACGAGCTGCTCGGCGACCTCGACTGGGTGATCGCCAGCGTCCACACCTCGTTTCGCATCTCCAAGAAGGCGATGACGGAGCGCGTGCTCGCGGCCATCGACCACCCGCTGGTGGACTGCATCGGACACCTGAGCGGCCGGCTGATCGGCAGGCGCGACCCGTACGAGATCGACGTGGAGCGCGTCGCCGCGGAGGCGGCGCGCACCGGAACGATGCTGGAGATCAACGGCAACCCGAACCGCCGCGACCTCTCCGAGCACAACGCCCGGCTCGCGGCCGAGGCCGGCGCGACGATCTGCGTCAACACCGACGCCCACCGGGTGGAGACCCTTAACAACATGGTCTACGGCATCGCGACCGCGCGTCGCGCATGGCTCACCTCGGACAACGTGGCAAACACTCGTGCGTGGCGCGAGTTCTCGAAGCTGCGCAAGCGCACGCGGCGCAAGGTGTAGCCGAGGCCCACCCAGGGTTAGCGACCCCCGTGCCCACTTGCTCGACAATGGCCTCATGAGGGTCAGGGGTGGAGCGAGGGTTGCCGCATTCGGGGTGCTGATCGTCGCACTGGCAGCGAGCGCCTCCGCGGAAGGGGCCCGCCCCGGCGCTCTCGATGACTCGTTCGGCGGGGATGGGACGGTGAGGACGATGTTCGCGGCCCACGATTACGCCTACTCTGTGGCGTTCGACCCGCGGGGCCGCATCGTCGCCGGTGGTGGCACCTACGCCGGCGACCTGGCCCTCGCCCGCTACCGACGGAATGGCACCCTCGACCATTCGTTCTCGGGCGACGGGAGATTGAGCGCGGACCTGCGCGCCGGAGGGCGGGCGGTAGTGGTCGATGGCCGGGGCCGGATCGTGGCCGCGGCAGCAGAAGGCACCCGCGTGGTGCTTGTTCGGTACACACCCGGTGGCAACCTCGACGGCTCGTTCGGGACCGGAGGCGAGACCACTACGAATCTCGAGTGCGTCCCGGCCTCATTGGCACTCGACTCCCAGGGACGCATCGTCGTTGGGGGTGGCTGCCATGGCGATTTCACCGTTGCTCGCTTCAACGCGGACGGTGACCCGGACGATTCGTTCGGTCCCGGCGGCATCGTGACCACGGACTTCGGAGGCAGCGATGGTGACTTCTCCGTGGCGATCGACTCACGCGACCGGATCGTCGCGGCGGGTGACACGTTCGGCGACCTGGGCGCTGAGTTCGCGATCGCCCGGTACAACCGAAGTGGGCATCTCGACAGCTCGTTCGGCGTCGGTGGCCAGACGACCACGTCGTTCGGCAACCCGAGCGGGAACGACAGCGCCGAGTCCGTGGCGATCGACTCGCTGGAACGAATCGTTGCCGCGGGCTTCACCGGCCAGGGCTCCGGCGATGCGGACTTCGCACTCGCTCGGTACAACCCGGCGGGCACTCTCAACATCCTGTTCGGTCCCGGCGGCACCGTGACCACCTCGTTTGGGCCCAACGGCCTCGACTTCGCCCACGCGGTCGCGATCGACTCGCGAGGCCGGATCGTGGCCGCGGGCGGCTACGGCCAGTTCCAGCTCGCGCGCTACCACCCGAACGGCACAATCGACCGTTCCTTTTCACGGAACGGCAAGGTGAGGACGGGCAGCGGATCGGGCTACGCCAACGCCGTAGCGATCGACTCGCGCGACCGGATCGTGGCAGCGGGGTCCGGTAGCGGACATTTTCGCCTCATGCGCTTCGTCGGCTACCGCTGAATTCCCCGGGTCCTGAAGGTTCGAAGCGCGGGACGGGGCGCGTGCCATTGAATCGTTAGTTTGCTAACCTAATTAGCGATGGCAACGATGTCCCCCACCCCAGCGACCCGGGCTGCTGCCACGGCCTCGCAGACTGACCTGGGCGAGCTGGCAGCCCGGCTTCGGCTGGCGATCACGCGCACCGCTCGCCGGCTGCGCCAGGAGGCGGGCACCGACCTCAGCCCAAGCCAGACCGCGGCCCTGTCGACGATCGACTGCAGCGGCCCGCTCACGCCCAGCGAGCTTGCCGCGCTGGAGCGGGTGCAGCGACCGACGGCCACCCGGATCGTCGCCCGGCTAGAGGAGGAGGGCCTGGTCGAGCGCGCCGCCGACCCGGCGGACGGACGCTCGTTCATCGTCAGCGCCACGTCGGAGGGACGAGCGTTGATTCGAAAGCTTCGAACCCGCAAGAACGCCTACCTCGCGCGGCGGCTGCGGGACCTCGACACCGAGGAGGTGGCGACCCTGGCACGGGCCGCCGAGATCCTCGAGCGGCTTCAGGACGGTGAGCGCGGGTGAGCGCCGCGCTCCGCCGCTCATTCACATCCCTCGGCGTCCCGAACTACCGGCGCTACTTCACGGGCCAGATCGTCTCGCTCACCGGCAACTGGATGCAGATCGTCGCCGAGATGTGGCTCATCCTCGCCCTGACCGGCAGCGGCATTGCCGTAGGGGTCACCTCGGCGCTCCAGTTCCTGCCGATGCTCCTGTTCGGGGCCTGGGGCGGGCTGCTCGCGGATCGCTTCCCGAAGCGCTCGCTGCTCACGGTGACGCAGACGCTGATGGCCGTCCCGGCCCTGACCCTGTGGGCCTTGACCGCGACCGGGATGGTCGTGCCGTGGATGGTCTTCGCGCTCGTGTTCGCTCGGGGCATCGTCAACTCAGTCGACAACCCGGCCCGCCAGAGCTTCGCGATCGAGATGGTGGGCTCGGCGCGGGTCGTGAACGCCGTCAGCCTGAACAGCGTCCTGATCCACTCCGCCCGCATCCTCGGCCCCGCAGGCGCCGGGCTGGTGATCGCCACCCTCGGGGTTGCGCCCTGCTTCCTGCTGAACGCCTTCTCCTTCGTAGCGATGATCGTGGCGCTGCGGGCCATCGAGCCCGGGGAGCTGCGACCGGCGCCCAAGGCGACTCGCGGTGCAGGCGCCGTGCGAGCCGGGCTGCGCTACGTGCTCGACAACCCTTCGCTGGCGATCCCCCTGGGGATGATGGCCGTGGTCGGGACGCTGGGCTACAACTTCCAGGTCATCCTGCCGCTGCTGGCCAGGTTCAGCTTCGATGGGGGTCCCGCGACCTACACCGCGCTGGCCGTCGCGATGGCGACCGGCTCGGTCGTGGGGG
>JBOGZC010000050.1:0-27111 GCA_050697075.1 Solirubrobacterales bacterium | reverse complement strand
GCCTTGCGGGGCCGCGCCGGTGGTGGGATGCGCGCCCGGCCTCGAGCCGGGTGCGCTCGCCTAGCGGGTGAAGGAGACGAGCTCCAGCCGCTCGACCGGGCCCTTTACCGCGATCTCGCGGACGGTGCCGACGCCGCGGACGTAGTACTTGTTGTCCACGACACCGGCCTCGAGCGGGGTCCACTCCTTGGTCCGGAGGGCCTTGTTGGTAGAGACGAAGGGCACCGACACGTGCGCCTTCGCGTCGAGAACCTTGAAGTGGTCCTCGGCGTGGCCCTTGTAGAACTCCTGACGGGCGGTGTCCCCGACCTTCGGGTGTCCCGGGATGTACAACCCGGCGCGAGCGCCGTTCACCCCGGCCTTGAAGGAGCCCTCGGTGCTGATGATGTTGCCGTGCCTGTCGAGTTCCTTCGTCGCCTCGCCGAAGTACCACACGTTGCCGTCGCGGTCCTGGGCGTAGAAGTCGTTCGTGACTTCTTCGGGCCTATGGTGCATTCGCACCACGTCGTGGACCACGGTGGTCTTGACGCCCAGAATCGTCTTCGTCCGGTGCGTCACCCGGAGCGCGTCGGTCATCCGCGTGCCCTCCTTGTTGCCCTTGTAGCGGTACTTGCTGCCGGGCTTGAGCGGGAAATACGGGTTGTCGACGCGGGAGACGAAGTCGCTCGGGCTGAGCGTCTTCGGCCATCCCGGTCCGGCTCCCGACTTGATCGGGCCGGGCGCCTGGGCGGCCGAGCTGGCGCCGGCCACTCCGGCGAATGCCACCGCGATGAGCGCTGACATCACCCCGATCGCGAGCCCGACCCTGCGCCTGATCACACCATTGATGCCATTCATCACGTCCTCCTTTGGTTCGGATGATTTCCGCCACCGTAAGTGGACGTGATGAAAGGAATATGACTGTGTCAGTGGCGTTCATGTAGGCGTCATACGGGCGGTCCACGCGGCCCGGGGGTGACAGCCGCTGCGACCTACTCGGCGGGGGCGGGCGCCGGAAAGCGAAGCCGTACCGTCGTGCCGCCGGAGCCCGAGTTCACGACCGTCGCCGTCGCGCCGTGGGCCTCCGCGATCGCGCGCACGATCGCCAGGCCGAGCCCGGCCCCGCTTCGGGTGTCGTTGCCGTTGCCGCGCGCGAAGCGCTCGAACACCTGGCCCTCGAGCTCGGCCGGAAAGCCGTCGCCGTCGTCGGCGACGTCGATCTCGATGCCCTCGGGCGACCGGCGAGCCGAGAGCCGAATCTCGCCGCCGCCGTGACGCAGGGCGTTGTCGACCAGGTTCCCGAGCGCCTGGCGCGCGCGAAGCGGGTCGAGGGAGACGACCTCGCCGTCGGGCGCGTCGACTCGAATCTCGCGGTCCTGCCGGCTCGCGCGATCGACGAAGCGCTCCCGCGTGCGCTCGAGGAGCTCACGAACGTCAGCCTCCTCCGGTCGGACCGGCAGGCGGCCGTCGGCGGCGCGCGCGATCAGCAGCAGGTCCTCGGCGAGCTGGGCGAGGTGGTCCGTCTCCTCGAGGGCGACCACTAGCGACTTGCGCACCTCGGGTTCGTTTCCGCCGATGCGAACGGCCGCCTCCAGCTCGGCCTTGAGAACGGCGAGGGGCGTGCGGAGCTCGTGGCTCGCGTCCGCCACGAAGCGGCGCTCCCGCTGAAACGAGTCCTCCAGCCGGGCGAGCATCTCGTTGAGCGTCTCGCCGAGCCGGCTGATCTCGTCGTGGGCGGCCGGGAGCGGCAGCCGCTCGCTCCCGCGGCCCAGCGAGACGCGCGTGGCGCGCCGGCGCATCGCTTCGACCGGCGCGAGGCCCGCGGCGGCGAGCCAGTAACCAATCCCCGATGCGAGCAGCACGGCGACGGGGATGCCGATCAGGAACGAGTGGACGAGGCTCGCGAGCGACTCGTTGCGGTCGGCCAATGAGATGCCGACGACCAGGACAAGCCGTCGATCGCCGACCGTAATCGGGCGGGCGAGCATCCGCGCCGTTCCCTCGATCCCCTGAAGCTCGTGCTCGAACATGGTCGGCTGCTGCGACGCCTCGCGTGACTCGCCGCCGTTGAGCGCTGGAACGCCAACCTCCTTCGTTCCCTCGACCCGGCGGCCAGATGGGGTGAGGAGCTGGATGAACGTGTCCTCGGGGTCGGTGAGCCTGCCGCCGGTGGCGTCGTGCAGCCGGGCGCGGGGCCGATGGATGACCGCGGCGACGTCGTCGGAGCGCCTCGCGAGCCCGTGGTCGATCGTCTCCGTCAGGGCCGAGCGCTGCCGTACGTAGACGAACGCGGCCGCGGCGACGAGCACGAGCAGCATCGCCAGGGCGAAGGCGGCGGTGAGCCGGACGCGGATCGGCAGTCGGCCCACGCTCAGGCTGCCTTCTTCAGCCGGTACCCCGCGCCCCGCACCGTCTCGATCGACTTCACGCCGAATGGCCGGTCGATCTTCTCGCGCAGGTAGCGGACGTAGACCTCGACCACGTTCGAGCGGTTCTCATAGTCGTAGTCCCAGGCGCGCTCCAGGAGCTCAAACTTGCTCAGGACCTCGCCCGGGTGGCGCATAAAGGTCTCCAGCAGGACGAACTCCTTGTGGGACAGTCGGATCTCCTCGTCGCCGCGCCAGGCCTGCAGAGTGGCCGGATCAAGGCGAAGATCGCCCACTGCCAGGACCTGCGGGCGCTCTGCCCTGCCCCGACGGCCGAGCGCGCGCAGCCGCGCGAGCAGCTCGGCCAGCGAGAACGGCTTGACGAGGTAGTCGTCAGCGCCTCGATCGAGGCCCTCGACGCGGTCCTCGATCGCATCCCGCGCCGTCAGCATGATGATCGGCACCCAGACGCCGTCGTCACGCAGGCGCTGGCAGGTCTCGAACCCGTCGATGCCGGGCAGCATCACGTCGAGGATCACGGCGTCGAAATCCGTCGACCCCGCCATCCACAGGGCGTCCTCTCCCCGCGCGGCGACATCGGCCACCACCCCCTCGGCTTGCAGCCCACGCCGGATCGCGGTCGCCATCCGCGCTTCGTCCTCGACGATCAGAACCCGCATCGCCCCCAACTATGGCGGCGAAGATGAGAGAAAGATGAGAGGCAGGGCGACGGGTCGCCGCCCGCCGCCCCCGCCTCGGTCAGCGGCTAGTTGGCGCCGCTGTCGGCCGACCCGCCGTCCGCCGATGAGTCGGTCACGTTGAAATGGCTATCGAGGTGGACGTCTACCGAGCTGCCGTCGGTCTTCTTGACCTCGACCTCGTAGTAGCCCTCCTCGTCACGAACCTCGGTGGCCGTGACCTGGCCGCCGCCCGTCTTCTGGAGCGCGACCGCCTTGGCCTTGCCGAGCGCGCTGCCGGTGATCGGCGTCCCGTTGCCGTCGTCTCCAGCGCCGGTCGCTGCGGCGATCCCGGCGCCTCCGCCGGCAATCGCCGCGATCGCGCCGCCGCTGATGAGCGCACCCTTGAGCTTCCTGTTCATTTGGTGTCCTCCTGCGTCGTTGGGGATTGACGGCGCGAAGGTAAGAGGGCCCGATGAGATGACGCTGAGAATGGGGTCTCAGTTAGAAACCGACGGCGTTCGACCCGCCCGACTACGAGACCAGGAGGCACCACGATGGCGAAGCTGACTTACGAGACCACGATGTCGCTCGACGGCTGCACGACTGCCCCCGACATCGACCTGGAGAACCCGCTGGGGGTCGGCGGCGAGCGGCTTCACCAGTGGGTCTTCGGGCTGGCGAGCTGGCGTGAGAGCCACGGCGAGCCCGGCGGAGAGACCGGGCCCGACGACGATCTGATCAAGGAGTCAGTGACCGCGAACGGGGCGATGATCATGGGCCGGCGGATGTACAGTGGCGGATCCGGGCCCTGGGAGGACGACTCGAATGCCAACGGCTGGTGGGGCGATGACCCTCCCTTCCACGTGGCGGTCTTCGTCCTCACCCACCACGCCCGCGAGCCGCTGCCGATGGAGGGCGGGACGACGTTCCACTTCGTCACCGAGGGGATCGAGGCGGCGCTCGAGCAGGCGAAGGAGGCTGCGGGAGAGAGGAACGTCGGCATCGCCGGCGGCGCCAGCGTCGCTCAGCAGTACCTCAAGGCCGGCCTCCTCGACGAGCTCCTCATCCACGTGGCGCCTGTGCTGATCGGCGACGGGGTGCGGCTGTTCGACGACCCGGGCCCGGATCAGGTCGAGCTCGAGTCCATCGAGTCGATCCAGTCGCCGGCGGTCACGCACCTGCGCTATCGCGTCGTGAAGTAAGTCCGCGGATAGTCTCTTCTCGTGATCCGCCTGCTGCCTCCGTTCCTGGATGAGCGTCCCTGGCCGGTCCAGGTGATCCTCGCCGGGATCGTCCCGATGGCGTTCGGATTCCTCTGCGGGGCGATCCTCGACAGCTCGGGGACGGTTTACCTGGTGCTCCAGGTGCTCGCGGCGATCGGCGGCTACCTCGCGGGGTTCGACCACGACCTGACCCGGCACGCGCTGATCCGAGGGGTGATCGGCGGCCTCCTGTTCGGCGGCTTCGTCCTGATCGGCCACCACGTGGTGGGCGGCGAGGATCACGGCCTGCTTCCCAGCCACGAGCTGGTGTTGATCGTCTTCACGGCGCTGCTCGGCGCGCTCCTCGGGATGCTCGGTACCCGCACCCGGACGCGCATCGAGATGGGGGGCGACTCGGGCGAGGCTACTTAGGGAGGTAGAACCGCACCATCGGCGGCCACAGCGACGGCCGCGTCAGGATGCCGAGCACGATCGGCAGCGAGTCCATGTAGGTGATCCGCTCGCGCACCAGGCCGCCCTCGAGCTTGATCCGGTCGACCAGGTCCCAGGCGAGCGGGCGCGAACCGGCGGGCACCGTCATCCGCATCTCGATCATCACGAGGTTGTCCTCCGCGCTCCAGCGCAGCACCTCGCCGCGGATCCCGGGAAAGAGAGCGAGGAGCCGCCCGAACCCCTCGCGTGCGGCCTCGCGGCCTTCCATCCGCGGCATCATCGGCTGGACGAGGACGACGTCAGGGTGCGTCAGCTCCTGGAGCAGCTCGACCTTCGGGTCGCTCCAGGCGGCGATGAACTTCTCGACGAAGGTCGTGGCCTCCTCGCTCGCCGGTTGGGCCGTCTTCGTCGCCATCAGGCGGAGGCTATCGCGACGACGCCGGCGTTAGCCCCGGCGTCGTCGCTTCCGCCTCGAGCCTGTTCTACTTGCAGACGTCCAGCTTGAAGGAGCCCCGGCTGTGGAAGGTGGGATAGCGGAACCGCGCCTTCGTGTACACGAGGTGACCGCAGCGCGTCCTGGCCCGATAGAGCTTGATGCGGACGGGCACGGGGCCGGTCATGCTCGCGATGGCCTTGCCTCGCGCCTTGGCCCGGTGGCGGTTCCAGTGGATCCAGACATCGTGCCGGGTGATCACCTCGAACGCGTTCGCGAACGGCGCGTGGCGCTTGTGGAATGTGCATGCCCGAGGCTGGGTCCGATAGGTCAGGTCGTTGTGCTTGTCCACGCAGAGAACCTCTGTCGACTTCGCGGGCGCGGCGCCGGTGCTGGCGGGAACCGCAACCACGGCCAGGGCGGAGACCGCGCACAGGATCAGGCATCGCTTCATGGGAACCCCCTGCTCGAGAGCGGGTCCCGGCGGTAGCGGGGCTCGCTCGTTTGGAGTTGCCGGCCGAGCCTAGATCGGCTTCGGATCGGAGTCAACCCGATCGCGATTCGTCCTCGCCAAGGCTCAGGTCGACCGCGACCGGAAGCGCCGTGTCCCGCCATTCTGAGAGATCGCCCGAGTAGCCCGCCGCGTACTTGTCGTAGAGGAGCCGGCGGGCAAGGGCGCCCTCGTCGGGATCGCTGACCACCCTGGCGTTCCCCTCGAAGGTCCGGTTGGCGATCCGAACCCGGACGGCCGGCGTCTTGGTCAGGTTCTTCACCCAGTCGGAGCGATCGCCGCCGCCGGAGAGCATGTAGAGCGTCCCGTCTGAGAGCCCGAACCAGATCTCGATCTCCCGCGGCTTCCCGCTCACCCGCCCGATCGTGGTCAGGTAGCAGTAGCTCTCTTGAGCGAGCGAGGGCATCGGGTTCATTATGCGCCCGCTGCTACTGTCACTGAGTCGACTGCCACCAAGGCGGTCGAGGAGTTCAGTCCTTCCGTGCACTCATGAGTGCGTCCGGGTTTCAGGATTCCCACCACTCAGTAAGGAGTTGCACAACATGTCTTTCGCCGATCTCGGCGTTTCGCGTCCGGTCACGGATGCCCTCAGAAAGCGCGGCATCGTCGCGCCGTTCGCAGTCCAGGAGCTGGTCATCGCCGATGTCCTCGCCGGGCGCGACGTTCTCGTCCAGTCGCCGACCGGCTCGGGTAAGACCCTAGCCTTCGGCTTGCCGATCGCCGACCTGCTCGAGCCCGGTGGCCGCAAGCCGGCCGCACTGGTGCTCGCGCCAACCCGGGAGCTCGCCACGCAGATCGTCGACGAGATTCGCGATGTCGCCCGGGTCCGGGGCCTCACGATCGCCCCAGTCTACGGCGGGGTCGGGCTGCAGAAGCAGGCCAAGCTCGCCAGCCGAGCCCACATCGTGGTCGCCACGCCGGGCCGCCTCGAGGACCTGCTCCAGCGCCGGGCGCTGAGCCTCGAGCACGTACGGATCTTGGTGATCGACGAGGCCGACCGGATGCTCGACATGGGCTTCAAGCCGGCCGTCGATCGAATCGTCGCGCGCACGCCGCGCGATCGCCAGACGCTCTTCTTCTCGGCGACGCTCGAGGCGGCGGCCGGCAAGCAGGCGCGCGCTTACACGCGCGACGCTCGCCGCCACGTTCACGAGCCGGAAACCGAGGACCTCGGCAAGCTCTCACACCGATTCGTGCACCTCCCCCACCAGGCAAAGGTGGATGCCCTGATCGATGAGCTTCGCGACTCCGAGCGAGGGCGGACCCTCGTCTTCGTGCGGACCAAGCGCGGCGCCGACCGACTGGTCAAGCGACTCGGCAAGCACCGCCTCCATGCCGTCGCGATGCATGGCAACAAGTCGCAGCCCCAGCGAGAGAAGGCGCTGGACCGCTTTGCCAGGGGCGATGTGGACACCCTGGTCGCCACCGACGTCGCCGCTCGAGGGATCGACGTCGACGACATAACCCACGTGGTCAACTTCGACTCACCCGGCGATCGCGACGCCTACGTCCACCGCGTGGGGCGGACCGCCCGGGCAGGCCGCGACGGGACCAGCATCAGCTTCGTCCTCCCGGACCAGGCCGGCGAGATGCGGCGGATCGCCGCCAGCCTCGGCCTCTCCCGCGAGTTCGACCACGAGCGCCGCGGACATACCAACGGCGACACCGCGCGTCCCCCGGCGCCGCAGCGACGCCCGTCCAACGGTCGCAGCCGCCGCTACTCGAACGGCAGGAGGAGACGCTAGGCGTTCGCGGCGGCGAACGCGTCAGCGGCGGCCAGGTCGAAGTCGCCGTGGTCGGAGCCGAGGCCCTGGGCCACGAGGGCGGCGGCGGCGCAGCCCAGCACCGCCGCGTCGCGGCGCTCACGCCCGAGCGAGAGGCCGCGCAGGAACCCGGCCGAGAAGGCGTCGCCACAGCCCGTCGTGTCGACGACGTCGACCTGGAAGGCGGGCACCTCCTCGTCCACGTCCCCGTCGACCACGACCGCCCCCTTCGCGCCGCGCGTGGCGGCGACGCAGCCGACGCCCCGCTCGATCAGGGCCCGACAGCCCGGCACCAGCTCGTCCTCGCCACTTAGCGCGAGCACCTGCTCGTCGTTGGGCAGCAGGTAGTCCAGATGGGGGAAGGCGGGCGCGATCCAGTCGAGGATCTGGCTGGCCTGCTCGCCGGGCGCGAGGATGTCGGCGGAGGTGACAGCGCCGTGCTCGCGCGCGTGGGCGAGGATGCGCGCCGCCGCCTCGCCGCCCATGAACTCCGGCCCGCCGAGGTGGAGGTGGGTGGCGGCGGCGAGCTCGTCCCAGTCGACGTCGTCGGGCCCGTAGCTGGCGTTGGCGCCGATCACGTGGAGCGCCGGCCGCTCGCCGCTGGGACGGATCGGCAAGACGCTGGCGGAGGTCTGGGCCTCCCCGTGGCGCACCAGGAGGGTGGTATCGACACCGAAGCGCTCGAGCAGGCTGATGAGGACGTCTCCCAGCTCGTCGGTGCCTATCGCGCCGGCGCTTTGAACCCGAGCGCCGAGCTTGGCGAGCGTGATCGCCGTGCCTCCGGCCGAGCCAGCCGGCGTGATCCGGATCTCCTCGACGAGCTCGCCGCCCTGGCCCTCGGGGATGGACTCCACCGGACGGGCGAGCACGTCCACGACATGCACCCCCATCGCGATCGCTCGCATCCCCTCGTTCATCTCGCCTCCTCGCCGCTCGCCGGCCGGGTCGTCCCGTAGCCCCGCTCGACCGCGGCGGCGACCACCGCGTCGCGCTCCGCATCGTCGAGGGCGCGAGGCGTGCCGATCGCCGCGGCACGCCAGTAGACGGTGCACGCCCATTCGAGCAGGAGCGCATTCTCGACCGCCGTTTCCAGGTCGGCGGCGTAGTTGAGCGCGCCGTGGTTCGCCATCAGCACGGCGTTTCGGCCCTCGAGCGCGTCCAACACCGCGTCGGCGAGCTCCCGGGTGCCGAAGGTGGCGTAGGCGGCGATGCGGACGCTCCCTCCGAGCAGGAGCATCTGATAGTGGACGCAGGGGAGCTCCCCGTCGAGGACGCAGGAGAGCGCCGTGGCCATCGGGGCATGTGTGTGGACGACCGCGCCGGCGCCGTAGCGGCGATAGACGCCGAGGTGCAGGTCGAGCTCCGAGCTCGGGGCGAGCTCCCCCGCCACCACGCTGCCGTCGGTGTCCACGACCGTCACCATCTCCGGTTCGAGCTCGGCGAGTACCGCCCCGGTCGGCGTGATCGCCACCCGGCCCTCGGCGCGGGCGCTGACGTTGCCGGCGGTTCCGATCAGGAGCCCCTCAGCCGCCAGGCGCCGGCATGCGGCCGCGACTTCGCTGCGCTCTGCCTCGAGCATCGGCGCGATCCTACGCGGCCGCCGGTAGCTGCGAGTCGGCGCCGCTCAATGCCAGATGCACCGGTGGTATTCCCGGAGCCCCGGTTTCGTGCCGAAGTGGTCCCTAGGCTTGGCAGGTGGCGCAAAGCGAACAGGCACAGGCGACGCTCGCTCTCCAGGGGCTGGAGGGATTTGAGGGGCCCGACCGCGCCGAACGAATCTATGAGGGGCCGCGGAACCCGGACGCGCTGCTCGCATACGTCGGCCACGAGGTCTTCCGGCCAGGGCAGCGCGAGGGCGTCGAGGCGGCGCTCGAGGGCCGCGACGCGCTGATCGTCATGCCCACGGGCGGGGGCAAGAGCCTCTGCTACCAGCTGCCCGGCCTCGCCTCACCCCAGCTCACCATCGTGGTCAGCCCCCTGATCGCGCTGATGGCGGACCAAGTCCGCGCCCTGACCGCGGCGTCCCATCCGGCGGTGATGGTCGCCTCGGGCTTGGGCGCGGAGCGAAACCGCAAGGCCCTCGCACGGATGCGTGACGGCCGGGCGCGGATCGCCTACTGCTCGCCGGAGCGCTTCGGCTCGACGGCCTTCCTCGACGCCGTGAGCAGCCGCGAGGTCGACCTGATGGCGATCGACGAGGCGCACTGCGTCTCGGAATGGGGACACGACTTCCGCCCTGACTACCTGCGACTGCCAAAGGCGATCGAGCGGCTCGGCCGGCCGGCGGTCCTGGCCTGCACGGCGACCGCCACGCCGGAGGTGGCCGGCGAGATCGAGCACCGCCTCGGCCTGCACGACCCGCTGCTTGTGCGCTCCGGCTTCGACCGCCCCAACCTCTCCTTCGACATCGTCGCCTTGGAGGGCAAAGGTTCGAAGGCACGAAAGCTGGGGCTGCTCGAGCACGGCCTGGGCGATGCCCAGAACCGGCCGGCGATCGTCTACTGCGGCACGCGCCGAGACAGCGAGGAGGTCGCGGAGTCGCTGCGCGCTGCCGACCTGCTCGCCGCGGCCTACCACGCGGGCATGGCGCCCGACGAGCGTGCCGCCGTCCAGCACGGCTTCATGTCCGGAGACGTCGAGGTGATCGTCGCCACCAACGCCTTCGGCATGGGAGTGGACAAGGCAAATGTTCGCTCCGTCTGGCACTGGGCGATCCCCACGAGCGTCGAGGCGTACTACCAGGAGGCCGGGCGCGCCGGGCGCGACGGCCGGCCGGCCCGGGCGGTACTGCTCGCCGGGCGGTCCGATCTGGGCCGCCTGGTGCGGTTCATCCAGCAACGCAACGTGGACGAGGAGGCGGTCGCCGCCTATGTGGAAGGTCTGCGCCGTACGGCCGACTCCGATGGGTCGCTGCTGATCGAGAATCCCCGTCAGGATGAGCAGCGGATCCGACTTGCGATCGCCGAGCGGGCAGGCGCGTGCACCATCGACCCGGCCCCCGGGGGGCGGCTGAGCGTCAGCCTCCAGGGCAAGCTCGACGCCGGCCGAGCCCGCGCGGCCTGCCGCGTTGCGCAGGACCGCAGCTGGCGTGCCTACCGCGCGGTCGAGGCCTTCAGCTTCTCAGCGACCTGCCGCCGCCGCAGCCTGCTCGACCACTTCGGCGACCGGCGGGTCGTCGCTCCCGAGGGCCGATGCTGCGACGTCTGCGACCCCCTCGAGTGGCTGCCCTCCCCCGAGACGATCGAGATCCGGCCCGCGCGCTCGCGGCGGCGCTCCCCGGCCCCCGCCCCGGAGCTCTCGGCTCAGGATCAGGGCCTATTCGAGGCGCTCAGGGCCTGGCGCCTGGATGCCGCCGCCGGCAAGCCGGCCTACACGGTGGCCCACAACCGCACCCTGGAGGCAATCGCAGCGTCGCGCCCGGGGGGTTTCGGCGAGCTCGCGGCGATCCACGGCATCGGGCCGGCGTTCGTCTCGCGCCACGGCGACGAGGTGCTGCGGATCGTGCAGGGCCATCCGTGAAAGGCGTCGTGGCCCACAGGCCGGAGTGTCGGCATTGCCGCACGCCCGTGGAGCCCCTTCATCGCTGTCCCAAGTGTGGGCGGCGTTCGATTCTCGCCTTCTTCATGCCGCGATCCTGGGTGAGGTGGTAGTGAGACTCCTCGTGACAGGCGCCAGTGGCTTTCTTGGCGGCGTGGTCTGCGATGAGCTGCTTCAGCGAGACCATGAGGTCCACGCCCTGGTGCGCCGGGAAGGCTCTCAACCGCCGGGCACAGCCGCGCTCGTCGGCGACCTCACGGACTCCGGGTCGCTTCTCAGCGCCGTTGAATCTGCGGCGCCGGAGTGCGTCGTTCACCTGGCGGCCGAGATCGCGTCGCAGCGAGACCCGGCGAAGATCGAGACGGTCAATGTCGGTGGCACCAGGAAGTTGATCGCCGCGTGCGAAGCCGCCGGCGTTCGCCGGATCGTCTTTTCCTCGACCGTCGTCACCGGGGATGCGAAGGGCGCCCTGCTCGATGAGAAGACGGAGCTGCCGGTCGAGACCGCGTACGGGCGCTCCAAACAGGAGGGCGAGCGCCTGCTCCGCGAATCTTCGCTCGAGGAGGTGATCATCCGGCCTAGCCACGTCTACGGCCCCGGCGGCTGGTTCGCCGAAGAGTTCGTCAATCGCCTCCGTCAGCCGGGTCGTTTCGCGGTGATTGGATCCGGCAAGAACTGGTGGGACGTCGTCAGGGTCGAGGACGTGGCGCGTGCCTTCGCCGACGCAACCGAGCGCGCCCCTGCCGGGGCTCTCTATCACGTCGTCGATGACGAACCGATCCAGTTCTACGACTTCGTGGCCCTCGCTGCAACGGCCCTGGGCAAGGGGCCCCCGCGGCGCATTCCCGCCTGGCTAGCGCGCTTCGTCGCAGGCACCGATCCAGTCCGCGCAGTGACGCGGTCCGCCAAGAGCTCCAACGCCTGCATCAAGTCCGAGCTGGGCTGGGCACCCCGCTTTCCCACCGCCGATCAGGGCGTGCCCGACGCGATTGCACGCATGGGCGAAACCGCTCGTGCATGAGCGACCCTGCCTAGCGACCGGCTGGTCTCTCTAGCGCCGCGACGATCGTCTCGGCGAGTAGCGACGCCTGGCCTGGACCGGGCTTCCCCCAGTGCGGGGGCGGGGCTGAGCCCGCGACCTCCGGGTTCTCAGCCCGGAGGTCACGCTCATGTCGCCCGCTCCGCCTGACGCTTCCCAGCCCGCGCCAGCTTGACCCGCTCGACGGCCGGCAGAACAACCTTCCGGAGCCGGACTACCTCGGGGGTGACCTCGACGCATTCGTCGTCGCGGATGAACTCCAGGGCCTGGTCGAGGGAGAGGCGGTGATGCGGGACGAGGCGGACGGCCTCATCGGAGCCGGCGGCGCGGATGTTTGTCTGCTGCTTTTCCTTGGTCGGGTTGACGTCGAGGTCCTCGGCGCGGGCGTTCTCGCCGACCACCATGCCCTCGTAGACCTGCTCGCCGGGGCCCATGAAGAGCTGGCCGCGCTCCTGCAGGTTCATCAGCGCGAACGACGCGGTGGTACCGCGCCGATCGGCGACGAGCGAGCCGGTCGCCCGGGTGGTGATCTCGCCGTGCCACGGCTCGTAGGACTCGAAGACCGAGTGCAGGATTCCCGTCCCACGGGTCTCGGTGAGGAACTCGTTTCGCACCCCGATCAGCCCGCGGGCGGGGACGAGGTATTCGAGGCGTACCCAGCCGGTGCCGTGGTTGACCATGTCCTCCATCCGGCCCCGACGGAGCGCCAGGAGCTGGCTCACCACGCCCACGTATTCCTCGGGGATGTCGATCGAGAGTCGGTCCACGGGCTCGTGAAGGCTGCCGTCGATCTCGCGCGTCATCGCCTGGGGCTTGCCCACCGTCAGCTCGAAGCCCTCGCGACGCATCGTCTCCACCAGCACCGCCAGCTGCAGCTCTCCTCTCCCCTGCACCTCCCAGGCGTCCGTCTTCTCGGTCGGGCGCACCTGGATCGAGACGTTGCCGACCAGCTCGGCCCGCAGGCGCTCGTCGAGCTGCCGCCCGGTGAGCTTGTCCCCGGACCCACCGGCGAGCGGTGAGGTGTTGACGCCGATCGTCATCGCGAGGGCTGGCTCGTCCACCGCGAGCAAAGGAAGCGCCTCGGGTTGATCGAGCGCCGCGATCGTCTCGCCGATCGTCACCTCCGGAAGGCCCGCGGCGACGACGATCTCGCCGGCCCCGGCCGCCTCGACCTCGGTGCGCTCAAGCCCCTCGGTCACGTAGAGGGCGGCGAGGCGAGCGCGCTCGACGCTACCGTCGCGACGACACCAGGAGATCTCCGAGCCGTCCCGGATGGTTCCGCGGTGCACGCGGCAGACCGCGAGCCGGCCGTGGTAGGGGGAGGCGTCGAGGTTGGTTACCAGAGCCTGCAGGGGCGCCTCGGGGTCGCCGCTCGGCGCCGGAATCCGCTCGAACAGCGTGGAAAAGAGCGGCGAGAGGTCCTCGCCGCGCGCCTCGGGGTCGAGCGTCGCCCATCCCTCTCGCGCGGAGGCATAGACGATCGGGAACTCGATCTGCTCCTCGTCGGCGTCCAGGTCGAGGAAGAGCGCGTAGACGGCGTCGACGACCTCGCCGAGCCGGGCGTCGGCCCGGTCCACCTTGTTGACGACGAGGATCAGCGGCAGCCTCCGCTCCAGCGCCTTGCGGAGCACGAAGCGCGTCTGCGGCAGCGGCCCCTCGGAGGCGTCGACCAGCAGCAGCACACCGTCGACCATCGAAAGCCCGCGCTCGACCTCGCCGCCGAAGTCGGCGTGCCCAGGTGTGTCGACGATGTTGATCTTGACCTCGCCGCCGTCAGGACGTGGGAGGGTGAGCGAGGCGTTCTTGGCGAGGATCGTGATCCCGCGCTCGCGCTCCTGCTCGCCCGAGTCCATGACCCGCTCAACGACCTGCTCGTGCGCGGCGAAGGTGCCGGCCTGGCGCAGCATCGCGTCGACGAGGGTCGTCTTCCCGTGGTCGACGTGCGAGATGATCGCGATGTTCCTCAGTTCCGCCAGGGCAGACACGGTAGGCATCGCGAGCCGCGACCGGCGGCCACCCTGTGTTGCTACGCCAGGACCGCCTTACGCGGATAGACGACCTCGGGGTCGGTGAGGACGTTGACCAGGGCGGGCTTGCCGGCGGAGAACGCCCGATCGAGGGCCGGGCGGAGTTGGTCGGGGTTCTCGACGAGCTCGGAGTGGCAGCCGAGTGCCTCGGCGATCTGGTCGTAGCGGGTGGCGGGGCGGAGCTCAGCGGCCATGGAGTAGCCGTAGAGGAACTTCATGGGGTGGTGCTCGAGGGCCCAGATGCCGTTGTTGCCGATGATGCCCACGACGGGGAGGCCGTGGCGGGCCATGGTGTCGAACTCCATGCCGCTGAAGCCGAAGGCACCGTCGCCGAGGAGGAGACAGATCTGGCGGTCGGGGTGGGCGGTCGCAGCGCCGATCGCCTGGCCGGGGCCGGCGCCGAGGCAGCCGTAGGGCCCGGGGTCCATCCAGCAGCCGGGCTCATAGGTGTTGATGTAGCGGCCGGCATACGACACGAAGTCGCCGCCGTCGCCGATCACGATCGCGTTGCGGTCCAGGACTTCGTGGAGTTCCTTGTAGACGCGGACGGGGTGAAGGGGGGCGCGGTCGTCGTTGAGCTCGGCGACCTCGGCTTCGCGCTTCTCGTGCTCGTGCTCGCGCAGGACGAAGAGCCAGCCGTCGGTGCGGTCGCGGCCGCCGCCAGCAGGCGCTGCTGCCTCGCCGAGCGCCGCCAGGGTGGCCGGGATGTCGCCGACCAAGGCGATGTCCGGCTGGCGGGTCGCGGTCAGCTCTGAGGGCGCGACGTCGAGCGAGATGATCTTCGTCTCCTCGCCGAAGCTGCCGCCAAAGGCGAGCCGGAAGTCGAGCGGGACGCCGACCACCAGCGCGACGTCGGCCTCCTTGAGCCCCTTACCCCGCGCCCGCGAGAAGCAGAGCTCGTGGTCGGCGGGCAGACACCCTCTGCCCATGCCGTTCAGGAAGACGGGGATCCCGAGCGCCTCGGCGAGCCGTCGCATCTCCTCCTCCCCGCGCGCCCAGTAGAGCCCGGTGCCGGCCATGATTGCCGGGCGCTCGGCGTTGGCGAGCAGCTCGGCGGCCTCATCGGAGCCCGAGGCGGGCGCTCCGGCGCCCGCCGAGGGCGCCGGGGGGATCTCCGCCTCGGCCTCCTGGAAAACCACGTCCAACGGGTAGTCGACGAACGTCGGGCCCGACGGCTGGGCGAGCGCGGCGTCGATCGCGGCCGCGGTCAGCTCGGGAATCCGCGCGGTCTCCTTGGCGGTCACCGCCGACTTCACAAGCGGCTCGACGAACGGCAGGTGGTCGATCTCCTGGAGCGAGCCCGAGCCCCAGCGCATCTCCGGCGCCCGCCCGCCGAGCACGACGAGCGGCGAGCGGTTCTGCTGGGCGCCGGCGATCGGGCTCATCCCGTTGGTCACCCCGGGGCCGGCCGTCAGCGCGCAGACGCCGGCCTCACGCGTCGCCTTCGCGTAGCCCTCAGCGGCCCAGGCCGCCGAGGCCTCGTGCCTCGTGTCGATGACATCGATCCCCTCCTCCCGGCAGCCGTCGTAGATCGAGAACAGGTGGCCACCCGAGAGGGTGAACAAACGTCCAACCCCCCGCGAGCGAAGCGTGCGGGCCACGAGGCGCCCGCCGTGGACGGCTCCGCTCTCGCCCTCAGGCGTGCCTGACGCCTGATCGGGGAGCCCAGCGGCCTGCTCGGTCGCGCCCTCGCTCTGGCTTCTCGTCGCCATGCGCGAAGCCTATGCGCTCAGGCGCTCAAGCGCACGGCGAAATCCGCCGACCTGCCTACTAATGACACTGGGTAATCGGGACTACCAGGAATCAGGTATAGACAGGCACGGCGCAAGGGGTCCGTCCCCTCGGCTGGTCCGGTGGCTGGCGACGCTCTTCGGCGTCACGGCTTAGGACTTTGGCTGGGGACGCTCCGCGGCAACAGCTTGCGGTCGGCGGGTTGGCGCGGCTCTTCGGAGTCGCAATGCTCCTCCTGATCGCCATCCCGCCAACCGCCTCCGCGGAGCGCCCCAGCTGCTTCGGGCAGCGGGCGACGATCGTCGGCAACGCCCACGGCAACCGGATCATGGGCACCGGCCGCGGGGACGTGATCGTCGGCCTCGGCGGCAAGGACGTCATCTACAGCAACGGCGGGCGCGACGTGATCTGTGGCGGCGCCGGCGACGACCGCATCTTCGGCGGCAGCCATCCCAGCCGCCTGAAGCGCGACGACCCCAGCGTCCTGATCGGCGGCCCCGGTGACGACTACATCGACGGCGGCTTCAACGACGACCTCATCGTCGGCGACAACGCCAACCTCTCCGGCGACGCGATTGGCCACGTCGGAAAGGACTACCTGCGGGGCGAGTTCGGGGACGACCGCGTGATCGGCGACAACTACTCGAGCTTCAACGCCTTGGGCGGCGCCCACGACGTGATCATGGGAATGAAGGGCGACGACTGGTTCGTCGGGGACAGCATGGTCACCGGCGACGGCACCGCGACCGGCGGCGGCAATGACCACTTCACCGGGTCCTCCGACAACGACTTCGAGGTCGGCGACAGCTACTCCCCCTACGGGCGGGCGATCGGCGGCGGCAATGACGAGATCAACGCCGGACCCCAAAACGACCTGATCATCGGCGACAGCTACACGAAGACGGGCCTGGCCTCCGGCGCCGGCGTCGACCAGCTCCACTCCCTCCAGGGCAACGACACCGCCTACGGCGACAACTATGCGGCCGACCCGGCCGGGAAGACCTCCGGAGGCGCCCACGACTTCATCGGCGGCTCCTCCGGAAACGACCACCTCTTCGGAGGCCCCGAGCACGACACCTGCAACGGCGGCCCGAACACGGACACGGCCAGCCAGTGCGAGTACGTGCTCGAGGTCCCGTAGACCCCCCGAAGGCCGCTCGGACCGCAATCCCTGAGGTTGCCCCTTGATGGGGTCCGACGGGCGTGCTTAGACTGCGCATAGAGCCCCCGGAGAGTCGGGCGAATCCCGAGGGGCAGAAGGCGATGATCCTCAGCGAGCTCGATCACCCGATCATTCAGGCGCCGCTCGCCGGCGGGCCATCGACGCCGGAACTGACGGCCGCGGTCGGGGGCGCCGGGGGCCTCGGATTCCTGGCCGGCGGCTACCAGACCGCGCCCTCCATCCGGGCCGAGATCCGCCAGCTTCGCCAGCTCACTTCGGCGCCGTTCGGGGTCAACCTCTTCGTCC
Source organism: Solirubrobacterales bacterium (assembly GCA_050697075.1). Taxonomy (GTDB): domain Bacteria; phylum Actinomycetota; class Thermoleophilia; order Solirubrobacterales; family 70-9; genus AC-56. The sequence continues at coordinate 9,922 of JBOGZC010000050.1, read as the reverse complement.
CCGGGGCCGCCACGGTCCCGGGCCAACAGCTCGACGCCTATCTCGAGCGGCTGCAGGTCGAGGCCCACCGCTACGGCGTCGAGGTCGGCGACGCGACCTACGACGACGACGAGTGGGGGCCGAAGCTCACGGTGCTCCACCGCGAGCGCGTCCCCGTCATCTCCTTCACCTTTGGCAGCCCACCGGCCGAGGTGATCGCCTCGCTCCACGACACCGGCGCCGAGGTCTGGGTTACGGTGACCAACCTCGCCGAGGCGCACGCTGCCGCCGGCGCGGGCGCCGACGTCTTGGTCCTCCAGGGGATCGAGGCCGGCGGGCACCGGGCGACCTTCGTCGATCGCGATGGAGCGGAGGGGTTCGGCATCCTCGTCCTGCTGCGGCTGGTCGCCGCGGAGATCGACCTGCCGCTGGTCGCGGCGGGCGGGCTCGGGGATGGACCGGCGATCGCCGCCGTCCTGGCCGCCGGGGCGAAGGCGGCCCAGCTGGGGACCGCTTTCCTGCGGGCCCCGGAGGCGGGGACCCACCCCGCGCACCGCGAGGCGCTCCTCGAGGAGGAGCCCACCGCGCTCACCCGCGCCTTCACCGGCCGCCTGGCGCGCGGGATCGTCAACCGCTTCCTGCTCCAGCACACCGACGCGGCGCCGATCGCCTACCCGCAGGTCGACCACGCCACGGCCCCGATCCGCGCCGCGGCGCGCGAGCGCGGCGACGCTGACGGCTTCAACCTCTGGGCCGGCCAGGCCCACACGCTCGCCAAGAACCTGCCCGCGGCCGAGATCGTCCAGGGCCTGAGCGAGGACGCCCGCGCCGCGCTCGCCCAGGCCGCCGGGCGGCGCGTCCGGCGCTAGTCGCGGACCGAGCTAGCCCCGCGGCCCTACAGCTGCGCCAGGCCGCCGGCCTCGCGGCGCGAGTCGCCGAACTCGCGGCGCGGCGTGGTCTCACCGGGGACCCGCAGTGGCTCCTCGCCTGGCCGCTGGCCCACGGACTCCACACGGGGGGTGTAGAGCGCCACGGGCTCGTCGATCCCCTTCAAGATCCGATCGCCGCAGCTCACGACCTGGATCGAGGACCTCACCCGTTCGGCGGTCCAGGCGGTGATCAGGACGTCCTCGCCCACCTCGCGGGTCGCCGCCTCCACCCGCGCCGCGACGTTCACCGCGTCGCCAATCACGCTGAAGTTGAGCCGCCCGCCGCCGCCGATCGACCCGGCGACCACGAGCCCCGTGTTGACCCCCACACCGATCTTCAGCCCCAGGTCCTCGCGGGAGTTCACCTTGCTAGCCACCTCGCAGCCCGCGAGCACCGCGCGGTCGGCGTGGTCCGTGTAGGGCTCGGGCGCACCGAAGGCGGCCAGCAAGCCGTCGCCCAGGAACTTGTCCACGTGGCCGCCGTGGCGGGTGACGATCGGGACGACGATCTCGAACAGCTCGTTGAGGCGGCTCACGACCTCCTTCGCGCTGGAGCTCCTCGCGAAGCTCGTGAAGTCGCGCACGTCGCAGACCAGCACCGAGACCTCGAGCTCCTCCCCCTCCTCGGCGAACCCCTCGCTGAGGATGCGCTCGGCGATCGACTTGTCCAGGTAGGTGCCGAACACCTCCCGTAGCCGCTCGCGCTCCGCCAGCCCCTCGACCATCTCGTTGAAGGAGGCGGCCAGCTCCCCGAGCTCATCGCCCGTCGTCACCGGCACCGAGACGTCGTAGCGGCCCTGCGCCAGCGCCTCGGTCGCCCGCCGGAGATCGTTGATCGGCCGGAGGATCGACTTCGAGAACAGCACGGTGAGCTCGAGCGAGATCGTCGTTGCCACCGCCACCGCGACCAGCACGTCGGCACCCAGCGCCTCGCCACCCCCGCCGTTCGAGGTGAGCGCGGCGACCACCAGGCCGGTGATCAGGTTGATCAGCGGCAGCGCGGCCATCAAGCGCACCCGTAACGAGATCGCCGGGATTCCCCCGCTCAGCCGCGGCGCCACGTCCGACCCGCTGATGTCGAGCAACACCGGCCTCATTCCCGTCTCGAGGATCAGGTAGTGGAGGATCGCCGAGTAGCCGAGCGCCGCCATCGAGCCCGCGAACAGCGGGAAGAAGGCCAGCCAGCTGATGCCCAGGACTATCACGGCCCAGATGCACGCCGGGACGATCGTGACCACGATCGGGACCGACACGTCGCGGCGGATCAGGGATAGCGGCAGGCTGACCGCCGCCCTCCATGCCCTCTCCGTGGCCTCGGCGTCGCGAGAGCCGGCCAGCCACTCCTTGATCGGGCGCACGAGGGGATAGGTGCGAAGCAGGGTGATCCACACCGCCGCGGCGGTGAGCACGAGCGAGACGGCGAGGATCTTGAGGTAGTCCCCGGTAGGGGCGTCGTAGTAGAAGCTGAACAGGCCGAGCGTCGCCGCGGTGATCAGGAAGGCGCTCTGCAGCTCGATCGTCAGGAAGACGTACGGGTAGCTGCGGCCTAGCCGGCGGTAGAGCCGAGTCAGAATCGGCGCCATGGCGCAATTGTCCCAGGGAACCGCCGCCTAATCTGCAGCACGTGGAGCAGACGTCCAACGGAGGATTCCCGGAGCCCCTCCCCGGGGAGCCGGTTCGCCAGGTTCGCTGCCGGCACGAGGCGTGCGGCACGGACACGCGGGTGCGGATCCCGTTCGACCTCTCGGCCGAGGCGGTGCGCCGCGTGGTCTGCGAGGGGTGCCGGCAGCCGTACGAGTGCGACGGGGTCGTCGATGAGGGCGTGCCCGAGGCTCAGCCGGCCGTGGCGGGGGCTGAGCCGGCCGTGGCCGAGCCTCGGCCGTCGCGGGTCCCCGGCTGGCTCTCGGATCCCGACAGCCCCGTCTGGAAGTACCTGAGCATCCCGGTCGCGGCGGCAGCCGTGATCGGGGCGCTGGCGCTGATCCAGGGCTGCTGAGCCGCCGCCGGGCGTCGGACCCGCGCCGATACGATGACGGCGATGGCCACCGCCACCTCCCAGGCGCTCTCAGACGCGGCCCGCGAGTTCGTCGAGGGCCGTCTGCAGCTCCTCATCATTGGCGGCGAGCGGGTCGAGGCCACCGACGGCCGGGTGTTCGAGACCATCGACCCGGCCACAGGCGAGCCGATCTGCGAGGTCGCGTTCGCCGGCCCGGAGGACGTCCAGCGCGCCACGGCCGCCGCGCGGGCGGCGCTGGAGGGGCCGCTGCGCAAGGTGAGCGCTTCCAAGCGGGCGGGCCTGATGTACGCCCTCGCCGAGCTGATCAAGGCGAACGGCGAGCAGCTCGCCGAGCTGGAGTCCCTCGACAACGGCAAGCCGCTCGCGGCCGCCAAGGGAGACATCGCCGCGACCGTGAGCCACCTGCGCTACTACGCGGGCTGGCCCACCAAGATCGAAGGCGAGACGATCCCGGTGTCGGCCCGCGACGTGCTCTGTTACACGGTGCGCGAGCCGGTCGGGGTGTGCGCCCAGATCGTCCCCTGGAACTACCCGCTCCTGATGGCGATGTGGAAGGTCGCCCCGGCGCTCGCGGCCGGCTGCTCGATCGTCCTCAAGCCCGCCGAGCAGACGCCCCTGACCGCGCTGCGGCTTGGCGAGCTCGCCCTGGAGGCCGGGTTCCCGGAGGGGACGCTCAACGTGCTCACCGGGGACGGCTCAACCGGCGCGGCGCTGGTCGACAGCCCGGGCGTCGACAAGGTCGCGTTCACGGGGTCGACCGTCGTCGGCCGGGAGATCGGCGCCAAGTGCGGGCGCTCGCTGAAGCGGCTGACGCTCGAGCTGGGCGGCAAGAGCCCGAACATCATCCTGCCCGACGCCGACCTCGACCGGGCGATCCCCGGCTCGTATGCGGGCATCTACTCCAACTCCGGCCAGGCGTGCAACGCGGGCTCGCGCCTCTACGTCGCGAGCGAGCTCTTCGACGAGGTCACGGAGCGGCTGGCCGCCTACGCCCGCGAGGCCAAGGTCGGGCCGGGACTCGACCCGGAGACCCAGTTCGGCCCGCTGATCTCCGAGGAGCAGCTCGAGCGGGTCAGGGGCTACATCGATTCCGGGGTCGCCGACGGCGCGGAGCTGGTGGCCGGCGGCAGCGACGGCGGTGGCAACGGGGGCCCCGAAGGCGCGGGCGGCTACTTCGTCCCCCCCACCCTGTTCACCGGGGTCGAGGACTCGATGCGAATCGCCCGCGAGGAGATCTTCGGGCCCGTGCTGGTGGCGATGCCCTTCGAGGACCTCGAGGAGGTCGCACGCCGCGCCAACGACACGGAATACGGCCTCGCCGCCGGCCTGTGGACCCGCGACGTCTCCAACGCCCACAAGCTGGCCGCGATGCTCCAGGCTGGCAACGTCTACGTCAACACCTGGGGCGGCGGCGACCCGGCGGCGCCCTTCGGCGGCTACAAGGCCTCCGGCATCGGCCGCGAGAAGGGCCACGCCAACCTGGACGCCTACCTCGAGACCAAGACCGTTTGGGTTCAGCTCTGACGCGCTGTCAGGGCGTATCTATTCAGACCACGGGCTGACCGCATAGTGGAAGTGGACGGTGCCGTTACCGAAACGGCGCTCGTCCAACAGTTCGAGCTTCACGCGGACACCGTCGGGGAGCCAGGCCTTGCCGCCCCCCACCACGGCGGGCACCGCGAAGAGGTGCAATTCGTCCACCAACCCGGCCTCGAGCGCCTGGGCGGCCAGCTCGGGACCACCCACGCCGAGGTCGCGCGCCGCCGACGATTTCATCTGCCGGACCGCGTCGGGATCGAACTCCCGCTCGATCCGCGTCCTCGCGCTGGAGACCGCCTCCAGCGTCTTTGAGAACACGACCTTGTCGGCCGCCTGCCAGATCTCCGCGTAGTCTCGAATGTAGGGCGACTGGTCGGCAAGGGCGGGTGGCTTCTCCCAATAGGCCATCACCTCGTACATCCGGCGCCCGTAGAGGTGGGTGCCGACCTGCCGCTCGAGGTCGTTGACGAACGTGTGGACCTCCTCGTCGGGCGCGGCCCAGTCGAACTTCCCGTCCTCGTCCTCGATGTAGCCGTCGAGGGAGGCGATCGCCGAATAGATCAGCTTCGCCACCGGGTCAGACACCTGCCTGTTGAAGGAATGCGATGACCTCCTCCGCACAGCGCTCCGGCTCGTCCTCGAAGAGGAAGTGGCGAACGCCGTCTAGCAGCACGAGCTTCGAGCCGGGGATCCCCGTTGCGAACCGCGAGGCGTAGTCGACGGGCAGGTACTCGTCCGCCTGGCCCCACAGGACCAGCGTGGGGACGCCGAGAGCCGCGAGTTTCGCCTGGTAGGGCTTCAGCTCGTCGAGGTCGAAGGAGCGGTAGAGCTCGAGCATGCCGCGCCGGTTCTCCGGCGTGGAGAACGCCTTCCAGTACTCGTCCAGCGCGTGCTCGTCGAACGAATTGGAGGCCTCCTCGAGGATCGTCCCGAATGCCTCGCGCGAGAGGCTGTCCACGAGGGCCTCGCCCTGGATCGGGGTCTGCATGGTCTGGGCGATCTCGATCCACACATGGTCGGGGAAGAACCCCGTATTCGTGATCACCAGGCCGCCCACGGCATCGGGGTGATCGCATGCCCAGCGGAGGCCGATCAAGCCACCGGTGTCGTGGACCATCAGCACGACCCGATCGAGCCCGACCTGGCGGCGGAAGCGTTCCACCATCTCGACGCGCCGTTCGTATACGCCCGGCGGATCCGGCGGTGAGTCCCCGAAGCCGGCGAGATCCGGCGCCACCGCCCGGTGGCCCGCGGAAGCGAGCTCGGGAAGCAGGTGGCGCCACATGTAGGAGCTCTGTGGCCATCCGTGTATGCACAGTGCCGGAAGACGGTCCGACCCCGGTGACGGTTCCGCCTGCCGGTAGGCGACCTCGCCGGCGCGCTTGACTGCGAGCTGGGACACGTCGCCCAACCTACTCGGAAATCGCTGAGCGATTGCGCCCGTACATCACCCAGGCGAACAGGCCGGCAGGGATGAACATGAAGCTCGCGTACACGGCGGCGGGCACGGTCAACACCGTCGCGATGGACGCGCCCACGGCAAGCGCGAGCACGGCGTTGTGGATGCTCAGCTCGATTGCGATCGCAGTCGACTGCCTGCTGTCGAGCTGGGCCAGCCGGGCAATCGCGAACGACCCGGAGATCGCCAGGACGTTGAGGGTGATGGCCGGCGCCGCCACAGCGCCGAGGTTGTCGAACACGCGCTGATGCTCCGCGACGATCACGCCGACGACCGCCCCGATGAAGATCACGGCGGTGACGCGGCGCAAGGTGCGGCTGGTCTTCGCAACCCAGTCGGGACGGCGCGCCCGCAGGCGCATGCCGATGGCCAGCGGGACCACGGTGATCAACAACACCCTGGCGACGACCCCGAGCATCCCCACGTGCTGGTCGAGCCCCGTCGCCCCGAAGTGGGAGGTCGCCAGGCCGAGGAACAGGGGGACGGTGACGACGGCGCCGAGGCTCGAGATCCCGGTCATCGTGATCGACAGAGCCGTGTCCCCGCGCGCGAGATGGGTCAACAGGTTCGCCAGGACTCCCCCGGGCGACGCGCCCAGCAGGACCAACCCCACCGCGAGCGGGGGGTCGAGTGAGAACACGTGGGCCACGCCGAAGGCGAGCAGCGGCGAGAGCAGGGCGAAGTTGAGGACCCCGATCGACACGCCCCTCGGGTTGACGAACACGCGCCGGAAGTCCTCGACGGTCAGGGACATCCCGAGGCTCGCCATGATCACCGCCAACGCCAGCGGAAGCAGGACCGTTGCGAAGATCGAATCCTCCACGGTGCGGCGGCAATCTACGGGCCGTCGGCCAGGCGCGCCCGCTCGTCCGGGGTCAGTTCTGACCGCCGCGACGGCCGAGCGACCTTTCGGTTCGACGAGTCTCGCCCTTGCGCAGCCGGTCGTCGAGTTGGTCGCCGAACGATCGCCGTTCTGCTTCAAGGCGGGTGAGGAGCACCGTCCCACACAGGCCTACGGCTTCATCGATCTCGAGGATCACCGCCACCGGTTTGCCGCGGCTGGTGACGATTGCTCGCCGGCCCTCGCGCACCCGGGCCACGATTGCCGAGGTGTCGCGGCTCAGCTCACGCATCGAAACCTCCTCGACGTGCTTCGGCTCCGGTTCGACGACCAGCATCGGCCCGGCACGCTTGTAGCGCGTCACGTCACTGGCCTCTCACGGCCGATAGCGCCGGGTGCCGTAGGGGGCACCTGGACCGTCACTTTGCGCCGACATCGCAGGTTGTCGGCACGAAGTGATGGTCCGCGGACGGGAGCTCCTCCCCGGCGCTCGGCATTGACGGTTCGGGGAGTGATCTGGCATCGCGGAAATGGTGGCGGCGGGGATGAACGGGATGTGAGCCGGGGTGTGACGAAACGGTGGCGAGATCGTGCGGGTAGGGTGCGGAGCGGATGAGATTCGGTGTGCTCGGAACCGGGACGGTCGGGCAGGCGATCGCCGGCAGGCTGGTCGAGCTGGGTCACGAGGTGAAGATGGGCTCGCGGCAGGCGGGCAACGAGAAGGCGGTCGCATGGGCGGCGGAGGCAGGCGATGGCGCCAGCGAGGGCTCGTTCGCCGACGCTGCCGGGTTCGGCGAGGTGGTGGTCAACGCGACGGCCGGTGGGGCGTCGCTCGAGGCCCTCGAGGCGGCGGGTGCCGAGAACCTTGAGGGAAAGGTGCTGATCGACGTCGCCAACACGCTCGACTTCAGCCAGGGCATGCCGCCGACGCTGTCGGTGTGCAATGACGACAGCCTCGGCGAGCGGATCCAGCACGCGTTTCCGGACGCGAGGGTCGTGAAGGCGCTGAATACCGTCAACGCGAGCGTCATGGTCTCGCCGGGGACGCTCGGCGAATCGACCAACCTGTTCATCTGTGGCGATGACGAGGGGGCGAAGGCCCAGGTGGCTGAGCTGCTTCAGAGCTTCGGGTGGGGCGCGGGGCGGGTCACCGACCTCGGCGACATCTCGGCAGCGCGAGGAATGGAGATGTACCTGCCGCTGTGGCTGCGGATCTACGGCGCGCTGGGCACCAGCGAGTTCAATATCAGCGTGATCCCGAGGCAATAGAGCAAGTCCCTGGCGGATCACTGTTTGGGGCCGACAAAGCGATCGAGCCGCCTTACAGAGTCACGGCGGGCGATCTGCACCTGCTCGAGGGAGGACCTGGTCCACGCAACTCCGACCATGTCCAGGTGCTTGCAGAGGATCCGGATGATGTCACCCGACCGATTCGCAAAGCAGTAGCGCGAATAGCGGTAAATCCGATCGTTGCGAGATTGGCGGGCAACAAACCGGCAGCCGTCCGAGTGGATGAGCCCGCGGATCAGTCTTTCCGGATGCTGTGACGTGATGCTCGCCTGCCAAGGCTCCAATGCGATCGGACGCTCGTGCTTGGGGCCAGCGCCATGTTGGGGCAGCAGGAGGCGCCAGCGCTTCGAGTAGCAGGAGACATCGACCACGTTGGCCGTCCGCCGCCGGCGCGCGCTGACTCGATTCGTTGGCATCACCGACCGCACGCTGGCCGCCGCTTCGCTGATGATCCCGGGGTACTTGGCGTCGAGCGTGATGCGCAGCAAAAGCACGTTGCGACGCATCTCTGCGAGATGGCCGTCGCCCAGGTACAGGCCAAGGACATAGGCGTAGGGGCCGCCCTGCTCCCGGGTCAGGACCGACCGAGGGTCGCCATCCTGCGGAGGCAGGCGAAGTCTTGGCGTGTGGCCCGAGAGCCAGCGCGTGACGGTTCGACGAGAAACGCCAGTCGCCTTGCTGATGTCCCATCCGCTTTCACCGCGAACTGCACGCTCGAGTACCTCGACCACTCGATCGCCGTCGTACACGAACGTATGTTCGCAAGCGAATCGGACGCGATTTCACGGCTACGATCCTGACCAGGCCCGGGTCGACAAACTGGTGAAGTCAGGCGGCCTTAAAAGCCGCCGCCCGAAAGGGCTTGCGGGTTCGATTCCCGCCCCGGGCACTGGGTACACGGATCCGTGCGCAACGAGGAGGCGCCCGGATACCGGGAAGCAGTACTTGGTGGTTGAAGCGCAACCTGGGGGCGAGTAGCGTGTTCGTTGCAGCAAGGGGTGCATGGAGGCTTCTGCCCTCACAACCGCTTCGCATAGCGGCCTGCTGGCGCGGCGCTCGCCGCTGCTGCGGCTGCAGAGCGACGAACGGCTCGTCGCTTTGATTCGCGATGGGCACGATCGGGCCTTCGAGGTCCTGTTCGACCGCTACCAGGCCCGGCTGCTGACGTTCTGCCGCCACCTGCTCCATTCGCCGCAGGACGCGGAGGACGTGCTCCAGGAGGTCTTCGTGGCGGCGCACACGGCGATGATCGCCGACGAGCGGCCGATCAAAGCCCGCCCGTGGCTCTACCGGATCGCCCGCAACCGCTGCCTGAACTTCCTCCGGCGGCCGGTTCCGGAGGGCCAGGACTCGATGGACGTCCACCCGCACGAGAACGGGACCACGACGCTCGAGCAGGTGCAGCAGCGGGAGGAGCTGCGGGAGATCGTCTCCGACATGCGGGAGCTTCCCGAAACGCAGCGGTCGGCGATGGTCCTGCGCGAGATCGACGACCTCTCCTACACGGAGATCGCGCAGGCGATGGGGACGACGTTGCCGGCCGTGAAGTCGCTGCTCGTGCGCGGGAGGATGGCGCTCGCCGAGTCGAGCGAGGCGCGCCTGCTCACCTGCGACGAGGTGCGGCTTGAGCTCGCCGAGGCGGCCGAGGGGCTGTCCAAGGCATCCGGACCGGCCCGCCGGCATGTTCGGGATTGTGCCTCCTGCCGCCGTTACCGCCGTCAGCTTCGCTCGAGCTCCAAGGCGATCGCCGGGTTGGCGCCGTTCGGCCTGCTGGGGCTCGTGAAGACCCTGTTCGGCCTGAAGCTCGGGGGCGGCGCGGCCGGAGGCGGAGCGGCCGGCGGCGCGACCACCGCAGGCTCAGCCGGGGG
>JBOGZC010000049.1:0-27128 GCA_050697075.1 Solirubrobacterales bacterium | reverse complement strand
GGTCCGGCGGCGCTGGTCGCCGTGCCGCTCACAGGCGAATGTGAAGGCGCGCTCGACCGCCTCCGGGTCGACCTCGCGCGCCGCGTCCAGGCTGTGCTCGGCGATCACCGCCAGCAGGTCGCCAAGCAGCGCGCGCTCTTCGTCGGTCAGCTCCTGGGCCTGCTCGGTGACCAGCGCCGCGGGCTCGTGCGCGCCGTCCTTCGCGCCAACCCTGGTGTGACCCTTGCGGTCAGGGGGCGCCTGGGCACCATTGGCCCCGCGGCGACCCGGCGCCTTCGGCGCCCCTCGCGCCACGTTCACGGACGAACTCGAGTCGGGCACGCGCTTAGCCGCGGCGTGCTTGGCGCCTCGGGCTGCGTCTAGCTCGGTTGTCTTGACGCGCTTAGGAATTGCCTGCCCTCCTCGTACCGCTCGCGGTACGCGACGAAGGTCTCGAGCTCCTCGAGTTTCCCCTCCGAGGATACGACGAGCAGGGTGCGGGGGGCGGCGGACAGCTCCCAGCTGACCGCCCCGAGCTCCTCCAGGAGCCGCAGACGCCGAGCAGCGACCTCGGGCGAACGTGGGTAGCGGCCGGGGCCGTTCAGCAGCTCGCGAACCCGATCCTGGCCCAGCGCCTCGCCATGCGGCGAGCGATCCACGGCCGCCGAGCGCAGGGAGCGATAGAGCCCCTCAACGGCGGCGCGGTCCGGCCACTCCTCGGCGTGAATGCGAAGCGCCAGCTCGACCTCGGCCCCGCCCCAGGCGAGATGGAGAAAGCCCTCGCCGGCGAAGGCCGCACGCTCGAGGTGGCGAAACGGCGCCGGATCGACGATCACTACGTGGTCGAACCCCGAGGCCATCCCCGGGTTTCTTGCCAACGCGGCCCAATCGGCCAGCACGACCCCCGTCCCGGCGTCGGCCACCGTGGCTATGGCGGCGTCGGTGGCGTCGTCGGCCAAGCGCCCGGAGGCGATCGCCACGGTGCCGCCGCCGAACCGCGCCGGGGCCGCGGCGCGCTCGACGAGCGCCCTGCGGCGGAGCGCATCTGCGCACAGGGCGAGAACCGCGCCGCCGCTCGAGGCCACTGCCGCCACCGTCGCCACGCCCGAGGCGCTCCGGCGATCGATCGTCTCGCGCCGAGCACGCGCATCACCGGCCTCGCTCGGGTCCGGCCGCGGCCACGCGTCCAGGGGCGCGTTGCGCTCGGTGTCGAGTCGATCCATCCACTCGCGCTCATCCGGTTGCGGGGTCTCCGCGGGCGCCCCGGGGGGTGACTCCGGGTAGACCTCTCCGAGCACGACTCGGGGCGAGACGGCGCCCTGCCACTCGTTGAGCTCGAGCTTCAACGAGACGTCCAGGGGCTCGGCGAGCCTGTCCGGGGCCAGGGCCCCGTTGACGCCGAAGGCGACGCCGAGCGCGCTTCGGGAGCCGCTCTCCAGGCGGAACCTCGCGTGCTTGTTCTCGTCGCCCATCGGCCGTACGTCGCAGAGGCGGGCCGACGGCACCAGCAGGCGAACGCCTGGATTGCCCATCCCGAACGGGCCCAAGCGCCCGAGCTGCTCGGCGACATCGTGCCCCAGGCTCTCGCCGCCCACTACGGCGTCGATCCCCTCCGTCCGCATCCGCTCGCGGCCGCCTAGGACCTCTCTGGCATGAGCCGCGAAGGCCTGGCGGAACGCCTCAATCCTTCCGGCCTCGATCTCCAGGCCGGCTGCCGCGCGATGGCCGCCATAGCGCGACAGGTGCTCGCCGCAGGCGTCGAGCGCGCCGAGCAGGTCGAATCCCGGAATCGCGCGTCCCGACCCACGCCCTCGACCTTCGGCGTCAATGCCGATCAGGACCACGGGAACCCAATGGCGCTCCACCAGGCGTGAGGCTGCGATGCCCACCACGCCCGCATGCCACCCCTCGCCGGCGAGGACCAGGGCCGGCGCGGAGGCGAGCTCCTCCGCGAGCTCCCCCCGGGCCCGCTCCGCAGCATCGAGCACCGCCCGCTCCGCATCGCGTCGCTCGCGATTGGCCCCATCCAGCTCAGCCGCGATCGCCGTCGCCCGCTCGTGATCCTCCGTCAGCATCAGCTCGACTCCGGCGTCGGCGCGGTAGAGGCGCCCGGCGGCGTTGACCCGGGGAGCGAGCCGGAAGGACAAATCGCCCTCGTCGAGGCGAACGGGCTCCGCGCCGGCCGCCCGGCAGAGGGCCCGCAGCCCGGGCCGCCCCGCCCTTCGCGCGACGGCAAGCCCGGCGCGAACGAGCGTGCGATTCTCGCCCCGCAAGGGGACGAGGTCGGCGACGGTGGCCAGCGCCACCAGGTCCAGCTCTCGCTCAACCCTGTCCGGCCCCAGGAGCGCGGCCGAGAGCTTGTAGGCGACCCCGGTCGCACAGAGCTCCTCGCACGGATAGCCGCTCACCCGCGGGTGAAGGACTGGGCAGTCGGGCAGTCGGTCCCCCGGCTCGTGGTGGTCGGTGACGATCACGTCGACCCCGCTGCGTCGCGCGGCGGCGACCTCCTCGGCGCAGCCGATCCCGCAGTCGGTCGTCAGCAGGAGGCCCGTGCCGCGGGCGGCCAGCCGCTCAACCCCCTCCATCGTCAGCCCGTACCCGTCCCGAAGCCGGTCGGGGATGTACCAGTCGCAGTGGGCCCCCAGCTCGCGCAATGCCCGGATCAGGATCGCGGTCGAGCAGACCCCGTCGCAGTCGTAGTCGCCGTGAACCGTGATCGTGCGTCCGGCGGCGATCGCATTGCCGATCAGCTCGACCACCTCGCCCATGCGATCGAACTCGAACGGGTCGTGGGTTTCGTCGGCTTCGAGAAACGCCCGGGCTTCCGCGACCGTCCGGTAACCCCGGCGAACCAGCGTCACGGCGACCGGCTCCGGTAGGTCGAGCGCCTCGATCAGCGACCGTGCCTCGGCGTACGAGTAGGGCTCGAGCGTGAATGCTCTCCCCGGGATCAGCGAATCGGACGGCAGGCCAGCCACGTTGCCAGGCTAAGAACAGGCGGGGACGGAACTCGCCCCCACCTCGAGCGTCGGTGAAGCAGCGCTGGGTGGGGAGCGCCTCCCCCGCGAGGCGCCGCCCTGCACTCTGTGGGCCTTTGGTACCCCATGGGCTACCAAACCGTTCAAGTCTCGCCCTGGACCTGCGGGGAACCCTGGGCGTCTCGCGGGAGGCGACGCGCCGAGCCGACCTGAGCGGCCTGCCGCCCTATTCGAGGCCGGCCAGGCGCTCGCGCCGCACGCCCAGCGCGTAGATCGCAGCGAGGCCGATCAGGGTGCCGGGGATGGCGACGAGGGCCGTAATGAGGTCGGTGTCGCCGATGGTCCGGCCGGAGACGATTTGGACGATCCCGCCGGAGAGCATGGCGCCCGCGACCGCGCCCAGCAGCGCGCCCACGATCCCAGCCCAGAAGCGATCCGGGACGAACACCGTGAAGTGCCAGAGCGCAAGCCCGACGGTGAACCAGACGACCAGGGCCATCAGCGATTCCTCCCGTGCTTTCGCCGGCGGCGCTGCTGCCGGCGCTTTCGCTGGCGCTCGGACCGCGGCTGCCGACTGGGCTCGCGACCGGCGCCGGCCGTGAGCCGCTCAGGCTCGGCGGGCTCCGCAGCGCCATCGGACTCGGACCCGTCGCCGACCTCCGCCTCCATGGGCTCCGCGGGCGGTTCAGCGGGCTCCTGCCTGGCCGCGGGAGCGGGCTTCGGCGCGCCGCGTGAGGGGGCGGGGGCCGCCGGCACCGCCTCGCCGTCCTCGCCCAGCCTCGCGACTACGTTTTCCTCCGGGAACGTCGGCAGGTGGCCCATCTCTTCGATCAGGCGGCCACGGCGAGCTCGATAGGCGGGCTCGCGCTCCTTCCAGTGCGTGAGGACCGGGGTTGCGATGAAGATCGACGAGTAGGCGCCGGACGCCACCCCGACCATCATTGCGAAGGCGAAGTCCTTGAGGGTCGCACCGCCGAAGATGTAAAGCACCGTGACCAGGAAGACTGTGGACAACCCGGTGATCAGCGACCGGGTGAGCACTTCGCTCATCGATTTGTTGGCGATCTGCGAGAAGGCGGCCCGAGGCATCCGGGGCACGTTTTCGCGAATGCGGTCGAAGACGATGACCGTGTCGTACATCGAGTAGCCCAGGATGGTCAAGAAGGCTGCGACGGTCCCGCTAGTCACCTCCTGCCCGGTCAGTGAGTACACCCCCGCCGTGATCAGGATGTCGTGGAGCAGGGCGATGATCACGGGGATCGCGTACTTGGGCTCGAACCGGATCGCCACGTAGGCCGAGATCACCAGCAGCGAGAAGATGATCGCGATTAGCGCGCTGCGCGCCACCTGGGCCCCGAACGTCGGGCCAACCGTCGTGCTCTGGAAGCCCTGGGTCCCGCCGTGCAGGCCGAAGCTCTTCGCGAGCGCGTTCTTGACGGTCCCGTTGACCTGGCCCTTGGGGATCTTGCCCTGGATCTCGATTACGTTCGGACCCAGCTTGTCGTTGGTCACCGACTGGATCTCGGCGCTCGACGCGTTGCCGACGTTGGCCCTCTCGAGCGCGCTGCGGACCTGATCCACGCTCGTCGACTTCTGGAGGCTCGCCGTGACCTTGGCGCCCGACGTGAAGTCGATCCCCAGGTTGAGCTGCTTGGTAGCGAGGGAGATCGCGCCGATCGCGAGGATCGTCCCCGAGATCGAGAAGAACCAGCGCGAGGCGCCGCTGAAGTCGAAGTGCCAGCGCACGCGCTGCGGCCCCGCTCCGAGGGCTCGGGGCGAGTGAAGGACTCGCGACCGGCCGAGTGAGCCCAGAACAGCCTGGGTGAACAGCACCGCCGTGAACAGCGAGACGAGCGTGCCGATGCCCAAGGTGAACGCGAACCCCTTGACGCCCGCTGTGGCGAGCACGAAGAGGATGAACGCCGTGAACAGGGTGATGACGTTTGCGTCGACGATGGTCGCGATCCCCTTGCGATACCCCTGGGCGATCGCGGACAGGGTGGAGCGTCCAGCTCGTGCCTCCTCCCTTATTCGCTCGAAGATGACGATGTTGGCGTCGGCCGCCACCCCGATAGTCAGGATCAGTCCGGCGATGCCGGGCAGGGTGAGCGTGATCGGGATCAGCTTCACCAGCGCGTAGAAGAAGACGCCGTAGACGCCGAGCCCCAGGACGGCCACCGCCCCGAGCAGGCGGTAATAGAGGAGCAGGAAGAGGACGACCACGATCAGGCCGACGACGCCCGCGCGCAGGCCCTGGTCCAGCGCCTGCTGCCCCAGCGTCGCCGAGACCGTGCTCTGGCTCTCGAGTGCCAGCTTCACCGGCAGGGCGCCGGTCTGGAGGATCGTCGCCAGGTCCTGCGCGGAGTTGATGTCGAAGTTGCCGGAGATCTGCGCGCCGGTGCGAGGGTCGATCCCGTCCGGGTTGTCGAGGAAGTTGATGATCGGGCTGGAGAAGACCTGGTTGTCGAGCACGATCGCGAAGTGCTGCGAGTACTGGTCCGCCGAGGACGAGCTGAACGTCCCCGGCGGCGCGGTCGCGTTGCCCCGCTGGGCGATCGTGCGGGTCACGTCCTGGAACGCCGTCTTGCCGCTGTCGGTGAAGTCGAAGGTAACGTTCGGCTGATTGGTGGTCGGGTCGAAGTTCTGCTGCGGGTTCTGGATCTGGGTGCCGTTCAGCGCCGGGCGGTCATTGAGCACGAACTGCGGGGAGTTCGAGATCTCCGCGGGCGAAAGGCTTAGGGAGGGCTTCGTCGGCGCCGCCGCCACCACCGTCCCCTGTGGAACGCTGAGGATTGTCGTCCCGGGGGGCTTCTTCTGGGTGTTCCGGAACTGGAGGAACAGGTCCTTTTGCTTCTCGGCGGGGCCCGCCTTCAGCGCGTGAGACTTCGCGTCGAACAGGTAGTACGTCGGCCCGCTGGTCGTGCACTTGTCCTGGAAGCACTGGGGCTTTCGCTTCGACGCGAACTTGACCGCGTCATAGAGGTTGGGGAGGGTGTACGTGGCCTCCGGGTTGGGGTCGGCTTGAGCCGCGGGATCGGCCGGCACGTTCTTCCCCGGCGGCGGGACGATGTTCGCCTCGAGGTCGTAGAAGTACAGCTGTGCGGTCGTCCCGATCTGGTCGATCGCCTGCTGGGCGTTCTGGACGTTTGGAAGCCCGACCTGGATCCCGTCGCTCCCCAGCCGCGAGATCTCGGGCTCCGAAACGCCGAACTTGTCGGTTCGGGTGCGGATGATGTTGATCGCCCGGTCGATCGAATCGGGCGTGACCGTCGGCGATTGGGGTGTCGGCCGCGCCTGATAGACGAGCTGGGTCCCGCCGCGCAGGTCGAGACCGAGCACCGTCGGCTTGGTCGCGATCACGATCGCCGAGGCAGCGAGCAGCCCGAGGACCAACGCGATGATCAGCAGGTTTCGGCGCCGTCCGCCCATCACTCAAAGACCCCGTGCCGGTTGCGCCTCGCCCCCACCCTATTTCGGGGTGAGAACGAGCAGGAGCCCGCCGTCATCGTCGTACGCGGGGAAGACGTCGGCGACCGCGTCCGCGGGCAGGTCCCCCTCGGCGTTCACGTGCACCCGCTTGCCGAGCGAGCGCACCCCCCACTCGAGGGTCGTCTCGATCGGGTCGGTGGTCCCGTCCTGGTCAATGTCCGCAGTCTGGCCTCCGTCGCCTTCGTCGACCCATTCGAGCCCCAGCACCTCGCGAACCGGGCGCCCGATCACCTGCTCGTCCTTGAGGCCGGTGAGCTCGAAGCCGCCCTTGCCGACGTCGAGCACGCGCCCCTCCTGGTCACAGACGAAGAACGCGGCCTCGGGCGCGGGATAGTAGTCGTCGAGCAGCTCGAAGATGAACCCGAACCCGCACTTTGAGCAACTCTTCGGCCGGGCCGAGAGGCCTGCGGTTCGCTCACTCGAGAGCTCGCGGTTCCCGCAGTTCGGACAGATGAAGAACGGCACGCCGAGAGGGTAGTGGATGAGCGTTGCGACCCAGCCTCGACGGTTGAGGGTACGATCAACGCGATGGCAGGCGGCCGCATCCGCCCTCTTGGCTTGGCGGCGATCTCCGTGCTCGTGCTGGCGGGCTACCTCGCCGCGCCAGCCTGCGCGGACCCCGCGCCGCCCGCCGCGCTTGCCAGCTTCAACGCCTCGACGCTCTCCCCTGGCTACGCGCCGCAGATCCACGACTACGTGGTTCGATGCAACAACCGGGCCGTTACGGTCCAGACCCACGCATTGCCGCCCTGGCAGGTAGCGGTGGGTGACCACCCGTTCCGAAGCGGCGACCACGCCGTCGTCATCCCGCTGCGCACCGGACGGGAGTTCACGGTCACCGTCCGGCAGACCGGGAGCCAGCAGTTCCATCGCTACTACGTCCGCTGCCTGCCCCCCAACTTCCCGGCGTACACCTTCACCAAGAGCGGGACGGTGTCGCCCCAGTTCTTCACCGCGGACGACCGCTTTGGCCCCGGCGCACCTCGATACGCGATGATCTTCGACAGCAACGGCGTGCCGATCTGGTGGTACCACCTCTCGGTGCAGGGGCCACGGGTGCTTCCGGACGGCCACATCCTGTGGTTCCGATCGAGCGGCCAGTCCAGTCGGTTCGAGATCCGCCGCCTGGATGGGAAGCTGGTCCGCACGCTCCTCACAGCCGCTGGAGCTCCAGAGGACGGCCACGACCTCCAGTTGCTCCCAGGTGGCGCCTACCTGATCGGCGCCCACTCCCCGCAGAGCCATGTCGATCTGAGCCCCTACGGGGGGCCATCTGACGCCGACGTCCTCAATGCCGAGCTGCAGGAGGTGGGCCCGCAGGGCAAGCTGCTGTGGGACTGGAAGACCCAGGACCACATCGCCCGCGCTGAGACCGGACGGTGGTGGCCTTACACGCTCAGGAACCCCGCGCGGCGCGGCTACGACATCCCGCATTGGAACTCGATCGAGCCGCACGGCAACGCCGTGATCGCCTCCTTCAGGCAGCTGGACGCCGTCTACAAGATCAACAAGGCCACCGGCAACATCGTCTGGAAGCTCGGCGGCACCACAACGAACCGGAGCCTCACGGTGATCGGGGATCCGCACCAGTATCCGCTCGGCGGGCAACACGACGCGCGCCTGCTCCCCGACGGGACCTTGAGCGTCTTCGACAACCGCACCGCGCTCACGGATCAGGCCCCCCGAATGGCGCGCTACCGGATCGACCAGGTGGCTCAAACGGCCACCCTGATCCAGTCGATCGCCGATCCGGACATTCCCCTCTCCATCTGTTGCGGGTCGGCTCGCCTCCTGCCGGATGGGGGGTGGCTGATCGACTGGGGTCAGCAGACGCAGGGAGCCCAGCCGGGCGGATCGATAGCCGGCTACACCTCCGATGGCCAGCGCACCTTCCTCATGACGTTCAAGTCGACCTTCAGCTACCGGGCCCAGCCGGTCCCCCCGGGCGTCCTCTCCGCGAAGCAGCTCCGGAAGACTATGGACGTCATGTGTGCCGCTGGGTGCGGCTGACGGGCGCGGAGGGCCGATCCCCCCAGCCACCGGGGAGGGCTCAGAACAGGCTCGCGATGCCCTCGGGCACGGGCAGCCCGAGGTGCTCGAAGCCGCGCTCGGTGATCACGCGGCCCCTCGGGGTGCGCTTCAAGAGCCCCTGCTGGAGCAGGTAGGGCTCGTAGACGTCCTCGATCGTGTCCTGCTCCTCGTCCACCGCAGCCGCCAGCGTGGAGAGGCCAACCGGCCCCCCCGAGAACTTGGTCGCGATCGCGCCCAGGATGGCGCGGTCGTGGCGATCCAGTCCCGCAGCGTCGACCTCCAGCAGCCCCAGTGCTTCGCGGGCCACGTCCCCGGTCACGACCCCGGCCCCGCGGACCTCGGCGAAGTCCCGGACTCGCTTCAGGAGGCGGTTGGCGACCCGAGGGGTGCCCCGGGAGCGCTCAGCGACCTCGCGCTCTCCGTCGGCTTCGATCTGAACGCCGAGGATCCGAGCCGAGCGCCGCACGATTTCCGCGAGCGCGTCGGGCTCGTAGTGCTCGAACCGGTGACAGACCCCGAACCGATCCCGCAGCGGTGTGGTCAGAAGGCCGGTCCGCGTGGTCGCGCCGACGAGCGTGAACGGGGGCAGGTCGAGCGTCACGGTGCGCGCACCCGCCCCCTGCCCGAGCACGACTGGGAGGCGCCTGTCCTCCATCGCCGGATACAGCGTCTCCTCGATCGCGCGGCCGAGGCGGTGGATCTCGTCGATGAAGAACACCGAACCGGGCTCTAGCGCGGTCAGGAACGCGGCGATGTCGGCCTTTCGCTCCAGGGCGGGGCCGGCCGTCTGTACGAGCGGTACCTCGAGCTCGGTCGCGACGATGTAGGCGAGCGACGTCTTGCCGAGCCCGGGCGGCCCGGCAAGCAACACGTGGTCGAGCGGCTCGCCGCGTCGCTTGGCTGCCTCGATGAAGACCTCGAGCTGGGCGGTGACCTGCTCCTGGTTGACGAAGTCGGCCAGTCCCTTGGGACGCAGCGAGCGGTCGAGCTCCTCCTCGCCGCCGGCGAGCCGGACGTCCGCGAGCCGCTCCCCAGCATCCTCGCCCGCGGACTGGTTGGCCTGCTCGATCCCGGGGTCGCGCGCGATGCTCACGATCTCGCCTCGGTGCCATCGCCGGCGCGTCGCAGCGCCGCGGCGATCAGCTCCTCCGCGCTCTCCCCCACGGCGCCGTCGAGGAGGCGCTCGGCTTCGTTGAGCGTGTAGCCGAGGTGCATGAGGCCGTCCCGCGCCATGCCGCGAGGGTTGTCGTTCGCCGGGGCGTCCCGATCAGAAATTCCGTCGCTCAGCTCTCCGGCCACCTTCTCGCGCAGCTCCACGATCAGCCGCTCCGCAGTCCGCTTGCCCACGCCAGGCGCGGCCTGGAACCGCTTGGCGTCACCGGCCGCGATCGCCCCCAGGAGCTCCCGGGGAGCACCGCCGCAGAGGATCGCGATCGCGACCTTGGGCCCGATGCCGGACACCGACGTCAGGTGCAGGAAGAGGTCGCGCTCCTCTTCGCTCGCGAAGCCGTAGAGCGACAGCGAGTCCTCGCGAGCTACCAACTCTGTCTGGAGGGTCGCTTCCTTGCCGCGGGCCGGCACCGACTTCAGCGTCTCCGCCGAGACCGACAGGCGGTATCCGACCCCGCCCGACTCGATCACGACGTGATCGGGACGGCGTACCAGGACCTCCCCGCGAACCGAGGCGATCATCCGACCGGGACCCCCCCTTCGCGCGCTTGAAGCGCGTGCGGCGAGCGGCTGTGCGTCGCGTGGCAGATCGCGACCGCGAGGGCGTCGGCGGCGTGGTCCGATTGGGGCGGCCCGGGGAGGCGGAGCAGGAGTCCGACCATGTCCTGAACCTGGTGCTTGGGCGCAGCGCCGCTTCCGCAGACGGCCATCTTCACGGCCTGGGGCGTGTAGTCGAAGCACCGTACGCCGGCCTGCGCAGCCGCCAGCAGAACGACGCCGCGAGCCTGGCCGACCGCGATCGCGGAACGCACGTTCTTGCCGAAGTAGACGTCCTCCAGGGCCACGGCGACGGGGTCGTGCTTGGCGAGGAGCTCGACGAGCCCGTCGTGGATCAGGGCCATGCGCCCCTCCATGGGCTTACCGGGCGGAGCCTCGATCACCCCGCCGTCGGCGGCGCTCATCTCGTCGCCACCCACGCGCACGATGCCAAACCCAGTGCTCGCCACGCCCGGGTCGATGCCCATGACAACCGTCACGCGTACTGATTCTGGCCCGCGCCCCGGATGCCTCCCCGGGACCTCAGGCCGCGGCCTGCTCGAGCAGCTCCGCCGGGATATCGAAGTTCGCGTGCACCGCTTCGACGTCGTCGTGCTCGTCGAGCGCGTCCATCAGCCGCATGAGGCTCGCGGCGTCGGCGCCCGTCACCTCGATCAGGCTCTTCGGCTCCATCGTGAGCTCGGCGGACTCGATCTTCACACCGGAGGACTCGAGAGCATCGCGCACGGCCGCGAAATCCTCCGCGGCGCAGATGACCTTGAGCGAGTCGCCGTCCTTGCTCACGTCCTCGGCGCCGACGTCGATCGCCCCGATCAGATCGTCCTCGGAGTAGCGGTTCGCGTCCACCATCACCACTCCACGCCTCTCGAACACCCAGGCGACGGATCCGGGTTCGCCGAGGCTTCCGCCCTGCTTGTCGAAGGCGTGGCGTATCTCGGCACTGGTGCGGTTGCGGTTGTCGGTCAGCGCCTCCACGAGCATCGCGACCCCAGCCGGGCCGTAGCCCTCGTACACCACTCGCTCGATCGTCTCGTCCGCGCCGGCCCCGCCGGCCCCGCGATCGATCGCCCGCTGGATGTTGTCCTTGGGCATCGAGTAGTCGCGCGCCTTCTGGATCGCCGCGGCCAGCGTGAAGTTGGCCTCCGGGTCACCGCCCCCCTCCCGCGCCGCAATGGTGATCGCCCGCGCGAGCTTGGTGAAGAGCTGGCCGCGGCGCGCGTCGGTGGCGGCCTTCTTGTGCTTGATCGAGGCCCATTTCGAATGCCCGGACACGGCCCCAATACTAGGAAGCCGGGCGAACTTGAGTCAGGGCATGCGTAGGCGGCCGGGCCCCGGCCCGGCCGCCCTGTGGCATCGGCATCCCATTCGATCTGATCCGACACCAATCCCTGGCGCCAAGTCTCGATGGGAACGACGTCGCAAATAACAGCGGCGGGTGGAGAAAGTTGCGCGCGAAACGACTTATTTACCCAGTCCTTAGCCGCTGGGCACCCAGCGCGGGCTCAGCGCGGGCTCAGCGCGGGCTCAGACCAGGAAGCGGCCGTCCTCCTGAAACAGCTCGCCGTCGACCTCGATCCGCCCGCCCCGGCGCAGGTCGCAGACCAGGTCCGTGTGGACGGCGCTTTCGTTGTTGCCACCGCACTCCGGATAGCTCGCCCCGACCGCCATATGCACGGTGCCGCCGATCTTCTCGTCGAGGAGCACGTCTCGGGTCCCCCGGTCGATCGCGTAGTTCGTGCCGATCCCGAGCTCGCCCAGGCGCCGGGCGCCTTCGTCCGTGTCCAGCAGGCTGATCAGGTACTCCTCGCCACGCTCAGCGCTCGCTTCGACGACCTTGCCGGCGTCGAAGCGAAGGTGAGCCCCGGCGACCTCGCGCCCCCCGACCATCGCCGGCAGATGGAACGAGACCTCCCCGTCGACCGCGTCCTCGATCGGCGCCGTGAAGAACTCGCCGTCCGGCATGTTGCGCTTGCCGTCCGCGGGGATGAACTTGCGCTCCGCGATCCCAAGCCTGATGTCGGTGCCGGGAGCCGTGATGCGCACCTCCTCGTGGCCCTCTATCCACTCGGCGAGGCGGGTCCATTCCTTGGAGGCCTGCACCCAGGCGTCGATCCCGTCTTGCTTGTCGGCCAGACAAGCCCCGAAGTAGAAGTCCTCGAACCGGGCAAGGCTCATCTCGGCGTCGGCGGCGTACGCGTCGGTCGGGAACAGCGTGTAGACCCAACGGTGGTCGCCGTCGGCGGACCTGCGCATCACCACATCCATCAGCTCGCGCGTCGCCGCTCGCCGCTTCCCTTGGCGCTCCGGGTCCACGCCGGACAGCTCGTGGGTGTTGGTGTCGGCGCCGACGGCGATTCGGCAGTCCGCCTCCCGTGCGGCCCATTCGGAGAGCGGCGAGACCCACTCGAGCTGAGCGTCCGACGCCCGCTCGAAGAACGTCGGGAGCTGACCCTCGAGGGAGAGCGCCAGGACCGGGTAACCGCCGGCCTCGATGACCTCCTCGTAGACGGCGGCGATCAGCGGCTCGCCGGCGGTGGGGCCCTCGATCACGCAGGTCTCGCCCTCCTTCACCTCGGTGGAGTAGCGGACCAGGATGCGGGCGAGGTTGCTCACCCTGGGGTCCCTCATGAGGTCCTCTGCACCCCCTGCTCGCTCCCCGCTCGACGGCGGGCGGCGGTCGCCCTCGCCATCAGCAGCGCGTGGACGCGGGAGTCGTCGGCGAGCTCCGGATGGAAGGCGCACAGCAGGACTTCGCCCTCGCGCACCGCCACGGGATGCCCGTCGATGCTCGCTAGGACCTCGACCTCCGGGCCGTGGTCCTCGATCCAGGGCGCCCGGATGAATACCGCCCTGATCGGCTCAGGCCCGAGCCCGCCCATCTCGAGCTCGGCCTCGAAGCTTGCGATCTGGCGCCCGAAGGCGTTGCGTCGAGCGACGGCGTCCACTAATCCGAGGTGCTCACGGTCGCAGACGATCATCCCGGCGCAGGTGCCAAGGATCGGGCGTCCACGCGCGGCGTGGGATCGGATCGCCCCCGCCAGGCGGTCGCGCTCGATCGCCTTGGTGATCGTCGTGCTCTCACCACCGGGGATCACCAGGCCGTCAAGGTCGCGAAGGTCGTCCGGCGTCCGCACCTCCATCGAGGTGGCTCCCAGAGAGTCGAGGACCCTCGCATGGGCCGCAAAGTCCCCCTGGCTGGCGAGGACCCCGATGCGCAGGCGGGCGGGCCCGCCGGGCTCGGGCGGCGCTGCCTCCAAGCCGGTCATCTGAGCGGCTTGCGCCCGATCGTCATCTAGGCGCCGCGCTGCTGCAGCAGCTCACCCTCGGCGGCCAGCTGGGCGATGTCATCGCCGCGCATCGGCTCCCCGAGCTCGATCGAGGCGGCGGCGACTCGCTCCGCGTCGTTGAAGTGGGTGGTCGCCTCGACGATCGCCCGGGCACGCCGCTCGGGATCCTCCGACTTGAAGATCCCCGAGCCCACGAAGTTCCCCTCCGCGCCGAGCTGCATCACGAGCGCCGCGTCCGCCGGCGTCGCGATGCCGCCTGCACAGAAGAGGGGCACGGGGAGCCAGCCGCTTCCGGCCACCTCCTCGACGATCTCCAGTGGGGCGCCGAGCTCCTTGGCGTCGCTGGCGAGCTGCTCGCGCCTCAACGTTCCCAGGCGCTTGATCCCGCCGACGATCCCACGGAGGTGGCGGACAGCCTCGACGATGTTGCCGGTGCCAGCCTCGCCCTTGGACCGGATCATCGCCGCGCCCTCGCCGACTCGGCGCAGCGCCTCGCCCAGGTTCGTGGCCCCGCATACGAAGGGAACCTCGAAGGCGTGCTTGTCGATGTGGTGCGCCTCGTCCGCCGGAGTCAGGACCTCGGACTCGTCCACGTAGTCGACCTCCAGGGACTGGAGCACCTGGGCCTCGGCGAAGTGGCCGATTCGGGCCTTCGCCATCACCGGAATCGTCACCGCCTCCTGAATCTCCTTGATCACCCGCGGGCTCGCCATCCGGGCCACCCCGCCGGCGGCGCGAATGTCGGCGGGCACGCGCTCGAGCGCCATCACCGCAACCGCGCCCGACTCCTCGGCGACCCGCGCCTGCTCGGCCGTGGTCACGTCCATGATCACGCCGCCCTTCAGCATCTCGGCGAGGCCGCGCTTCACCCTGAATGTGGCTCGTTCCGCCATTCCTCAAATATAAGGGGATGGGGCCTGGAGACCGCTCGCGGGCGCACATCGAGGGCAGGTACCGGAGCAACGCGGCGGGCGTCGGAAGTTCTGTGGTGTCTTTGGTACGCCATGGAGTACCAAAGGCTCCAGTGAGTGCTCGGGCGGGGCGGGACCTCTCCCCTACCCAGCCCTTTTCTTGGCCGCCAGCCGTCGCCTATTTCAGCTTGAAGGCGCGGATACGGTCTTTGAACGCGGCCTTGTCCCGGGCGTAGACGCCGTAGGCGAGCGCCTGGACGATCGCCAGGAGCGCCGCGTTGGAGCGCGTGAACGAGGGGCTGTTCGACGAGTAGTAGAGCGTCAGCTCCGCGTGCTCGCCGACGTCCGAGAGCGTGGCGTCGCTGATCGACAACGTGTGCGCGCGGCGGTGGCGCGCCAGCTTCATCGCCCGGACGACCAGTGGGTGCGCCCGGCCGGCGGAGAAGGCGATCACGAGCGTGTCATCATCCACTCGGCTGAGGCGGGTGATCGAGTCCTGGCGCGGGCTGGCCACGACCTCGGCGCGGATATCCAGGAGCGCCAGCAGGTGGCGCAGATAGCTGGCGAAGAAAGCCATCTGGTCGACGCCGATGATCATCACCCGTTGCGCGGAGGCCAGCGCTGAGACGCAGGCCTCGACCTGCTCGCGGGTGAGGCTGCGAGCGGTCTCCTCGACGTTCGCGTGCTCGGCGGCCAGCGAGGCTTCGAACTCGGAGTGGTCGAAGTCGAAGAGCTGTCCTGGGCCGTCCTGCTCGGCGACCCGGTTCCGATACTCCTCGATCGCCGACTGCTGAAGCTCCGGGTAACCCTCGAAGCCGAGCGCCTGCGAGAAGCGGACAACCGTCGATGAGGAGGTGTCAGCGCGGCGCGCGAGCTCCTCGGCGGTCTGAAAGGCCGCCTCGTCCAGGTGGTCGACGATGTAGCGGGCGACGTCCTTCTGTGAACGAGAGAACTCGTCGAAGCGCTCGGTGATGTAGGCCGAGAGGGTCTTGCCGTTGTGGCGACCGCCGCGGCCGTTTCGCCGCGAGCGCGGCTGCGCCGCGCGGGCGGTGGAGGCGGCTGGACGAGACTTCGTGGCCGTCTTGGTCACGGCGGCATGTTTCGCCCCGTCGGCGGTTTTCCCTGCTAGAGCGCGGATCGGTGGTCGGATGTGGTTGGATCACCGGGTGAATGCGGAGCGGGCCCTGCGCCTGACGAACCGGAACATGATCGCTTTCGACCTGGTGCTCGGGTCGGCGGCGACCCTGGCGCCCGCTGCGACGCTGCAAGCGCTGGGACACGAGCCTCCGTCGCCGGACGCCGAGCACCTGTTTCGCCGCTGCGGGCCGATCTGGCTCACGTTCGCCACCGCCCACGCGGTCGCCGAACGCCGGAACCGACCCGAGGACTGGTGGGCGCTCGCCTGGCTCCGGGCCACCGAGTTGGCCACCGATGTGTTGTGGTCACGCTCGCCGGCCCTCTCACGCGCCGGCGCACGTCAGGGGCTGTGGCTGGCCGGCGTGGCCAACCTGGCGATGACGCTCGGGTTCGGCTGGCTCGCTACCCGCCGCTAGACGAGCCGCCGGGCCTGCTGCATTCGGTGAAGCCGACGGCCTGGGCGAGCTTCAGCCGATCGACCTGCCCCGCGGCCATCTTGGCCTGGGCGGCGGCGTAGGCCTGGGCGTCGTTGCTCTCGGCTGCCTTCAGGCCCTGCTCGAGGATCGCGACGCCGTTCTGCCGCGCCTTGAGGTAGCGCTCCAGCGCCGGCCGGACCTCCTCCGGGGCGTTCAACGAATGGATCTGGTTCACCTCGCTGTTGGTGATCGCGATCAGCTTCTGCGTCAGGGTCGCCGCGTCTTGGGGGGTCTTGGGCGGGTTCTGCTGGAGCTCGGTGTACTGCTTGTCGCCCTGCCTGCAGATCTCGTTGCCCTGCGCGATCAGCTCGGCCTTGGTCAGCGTCCCGGCATCCCCTCCCCCGCCGCCGCAGCCCGTCACGAGCGCGACGGTGGCGAGCAGCGCCATCGGGAGGGCGAGGTGCGGTCGGCCGGGCGTCAGCATCCGCGGCAGGGTAGCGGGCGCCGCCGCGTAACCGGCGGTGTATCTAGAGTGGCCGACCTCGTGAGCGCGAAGGGGATCTACGGGCGAACGCTGATCACGTTCAGGCGGGAGGCGGGCTTCCTATTCCTGCTCGGGGCGCTGGTTTTCGTGCCGATCGGGCTGCTCAGCGCGCTTGCGGATCGCGCCGGTGAGATCCACGTGAGCCACCTGAGCGATCTCTCGAACCTGGCGACCGTGGCGCTCGTGATTGGCTTCGTCGTCCAGGCGACCACCAGCCTGCTCGGAGAGGTGTTCTACAGCGGGGCCGTCGCGCTCACGCTCGCCCCCGATGAGCGGGGGCGGCGACCCCGTCTGCTGGAGATCGCTCGCTCGCTCTCGTACGGGCGGCTGATCGGCGTCGACATCCTGTACGGGTTGGCGGTGGCGCTCGGGCTCTTGCTCTTCGTCGTGCCGGGCGTCGTGGTGTTCACCTGGTTCTCACTGGCGGGGCCCCTCGTCGAGATCGAGGGCGACACGGTGAGATCCTCGTTCGCACGCAGCCGGCGGCTCGTCCGGGGGCGATTCTGGACCGTCCTGGCCGTGCTCGGGCCGATCACGGTGGCCAGCGAGGTGATCACCAACGCCGCGTTGGCGCTCAGCCACGGCGTGTTTGCCAGCCCGCTGCTCGGCGACTGGGTCGGCGAGTCGCTCACCAGCATCGCCCTCTCCCCCTTCTACGCGGTCGCCGCGGTGCTGATCACGCTCCATGCCACCCGGGCGGACACCGCCAGCGGCGAGCTGGGGGTAGGCGCCACCAGCTGAACCGAACCGTCGTTCGCGGCACCGCCTACCGGAAGGGTTGGCTCCCCGAGCGCTGAGCCGGGCGCACCCTACGGCGTGCGCACGTACTTGACGATGCGATCGTTCCCGCTGTCGGCGACGTAGACGTGCCCCTGGCCATCGACGGCGATGTCCTGCGGGGCGCGGAACTGTCCCTTGCCGGAGCCGAGCTTGCCCCACTTGCCGAGGAAGACGCCCTTGGGAGAGAACTTCTGGATCCGGTCGTTGAACGTGTCGGCGACATAGACGTTCCCGGCCCCGTCGGTGGCGATGCCGAACGGCTGCGAGAACTGGCCATTGCCGGTGCCGCGATTACCCCACTTGGCCAGGAACTTGCCGTTGGCGGAGAACTTCTCGACCCGGTTGTTGTACGTGTCCGCGACGTAGACGTTCCCGGCATTGTCGGAGGCGATGCCCCACGGGAATTGGACCTGTCCAGCTGCCGAGCCGGCGTTGCTCCACTTGGCGAGAAAGGCGCCGTTCGAGGTGAACTTCTTGATCCGGTTGTTCCCGGTGTCGGCCACGTACACGTGTCCTGTGGAGTCCGCCGCGACCGCAGCGGGATTCTTGAACTGCGTGTTGCCCGGGCCGAAGGCTCCCCAGCTCACCACGGGGCCCTTGCCGTTCGAGGTGAATCGCTCGATGCGCGAGGTCTGGAAGTCCGCGACATAGACATATCCCCTGGCGGCGGCGATGCCGGTTGGAGTGTGGATCTGGCCGTACTGCTGGCCGGGGATTCCCTTCTGGCAGGAGGTCGTGCAGTACTCGCGCTTGAAGAGGCCGTCCTGGACCCCGAAGCCCCAGGTGAAGAGGAAGCTCCCGGACGGATCGAAGGCCTGGATCCGACTGTTGTACGTGTCGGCGACGTAGACCGTGCCGGGGACCGTGGCGACACCCTGCGGGCTGTCGAATTGGCCCTCAGCGGTGCCGTGAACGCCCCACGCGCGCTGCTGCACATACGGCGCGGCGGAGGCGGAGCCGGTCGCGATCAGCGCCGTGGCGACCGCGGTCAGCACGAAGGCCGCGCAGAAGCGAAACGTCAGAGGCACCGGAGTCATCGCCGCCTCCCGGCCTCCCCCCTTTCCCACCATCAACAAAGCACCGGCAGCATATCTCGCGCGAACGGCTGACGCGCGGAAATCTAGGGGCGATGCCCCCGCGACGGTCAAACACGAGGAGGCAAGTCCTTGCCGGTCGCGTCGGTCCATCCCGAACCCGGGGCATCGCTCCCGCGGGCGATGCTATCCGCAAAGAAGGCGCGACCGGAGGATTCGAAGAGAAGCCCTACTCGATTTCAAGTAGCCACGTAAGCAATGCAACACCAGGGGGGGCTGAAAATCGCATCAGGGGCGCCGGTTTGGGGCTGCGCCACCTAGGGTATGACCCAAGGCGGGATTTCAATCGATGGCGATTCACCGAAGACCAGAAGGACCCCTTTGCCAGTCCTGCGGGCGCCGCGCCCGGGAGCATCGGCACGTCTACCCAGCGCGGGCTACCCCACGAGGGCCGATCTACTTCGACTGCTGGGGGGACTCGCAGCGCGAGCTGCCGATACAGCACAGCAGGCAACACGACTGAGGATTGAAGGAGCCGCCCACATTCCGCCGGGCTAGTCGTGGTAGGCGCATAGCTCAGCGACTGCACGCCGTAACGGGCCGCCGGGCGCTCACCTGAAGACGCCATGGAACCGGAGCCGAGTCGGGCGGAATGACCAGGCTCGCCGGGCGCCCGGCCGATGCCGATCCCAGGGGATAGGCCGCGAGCGGCCCAAAGCGATGCAGAGCCGGAGAGGCGCCGGCGCCCAGGCCGCTGATCCACAGACCGGCGCTCGGCACGATCAGGTCGGCGGTCAGCTGGGATCCGGCGGGGCGGAGCGTGGTGCAGTTGCCGTCGCGGGTTGCCCGACCGTGAGCGATCGCACTGACGGACGGAGGCTGGGCATCGGATTTGGGCTTGGGTCCCGCGGCGCCGAGCTTCAGTGACAGGGCCCGGGCGAGCACGGCGTCGGCCGCCCATCGCACGGCGGGCGGGCGCCGGAGGAGCTCGTCCGGCGGGTAGGCCGGGGAGCCCCAACGGTCGGAGATCACGTAGTACGGCAGCGCTCCGAGAATCATCCGATGGTCCCCAACGTAAGGCTGGGCGGCCGGATCCTCCGGGACGAAGCCCAGGCTCGCCTTGCCTTTAGCGAGGTCGAGGCTTGTTTCCTCGGCCCGGATGTAGTCGGACCAGCTGCGCCACGTCGCCGCGGCGCTCCGGAGCTGGTCGGCATTCAGGACCAGGGAGACCGCCGCCACGCAGGCAGCGGCGAGGATCGCCCAAGCGGGGAGCCGAACCCCAGCCGCGAGCTCCACCAGGACAAGCAGCAGGAGGACGCCCCCCGGGTACATGTAGCGGCTTGCTTCCGCACCGCGAGTCCCGCCGGGGGCGAGCGCCGTCACGGCCCACAGAACGACCAGGGCCACAAGCGCCGCCCAGAAGGTTGTCGGCGGCGGACGGTGGTTCTTGAGCCGGGCCCAGAGGGCGGCCGCGCACCCCGTCACGAGCAGGATCGCGAGCGCCCATCCGATGTGGTTTTGGCTCGGGATCGCGTGGACGTACCGGGTCGCGCCGGTGATCGCGGACGTCACCGCGATCAATGAGTGGAGCGTGAAGCCCGGCACCTGGTCGAGTGACGCCGAGCCGGGTCCGCCAGAGGGTCGGACCGCAAGCCAGACGATGGCCCATGCGCACGCTGGCGCGAGGACCACCCATGCGCTGCGCCACCGGTGCGGGCTCGGCCGCATAAGGACCAGCACCGCGCCGGCGGCTCCGAAAGCCAGGCCGGTTGGATGTGAGAAGAGCGAGGCCGCGAGCAAGAGCGCTCCGAGGACGTCGCCCGTGAGGGTTCGGCGCTCCAGGGCGAGGAGCATTCCCAGGCCGGCCGCCATGGACATCAGCTCCGGCAGCCGCAGCGTTCCGGCTGCGGTGACCTCGGAAGCGGTCCCGAAGAAGAGAACGATCGCTGTTGGCGCGAGCGCCATCGCGCCGATTCGCCGTCGCGCCAGCAGGAACACGAGCACGCCGTTCAGAGCAACGAAGCCGCTCCCAACCAGCTCGTACGGAAGGTAGGAGCCCAGGCCCGCGGTTGCGAAGAGCCCGCGGTAGACGAGGAGCGGCAGGGGAATCACGTACTTGCCCGCGGGAGGGACGAACAGCCCGTCGCCGAGCGGTGACACGCGGACCGCGTAACCGAGCTCGTCGCCCTTCAGCGTCTCCCCGCG
Source organism: Solirubrobacterales bacterium (assembly GCA_050697075.1). Classification (GTDB taxonomy): domain Bacteria; phylum Actinomycetota; class Thermoleophilia; order Solirubrobacterales; family 70-9; genus AC-56. The sequence continues at coordinate 6,609 of JBOGZC010000049.1, read as the reverse complement.
CTCGAGGATCAGCAGGGTGACGACGGCCAGGATGACGAGCGCGACCAAGCCCCACCATTCGACGGCGCTCGGCCTCAACCGCCACGGCTTCTCCCCGTTGTCGCCGCGACCAAGAGGAGCTTCGCCCGGCACCATCCGGACGATATATCCGCGAGCAGCTCACTTGCGGATGTGGTGAACCTTCGCCCCCGCCCGGTCCGTAGACCCGGCAATGACTGGCGGTCCCTGCCTTCCGGTGGCGCCCATCAACCTGCCGATCGCGCAGGAGAGCGCCGCGATCGTTCGCTCGGTATACGCGGCGTTCAGTCGGCTTGCTCGAAGCGGCGAGATCGCTTCCTACGTCGCGACGCACTTCCACTTCGACTGCGAGTACCGGCCGGTGGAGGAGGCGAGTCCGATCCATGGGCACGACGCGCTCGGCCGCTGGATCGAGCGGTGGCTCGAGGCGTGGGAGGACGCCTGGGACGAAATCGACGAGATCGTCGCCTCGGGCGAGGTGGTCGTCGCCGCGATCCGGGTCCATGGCCGCGGGCGAAGCAGCGGGCTCGAGATCAGCCAGCAGCTGTTCGACGTCCACGAGCTGCGCGACGGCAGGATCCTGCGAACCGCCGAATACCTCGACGCCGACCAAGCGCTGGACGCGGCTGGGCTGCGGTAGACAAACTCAAACCAGCCCGCTCACCTGTAGAGCGGCCCCGATCAGTCCGCATCCGAGGACCACGTAGACCACCGTCAGCTTCCCGTGCCACCGGTTGAGCGCCAAGAACGCGCCGATCGCGAGCAGCGCCGTGGGGACGTCGACCACGCTCGTGTCCACGATCTGGACCGTCACCGAGGCGATCAGCCCGATGACTCCGGCCGCGACTCCGAGGAGGAACGGATGCAAACGCACGTTGTGAGCCACGGCCACCAGCTGGCGGTGAAAGAAGATCGGGAAGACGAAGGCCGGAAGGAAGATCCCAAGCGTCATCACAAGGGCGCCGGTCAGCCCTCCGGCCACGTAGCCGACGAAGGTCGAGAAGATGATGAGCGGGGCCGGGAGCACTCCGCTCATCGCCAGACCGTCGACGAACTGGCTGTCCGTGAGCCAGTGATGGACGTCGACCGAGCTCTGCTGCAGGAACGGAATCACGGTGAACGCCCCGCCGAAGGTCAGCAGGCCCGCCTTCAGTCCCTCCCAGAAGATCTGCGCAGTCAGCGACACCGTCACCGCCCCCGCAAGGACGACCACGACCGCCGCCGCGGGCGAGAACGAGTACGCACGCCGAGTCCAGCGCCTCCGATTCGTCCACAGCTCGTAGGCGAGCCCAGCGCCGAGCAAGACCAAGACGAAGCTTGCCTCGACGGCTAGCGTCAGGGCGAAGCCCGCGACGGCTATCAGTGCCAACGGGACGTCGGTTATGAAGGTGCGGCTGAGGCGCACAACCGCCCGGGCTACGACCGCGCCCACCGCTGCGGTCAGGCCGTAGAAGAGCTCGTCGAGGTGCCCGGCTAGGTTTGCCTCGACGTAGAGGATCGACAGCGACAGCATCAGGATGAAGCCGGGCAACATGAAGCCGAGGCCGGCGAGAAATCCGCCGCGCTTGCCGCCACGGAGGCGTCCGAAGTACACGCAGAGCTCGTGCGCCTCGGGTCCGGGCAAGATCTGAAAGACGGCGAGCGTCTTCTTGAAGCTCTCCTCGGAGACCCAGTGCTCCTCGTCGACGCACTCATGCTTGATCATCGCGATCTGCGCTGCCGGTCCACCCCAGGCGAGCAGGCCGAACTTCAAGAAGCGGACGAAGATCGAGCGCAGGGAATCTGCGCGCGCCGGATGGGCAACCTCGGGCGGCAAGGTTGCGGGATTGTGCCCTGAAGCTCAGGTCAGAGCGGCCGCGAGATACTGCGCGGGCGATGTCGCGGGAGAACGTCGAACTGGTGCGGCCCCTGCTCGCCGAGTGGGCGGAGGGGAACTTCTGTTCGTGGTGGGTCGTCAGCGCGGCACGGGAAAGCTCAGCGGCGCCGAGGTGGACTACTCGATCTTCATCGTCTGGAAGTTCCGGGAGAACGAAGTGATCGGCATATACCTCGAGGGAACGAGGGAGGCTGCGCTCGAAGCCGCCGCACTTTCGGAGTAGGCGATGTCCCGCCCGTATAGGGTTGGCCCACGATGCTCTCGACCGTCGCTGTAGGGACTGACGGTTCGCCAACGGCTGGCGAGGCTGTCGGGGTGGCGGTCGAGCTGGCGCGGCGATTCGAAGCCAAGCTCGTCCTCCTCAGCGCTTTCAAGGACTCGCCGGGCGTCTCGCGGCAGGGAACCGGTTCCTCGACCGAGCTTGAATGGACCTCCAGCAGCTCGGCGACAGTTCGAGAGATCCTCTCCCGAACCGAGGACGAGCTGCGGCGGCAAGGAATCGACTGCACCACGCGCGCCGACGCGGGCGATCCCGCGGACGTGCTGGTGCAACTCGCGGTGGAGTGTGAAGCCGATCTTCTCGTGATCGGCAACAAAGGCATGGACCGGCGCGTGCTCGGGAGCGTGCCGAACACCGTCACGCACAAGGCCCCCTGCTCGGTCCTTGTGGTCAAGACGACCTAAGCTCAGCGCTGGCGCGGATGGGCTGGCGGCGCCAGGATGAGGCGGCCGAACCAGTGACGTAGACCCGCATGTTCCACATCCCGCTCGTGGCCTAGTCCAGCCTTCTCCAATACCCGTTGCGATGCGAGATTGGTCGGCAAGGCTAGGCCGCAGACTTCGGTCAACCCCTGCGCCCGAGCCGCTTCCACGGCGCTGCCGGCAATCTCGGTGGCGTATCCCTGTCCCCAAGCTTCCGGCAGAAGTGCCATCGTGACTTCAACCGTCGGTCGACCGCAGATCTCAGTCCGTCTCAGCCCGCCGCGGCCAACGAAGCTCTCGGATTCAGCCTCAAAGAACGCCCACACGCCGAAGCCCGCATGCGTCCAGTGATCGATGTCGTCCGCCAGCCACTCGGCGGCCTGCTCACGAGTCAGGGGACCGCCCCCGGAGGGCGGCGGAAACAGCCACGCCGCAACCTCAGGGTTCCCTAAGAGCTCGGCGTACATCACGGCGTGCCGTACATGGGGCCGCTCGCCCCGCAGGCGGGCCGTCTCAACCACGTCGAGCACCATGGTCGAGACGGTAACTGGACGCCGCCGCGCACTCGCTCGAAGCCGGCGCGAGTAGCTCCCCGCCGGGGCGAGATACTGCGCGGGCGATGTCGCAGGAGAACGTCGAGACTGTCCGCCGGGTCATGAACGCCTGGAACCGCCAGGACGTCGAGGGCATCCTCGCCCTAGCCCACCCTGAAGTGGAGTACGTCAACTCCCCGACTGCCGTTGAGCCTGGAACAAGGCGAGGTCACGACGGACTTGCCGCAGTTGCCCGAACGCAGTGGGAGAGCTTGCCTGGTGGGCGTCAGGAGATTGATCGCCTTCACGATCGCGGCGACGAGATCATCAGCGTGGGTCGCGTCTCCCGCCTGATGCCTGGAAGTGACGCTTCGATCGACACCCAGATCCTTCTTTCGTGGACGATCCGCGACGGCAAGGTCATCAGGATCGAGATGCTCGGTGTTGGTTCGGAGTTCCAGAAGGCCCTCGAAGCCAGCGGGCTCGCGGATTAGGCGATGTCGCAAGCGCGAATAGGTCGGAACTCGTGGGAGCCGCGGCTCTACGCCGCTGGACTGCGGGCGACGAATGGACCCCGTTCAAAGCGCCCCGAGCTCGGGGATGACCTGCTCGCCGACGATCCGAACCTGCTCTCCCAAATCGGGTAAGCCCTCGACCTCCATCCCGGCCCAAGCCTTCAAGGTGAACGGATCCGTGAACGACACCAGGGCGTGGTTGAGGCCGGGGGGAGCATAGGTCTCCGTCAGCCACCGCACCCAGTCGTCCGGGGTGCCGGCCACCATGATCCGATCCGCAACCTCCTCCGGAGTCGCTTCAAGCGCGCCTTGAACGTCGCCCGCCGCGAAGGCCTCGTTAACCGGCGTAACTTGATCTGGCTCGATCCCGTGACGTTGGAGGAGCGCCGGCGGCATCGACGGGATGTAGAACCCTGCCAGGATGCGCCCCGCGCGGCGGGCCACCTCGCCGTCAGGTGCGATCGCCCCGAGCAGGGAGTCGCCGAGATCGAGGCCATCAGGGCTTCGGCGCGCGCGCTCCACTCCTGCCCGAAAGTGCTTCACCGCGTAGCCCAGCGCCTCCGGTGAGTACGCGCAGGCCGTGTGGAGGCCGTCGGCGATCTCGCCGGCCAGCTCCATCGACTTGGGGCCCCCCATCGCGCCGATCTTCAGCGGCAGGTGCTCTTGCACGGGCCGGGCCACAGTTGTGACTCCGGAGTAGTTGTAGAAATCGCCCTCGAACTCAATCGAACCCTCGTCGAGGACGATGCGCATGACGTGGTGGGCCTCGCGCAAGCGAGCGATCGGTCGTGTCCCGCGCCACTCGACGCCGTATTGCTCGAGCATCGCGATGTTGCCGATCCCGAACACGACCTCGGCCCGACCGTCGCTGAGCTCGTCGAGCGTGGCTGCAAGCTGAGCGACGTAGGTCGGCTCCCGCATGTAAATCGGAGCCACGCAAGGCCCCAACCTGATCCGCTCGGTGCGCTGCGCGGCGGCGGCGAACAGAAGCCAGGCGTCCTTGTGGTAGATCTCGTCGGCGCTGTAGCAGGCGTAATAGCCAAGCTCGTCCGCGAGCGCGATTGCGTCCAGAAGCTCGGGCGCCGGCTGCTCGGGGAGCATCTGGAAGCTGACCCGCATGCGGGCCAGCCTAACCCCTGGTCGTCTGAGCGATCGCCCCGCAGCCCGTCCTTCCATGGGGCCACGTTTTGGGGCCAAGTCGCACCGCAGCGCGTGCCGCTATTCCTCGGGGTTGGCGATGCCGTCGCCGGTGACGCGAAAGTAGGCGAATGACCCCGTCTCTTCCTCGGGGCGAGCGCGATAGCAGCCAAGCTCGCCATCGGCCGCGTTCTGCACGGCCTCTTGAGCATTGCTGGCCTCTCGAACTCTGAACGCGTCCCACTCCGTTGCATCGCTGCATTCCTCGACCTGCATCTGCGGCGAGCGCTGGACCTCGTACCAACCCACACACGGAGCGTATCCGGGCGGTGCAGCTGGTGATGGCGTTCAGATCCCCATCCGCTTGATGTAGGCGGCGAACGCATCAGCGAGGGCGGCGCACGCTATGCGGTGGTGCTCCGGCAGGTAGACCTCGTGCGCAGCCCTGAGCAGGTCGCCGGTCAGTTTGCGTAGGTCGACACGCTCCTCATCCTCTAGTCGACGCTCCTCGCCTTCCTCGACTAGCCGCAACATCGCCGATCAGCCTCCCCTCGTCGTGTCGAGCCGAAGCTACCTCGATTCGGCGGAAGCACCACGCCCGGCGATTACGTAATCCCGCTATCTCCGCGATCCCGGGTGTGCGATCCGTTGTCACGGGCCGCTACGCCGCGGCTCGCGGTGGCGGATCGAGCGGACAGCGGGTCGAGCGGGCACTGCTGGCGCGTGGGATAGGCTCGCGGCGATGGTCGAGTTGCTGGTCACGCTTCTGTTCGGGCTCAGCCACCTGGCCGTCGGCGCGGGCGACGTCACCAAGACCTGCAAGGTGGTCGCGCCCCATGGTCCGCACTCGCACTCGCACGTGACCCATTGCCGCACATACCGCAACGGTGTGCGAGTGCCGAACGAGCGACTGGGCGGCGGGAGGCACGGCTAGTGCAGGTGGTGTTCGCGATCCTCCTCGTGGTGGGGATCGCCGCTCTCCTGATCTGGGGCATCGACCGGATCCGACGCGGCGGTCACCGGCTCTAGCGAGATGATGATCCAGAGGCGATCCTCAGCGAGGTGGTGGTTGATGCCCATCGTGGCCCTGGTCGCCCTGCTGACCAGCACTTATCGTGTGTGCGATTACAAATGCCACTCTCGAGTCCGTGGCAGACACTTCCATGTCGGGTGCCACCGTCACGTCCCGGGAACTCGCCACTACGGGCTGATCCAGTTCGTCGGTTGCCCCTGACGCTCGCGGCGTTCCACTGGCGATCCCCAGGAGCACCCGAGACACTGAGGGCGAGATACTGCGCGAGCGATGTCTCAGGAGAACGTGGAGATCGTCCGCGCCTTTATCGACGCGTTCAACAGGGGAGACATGGACGCCACGTTCAAGGACGCGGCTCCAGACGTCGAGTACGACCTTTCGCGGGCGGTCGGCCCGTTTCATGGCGCCTATCGCGGGCTCGATGAGGTGCGGCGGGTTGTGGAGGAGTTCGCCGAGCCCTGGGAATCCAACCGCTACGAGATCGAGGAGTTCATCGAAGTAGGCGAGCACGTGGTGACGCCGTTCAAGAACTACCTCCGAGGCCGCGACGGGATCGAGGTCCAGGCTCGGGCTGCTTGGGTGTGGACGATCCACGGCGGGACCATCACCCATGTCATCTTCTACCAAGACCGGCGGCAAGCCCTCGAAGCCGCCGGGCTGTCGGAGTAGGCGATGTCGCAGGAGAACGTGGAGCTTGTGCGGCGTGTCTTTGATTCGATCAATCGCGGAGACGTTGACGCTTCCCTGGAAGAGGCAGCTGACGACTTGGAAGTGGACTGGTCGAACTCGATTGGG
>JBOGZC010000048.1:0-27431 GCA_050697075.1 Solirubrobacterales bacterium | reverse complement strand
CCAGGTGCACGAGCGCGCCTGGCTGGTGGTCGTGTCCGGGGCCATCGAGGTGGACGGCGCCGACCAGGTCAGCGGCGGGCCCGGGCTTCTGGCCGAGTTCGACCCCAACGAGCGCCGCGAGGTCCGCGCCACCGAGGACGCTCGCCTGCTGCTTCTCCTCTCGCCCTGGCCGGGGCAGGGCCACCCCCGCAGGCGCTAACCCCTCGCCGCCAGCGAGGCCAAGTCCGCTTCGAAGCCGGGGTAGCTCACCGCCGCGGCTCCCATGTCGACCTCGACGCCGTCCTGCGAGCCAAGGCCGGCGACGGCGCCGAGCATGGCCAGTCGGTGATCGCCGCGTGGGTCAAGCGTTCCGCCGCGAACGCCACCCGTGCCCTCAACGACGAAGCCGTCCTCCGTCGCCTCGATCTCGGCGCCCACCGCACGCAGTCCGTCAACGACGCTCGCTATCCGATCGGACTCCTTGTGCCGGAGCTCCCCGGCGCCCGACACCACCGTCCTGCCGTCCGCGAAGCAGCCAAGGAGCGCGACCAGCGGCAGCTCGTCGATCGCCACGGGGACCTCCTCGGGGTGGACGCGGGTCGCCGTGAGTTTGCTGTGGCGCGCCACGATCGCCCCGTGCGGCTCCCCGCCATCCGCCGGTTCCTCCTCGACCTCGATCGCGGCGCCCATCCGGTTCAGGATCCCCAGGAGCCCGACTCGGGTCGGATTCAGCCCAACCCTCTCGAGGCGCACCGCGCTCCGCGGCACGATCGTGGCCGCCACGAGGTGGAAGGCCGCCGAGGAGAAGTCGCCGGGCACCCGAAGCCGCCCAACTCGCAGGCGTTCGGCGGGCTGGACCGCGATCCTGGCGGCGGGGCCTCCGGTGATCGGCGTGGTCCGCAGGCCCACGGATTCGACCTCCGCGCCGGCCGCCCTCAGGATGCGCTCGGTGTGATCCCGTGTCGTCGCCGGCTCGGTCACGGCGGTCTCGCCCTCGGCCAGGAGCCCCGCGAGCAACACGCAGGACTTCACTTGGGCGCTCGCCACGGGCAGCCGGTAGTCGATGCCATGAAGGGCGGCGCCGTTCACCCGAAGCGGCGGGAGGCGCCCCTCCCGGCACTCGACGTCGGCCCCCATCAGCCTCAGCGGTTCGGCGACTCGATCGACCGGGCGGCGGCGGATCGACTCGTCCCCGTCGAGCGTCCACGACCCAGCGCCCTGCCCCGCGAGCCACCCCGGCAGCATGCGAAGGAGCGTGCCCGCGTTGGCGACGTCGATCTCCGCCTCCCCGGCGCCGCGAAGCCCCACTCCTCGAATTCGCACCCCATCGCCGACTTCCGTGACCTTCGCGCCCAGCCCCTCGATCGCTTCCAGCGTGGCCCTCGTGTCGGCGGCGTCGAGGTAGCCATCGACCTCCGCCTCCCCCTCCCCCATCGCGGCGATCAGAGCGGCGCGGTGGCTGATCGACTTGTCGGGCGGGGGGCTCAGGACGCCCGACAGGGGGCCCGGCGGAGCGAAGCGAGTCACTCGGAGACCACGGCCGAGTAGCCGAGGCCGCGCACGATCTCGGCCGCCCGCTCGGCCTCCGACCGGCCAGCTACCCACAGCGTCACCGCGCCCGTGCGCATGTCGGGCGCGGGATAAAGGGCCATGTCCTCGATGTTGACGCGGGCGTGCCCCAGCGCCAGTGCGATCTCGGCCACGGTGCCGGGCCGGTTCTCGACCGAAACCCTGAGCTCGCGGAGCTCGCCGCCCCCGAGCTCGGCCTCCAACAGACGACGGCGATCCTCGCGGGCAGCGCTGTGCCAGGCCGCGACGCCTTCCGAATCCCCGGAGCGGATCAGCTGAGCCGCCTCCCGCAGGCGCTCGGAGACGGCGTCGACCTCGCGCGCGACCGCTTCGCGGTTCGTGGCGAAGATGTCGCCCCAGATTGCCGGGTTCGCCCCCGCGACACGGGTCGTGTCGCGAAAGCTCGGCCCGACCTCGGGGAGCCGCTCGGACTCCTCGGCCTCTGCGGCGGCGGCCTCCAGAACGAGCACGTTGGCGATCACGTGGGGAACGTGGCTGACCGTCGCCATCAGCCGGTCGTGGGTCTCCGCGTCGATGGCCTGAGGCCGCGCGCCAAGATCGGCGATCGCCCGCTGCAGGCGGTCGTAGAGCACGCCGCTCGAGCGCTCGCTCGGCGTCAGGTACCAGCGCGCGCCCTCGAACAGGTCGGCGCGGGCGTTGTCGACCCCCGCGGTTTCTGCGCCGGCCAGCGGGTGCCCGCCGATGAACCTTTCGCCGTGATCGTCGGCCAGCCCGGCGAGCAGGGCCTTCTTGGTCGAGCCGACGTCGGTGACGACGGCCTCGTTCCCGCTCGCCTCGAGCGCCTCGGGAACCAGCGCCGACAGGGCCCGGATGGGCGCCGCGCAGACGACGATCTCGGCTCCGTCAACCGCCTCGGGGACCGAGGTGGCGGCACGGTCTAGCGCCCCCAGCTCCAGACCCCGCTCGGCGTTTCGGGGGTCGGAATCGAAGCCCGCGACCTCGGCGTCGAGCCGCTGCCTCGCGGCGAGCCCGACCGAGCCGCCGATCAGGCCAACGCCGAGGACAGCGAGCCTCATCCCCGGCGGCGAGCCTCCACCGCGCCGGCGAGCCGGTCGAGGATCACCGCCGTTCGCTCCCAATCGAGGCATGCGTCGGTGATCGATTGGCCGTAGGTGAGCGGGCGGCCCGACTCGAGGTCCTGGCGGCCGGCGACGATGAACGACTCGAGCATGACCCCGACGATCGCGCGGTTGCCGGCCGAGACCTGCGCGGCGATCTCGTCGACTGCCGTCACCTGGCGGTCGGGGTCCTTACCGCTGTTACCGTGCGAGGCGTCGATCACCAGCCGCTCCCGGAGGCCAGCCGCGCGAAGCAGCTCAACCGCCCTCGAGACGTCCGCGCCGCCGTAGTTCGGCCCGTCGTCGCCGCCCCGCAGGATCACGTGGCCATCGCGGTTTCCCGTCGTGTAGAGGATCGCAGGGGCCCCCGCGTCGTCGATACCCGCAAACGCGTGCTGGGCGCCCGCGGCCCGGACGGCGTCGACCGCAACCTGCACATTGCCGTCGGTTCGGTTCTTGAACCCGACCGGCATCGAGAGCCCGGAGCCGAGCTGGCGATGCGTCTGGCTCTCGCTCGTGCGCGCGCCGATCGCTCCCCACGCGACCGTGTCCGCGATGTACTGGGGGGTGATCGGATCAAGGAACTCGCAGCCGGCCAGGAGGCCGACGTCGAGGACGTCGAGAAGGAGCTCGCGGGCGGTCCGCAGGCCGGAGTTGACGTCGCCAGAGCCGTCGAGATGCGGATCGTTGATGAGCCCCTTCCAGCCGACGGTCGTGCGCGGCTTCTCGAAGTACACGCGCATGGCGACCAGCAACTGGCCGCCGAGGTCACCCGTCGCCGCGGCGAGGCGATGAGCGTAGTCGAGCGCGGCTTCGGGGTCGTGAACGCTGCACGGGCCGGCGACGACGAGTAGGCGATCGTCGTCGCGGTCGAGCACCGCGGCGACCTCCTCGCGGCCGCGGACCACCGCCGCGGCGCGCTCATCGCCGAGCGGAAGCTCGTCGAGGAGTGTCCCCGGCGGGAGGAGCTCGACGACCTGCTTGATGCGCCGATCCCGAACCGAGTCCCTCGTGCGCTTGCTCTCCATTCCCGCGATCATTGCGGGTCTTCCCCTTCTTGCATCACGATCGTCATCCGTACTGGTTCCTCTCGTTCAAGCGTGGCGTGCGGGCGCGGGTAAGGCGTCCGGCGGAGGTCTCCTGCTAGGTAGGCCGAGATGGCCGGGCCGGACGCCTAGCTAAATCGCCAGTAATAGAACCAGGCACGCGGGCGCAGCCCCTGGGGGGCGATCGAGAAGGCCAGCGTGCTCGCGCGGTTCATTGCAGGAGTTTGTACCACGCGCAGGCCATTTGCGTCAAATCGTGCATGCCGGCTGGCGCAGTGCCTACGGCGGGCTCAGCCCGCCAGGGTCTCGCCGAGCGCGGCCAGGAACCGCTCGTTCTCGGCGCGGGTCCCGTAGGTCACCCGGATGTGGCCCGCGTCGCCAAGGCCCTCCCCGCCGCGCACGACGACGCCGCGCTCCCCGAGGCCCCGGATCACCTCGCCCTCGTCGCGGTCGCCCAACGGGAACCAGGAGAAGTTCGCCTGCGAGCTCGGCGCCTCGAGGCCGAGCTCGCGGAGTCCCTCCTCGACGAACAGGCGCTCCACGATCGTTCGCTCGACCCGGGAGACGACGTCGTCGCCGTGGACGAGGGCCTCGGCTGCGGCCACCTGGGCCAGCTCGTTGACGCTGAACGGCTGGCGTACGGCGTCGATCGCCGCCCGGAAGCCGGGGGCGCAAAGCGCGTAGCCACAGCGCAGCCCGGCCAGGCCGTGCGCCTTGCTGAAGGTGCGCAGCACGACCAGGTTCGGGAACTCGCCCAAGAGGTCGATGCTCGCGTCGGGGTGGTCGTCGGTCTGGAACTCGACGTAGGCCTCGTCGAGGACGATCGTGACGTGGTCAGGCAGCCGCCCGCAGAACTCCGCAATCCGCTTCACGCCCAGGTGCGTGCCGGTGGGGTTGTTGGGGTTGCAGACGCAGACGAGCTGGGTCGCCGCCGTCACCTCCGCGACCATTGCGTCGAGGTCGTGCACATACCCGTCCGCGAGCGGCACCCGGATCTCCCTGGCTCCCGAGAGCGCTGCGAGGTGCGGATAGATCGAGAACGACGGCCAGGCGAAGAGCAGCTCGTCGCCGGGCTCGCACAGCGCCTCCGCCGCGGCGAGCAGGATCTCGCATGAGCCATTGCCGACCGCCACCCGGGCAGGGTCGGCGTCGAAGCGCTCAGCGATCCGACGGCGAAGCCTTAGGGCATGCTGGTCCGGGTAGCGGTTGAGGGTCGAGGCCGCCCGTCCGATGGCCTCCACGACCGCCGGATGCGGGCCCCACGGGGACTCGTTGGAGGCCAACTTCACGACATCCTCGGCGCCGAACGCCTCGCGCGCGGCCTCCTCGTGCATCCCCGCCTCGTAGTGGGGCATGCGCTCGAGCTTCTGGGCGAAGGTCACGGTCACGACGACGCATTGTGCCGCACCGCTATTGAGCGGAGTGGAGATCCGCCCTCAGGCCCTGCGCCTCGCCCAGGTAGGTGTGCTGGGGAACGTGATCGACGGGCGCGCGGTAGTGGACCAGCACCCGGATGATGCTGGGCATCGCGCCGGGCACGTCGAGCTCGCGCGTGCAGAGGAGGGGCACGGAGTCGAGGCCGAGGCGCCGTGCCGCGACCGCCGGGAACTCCGCGTTCAGGTCGTCGGTCGCGGTGAACAGGCAGCTCACGACCCGGTCCGCGTCGAGCTCGTTCCGCGACATCAGCTCGCGCATCAGCGCCTCCGTGGCGCCGAGGATCGCGTCGGCCTCGTTCGCCTCGGCCTTGACGGCGCCCCGCACCGCCCACATTCGCAGCTCATCGCTCATCGGCGTCGGCATCTTTCCAGAGCCGCTTCACTTCCGGCGGGCGCAGTCGCCGCGCCCTGCCCTCCGGCAGGGTGCCCAGCTCCAAACGCCCGAAGCGGATGCGCGTCAGCGCCGCGACCCGGTTTCCCACGGCCTCGACCATCCGGCGCACCTGCCGGTTGCGCCCCTCCGTCAGCGTCAGCTCGACGACCCGGGGCGAGACGGCGCGGAGCCGGGCCGGCGCCGTCGGCCCGTCCTCCAGCTCGACGCCGTTTCGCAGTCGACGGAGTTGGGACTGCGTCGCGGGACGGCGCAGCCGGACCCGGTAGCTGCGCTCGATCCCGTATCGGGGGTGGGTGAGGCGGTTGGCGAGCTCGCCGTCGTTGGTCAGCAGGATGAGACCCGTGGAGTCGACGTCGAGACGCCCGACCGGGTAAAGGCGCCGGTTCGAGGCGACGAGCTCGACCACCGCGGCCCGCCGGCCGGGCTCGCGGGCCGTGGAGACCACTCCCGCGGGCTTGTTCACCATCCAGACCTCGCGAGGCTCCGGGGCGACGGGGCGCCCGTCGACCTCGACCGCGCTCGACTCGTCGACGTCGCGAGCCGGGTCGGTGACGGTCTCGCCTCCGACGCGCACCCTGCGCGCGGCGATCAGCCCCTCGGCCCGGCGCCGCGATGCGACCCCGCAGTGGGCGAGGTACTTGACGAGGCGCATCCCTCGGGCGCGGCGCTGTCAGCCGGCCCGCTGCTCGCCGGCGCGCAGCAGGCGCTCGCGGAGCTCGCGCTCATCCTCAGGCGAGGGGTCGAACCGTGAGGCATCCGGCAGCTCGTCCAGGCCGGAGAGCCCGAACAGCTTTTCGAACAGGGCGGTCGTGCGGTAGACGACGGCGCCGAAGCGCGAGCGTCCCGACTCCTCGATCAGCCCGCGCTCCGTCAGCGTCGCCACCGCGGACTCGGAGGAGACGCCACGGATGCGGGCGATCTCGGGCCGCGAGACCGGCTGGAGATAGGCGACGATCGCGAGCGTCTCGGCCTGTGCCTGCGTGAGCGGCGGCGTGCGGGGCTTCGACAGCAGGCGGCGGGCGGCATCCTCCGCGACGGGGTCGGCGGCCAGCGTGTGGCCGCCCGCGACGCGACGCAGGACGACGCCGCGGCTGCCGTCGGCCAGCACTCCCTCGAGCGCGTCGACCGCCCGGTCGACCTCCGCCTCGCTCGCCTCGCAAGCCACGGCGAGCTCGGCCACCGAGACCGGCTCCGGCGACAGGAAGAGCAGCGCCTCGACGATCCGCTGGAGGTCAGTTGCCACGGGTTGCACTCACCTCGATCGCTCCGAACAGCTCCCGCTGCTCCCAGCTCGCCTCCCCGCGCTTGTGCATCTCCAGGAGCGCGAACAGCGTCACCGCCTGGGTGAGGCGGTCCTCGTCCGCGAACACCTCGTCGAAGTCGAAGCTCCCCCGGCGCGAGAGCAGCCCCCGCAGGATCGCCAGCCTGCGCTCGAGTGAGACGGTTGGCCGGATATGGCTGGTGTCCGGCTCGGGGGGGACGCGAAGGAGCGCGCCGAGCGCTTCCGCGAGCTGCAGCGTCTCGTACACGTGGCTGGCGGCCTCGAGCGAGGCCCGGCGCAGCTCCGGCGGCAGCGGCGCGGTGCGGTACGTGTAGCGGCGTCCGTCCGCGAACAGGCGGGACAGATGGGCGGCCGCGTCCCGGTAGCGCCGGTACTCGATCATCCGCGCCAGGAGCTCGTCCGCGGCCTCCTCCGGGCCGAGCTCCGGTTGACCCTCGTCCGGCGCGGGCAAGAGCAGGCGGGACTTCAGCTCCAGGAGCGAGGCGATCAGGACCAGGAACTCGGTGGCGGCGTCGAGATCGAGGTCACCCGCATCCTCCAGATGCTCCAGGTAGGCGATCACGATGTCGCCCAGCGAGACCTCTGCGAGGCTCACCTCCTCGCGGAGGACAACCGCCATCAGCAGGTCGAACGGCCCCGCGAATACATCGAGGTCGAGGTCGAGCTCGGCTGCTCTCATCCCGGGAGAGCCTAGAAGGTGCTCCGGACCGCCGCGGGACGGACGACGGCCCCGCCTAGCTCGGCGGCCCGATGCCCATCGCGCCGCGAACGTCCGCCAGGGTTCCGGAGGCAATCGCCCGCGCCTTCTCCGCCCCGGCGGCCAGGGCGGCCTCGATCGCCGCCTCGTCGGAGCGCAGCTCCTCGTAGCGCTCGCGGACGGGCGCCAGGTACTCCACCACCGCCTCGGCTACGGCGCCCTTGAAGTCGCCGTATCCCTGGCCGCCGAACTCGCGCTCGAGCTCCTCGGGCGCGACGTCCCTGACCGCCGAGAGGACCTCGATCAGGTTGGTGATCCCGGCCTTGTCGGGGCCGCGGCGGACCTCCGTCCCTGAGTCGGTGACGGCGCTGCGGAACTTCTTGCGCACCACGTCGGCCGGATCCAGGATGTAGACGGTGCCCTGCTCGGAGCCGTAGGTGGTGGACATCCGGGCCTCCGGGTCCTGGAGGTTCATGATCCGCGCCCCGACCTCCGGATACCTGCCCTCGGGGACGACGAGCTCGGGCCCATACCGCGCGTTGAACCGCTCGGCGATGTCGCGCATGAGCTCGATGTGCTGGCGCTGGTCGTCGCCGACGGGGACCTCGGTGGCGCGATACGCGAGCACGTCGGCCGCCTGGAGGACCGGATAGAAGAAGAGCCCCGCCGAGACGAGCTCGCGCTGCTGCTCCGCCTTCTCCTTGAACTGATGCATTCGGTTGAGGTCGCCCCACGCGGTCACCGTGCCGAGCAGCCAGCACAGCTCGGTGTGCTCGACCACGTCGGACTGGCGGAACAGGATGCACCGGTCGGGCTCGAGCCCAGCGGCGATCAGGATGGCGGTCGTGTCGTAGAGGCGCTCACGGAGCTCGGCCGGATCCTGCGGCACGGTGATCGCGTGCAGATCGACGATGCAGTAGATGGCCTCGCCGCGCTCGAGCCCCTCCACGTACTGGCGGATCGCTCCGATGTAGTTGCCCAGATGCTTGCGGCCGGTCGGCTGGATACCGCTGAAGATGCGCTTCTGGGCCATTGCGGCGGCGGACTATAGAGGCGCTCGGGCGGGTCCCGCCAAGGGCACGCGCGCTTTTGCCCTACGGCTCGGGTTGGTCGCGGAGCTGGTGGGCCGGGGTGAAAAAGTTGCGATAGGCCAGCGTGACCGCGATCAACCCCGCGAGCGCGACGCTCCCGAGGAGCGTCCAGAGCAGGATCAGCTGGAGGCGGACGGCGTCCGTGGGATCGGCGCCGGCGAGCAGCATGCCAACCATCGTGCCGGGGAAGAAGATCAGCCCCGTGGTCTTCGTGGAGTCGACGAGGGGGATCATGCCCGAGCGCAGGCTCCGGCGAACGAGGGGCGCGGCTGCCTGGGTGGAGGTCGCCCCAAGGGCCAGGGTCGCCTCGAGCTCTCGGGCGTGCGCGAATACCTCGTCGCCGAGCCGGTTGAGCGTGACGGCCGCCGCCGTCATCGAGTTGCCCACAACCATGCCGCCCACGGGGACGAGGTAGCGGGGCTGGGCCTTGAAGACGCCGAGAGCGACCACCAAGCCGAGGGTCACGGCCGCCGCGAGCGCGAGCGCCACCAGGAGCGGCCAGAAGGAGTCGGGCACCCTCTTGGCCCGAGTCCGGGCCTGGAGGGCGCCGAACACCACCATCACGGCGAGCAGGGCGGCGACGAACCAGAGGCTGTCCTGATCGAAGATGAAGTTGATGACGTAGCCGATCGCGATCAGCTGGATCGCCGAGCGCACGACCGCGATCCCGATGTCCCGGTCCAGGTCCGCGCGCCGCCAGAACGAAACCGCGACCGCGAGGCCGACCAGGGCGAGCGTGGCCGCGACGTCTCCGAGGCTGACGTGGATCGACGAGCTGGTCACACCGCGGCGATTATCCGCTGCCGGCCGCCGCGAAGACAGCATCGACGCACGCGGCAAGGTCCATGCGCTCGCCGGTACCGGTCATCAGGGGGTGGGCTCGTATGGAACCGGTGTCCGTGCGCGCCAGGGGGAGCGAGGGCGAGGGCGGGATCTCGCGCCCGTCAGGCCGCAGGAACACCAGCTCGTCGTCCGAGGTCCGCCGCACAGAGAAGCCGCCCTCGTGCACTAGCCGGTGATGGTGGCGCAGAGCAGGACGAGGTTGTCAAGGCTAGTGGTGCCCCCTTGCGCCCAGTGACGGATGTGGTGTGCATCGACCCACCGCCGGCGCTCGCAGCCCGGGAACCGGCAGCCCTTGTCGCGGGACTCGAGCGCCCTCCTGATGCGCGGCGGGATCGACCTCGTCCTTCGACCCACCGAGAGCACCTCGCCGCGCGCGCTTCGAATCGGCACGATCGACGCGTCGCACCCGAGACGCCGCGCGGTCTCCGGCGTCAGTGCCGGCCCGTCGCGCACGTGGACGGCCCCCTCGCCGTCACGGACGAGAGCGTCCAGGTCGACGTCGACGGTCAGCCCGTGGCGGTCGGCCCCGGCGCGCGCGGTGGGACCCCGGGCGAGCGCGGTCTCCGCGAGCGAGCAGAAGGCATCGGCGTGCGTCGGGCGCGGGTGCACGCGCTGGCGATTGGGATTAGGCCGCGGCTCCGCGGAGCCGCGCTCCAGATCGTCACCGTCTCGCAACAAAGCGTCACGGGATTCCTCGATGGCGGCGAGGACGAGCGCCCCCTCCTCGGCCGGAAGGCGGGCGCGAAGACACAGCGAGCCATCCTCGTCCCAGTGCCAGGTGACGCTGCGATCCTCGTAGGCGGCCTGCGCCTCCGCTCGGCTCACCCGGCGAAACGCCCCCAGCATCCGCTCGAGCTGCGCCGCGGTGGCGTGCCGGGCAAGCTCCAGAAGCTCCACCTCGGAATCCGGTTCGGCGACCCGGGTCAGCACCCGCACCTTGGAGTAGCTGAGCCTCCCGGACTCGAACGCCTCCCGAGTCAACGGGAGGTCCGGCAGGGAACGCGCGACGCGAACGTGCTCGCGAGCCGTCCGTGGCGACATCGCGCAGCGCCAGGCGATCCAGTCCGCAGTCGACGGACAGCCCGACCAGTCGTTCCATCCGTCGCGGCGGTCGAACTCGCCGACCAGCGCCAGCCAGCGAGCCATCCGGACGGTGAGCTGCGCGGCCAGCTGGCAGATCTCATGCTCGAGTCGCTCGAGCGAGATCTCGCCGACCTCCGCCTCAGACGAGGCCTCAGGTGAGGCCTCAGGCGCTGGGGCACGGGTCCTAACCGGTGCATCCATTACGAACATATGTTCGTAGGCTACGCCCCGCCCCGGACGGACCCCGCTTCATCCCATCGGGCCCAACCGGGGCAGCGGCACTCTCGATCGCTCACACCGGCAAGTGCTCTCGAACGTGCCCCTCGGCGACCAGCCGCCCCTCGTCCAGCCTCACCACCCAGTCGGCCATCCGCCGGGCCTGGTCGAGATCGTGGGTGACGAGCACGGTGGAGACGTTGACCCGCTCCCGGAGGTGCAGGAGCGTCGCCTCGACGGCCCCACGGGCGCCCTCGTCGAGAGCCGAGGTGGGCTCGTCGAGGAGCAGCACCCGCGGCTCCATCGCCAGGGCCCGGGCGAGCATCGCGCGCTGCTGCTCGCCGACCGAGAGCTTGTCCGCGGAGCGGGCGGCGAACGAGGCGTCGAGGCCGGCGAGATCGAGCAGGCGCGGGACGTCGGGGTCCCGGCCGGCAAGGCGCGCCGCGTATCGGACGTTGTCCTCCACCGACCCCTCGAGGAGCGCGGGAAGCTGAGGGACGAGGCACACCTCCTGCCGCAGCTCGAGAGGGTCGCGATCGCGAACGTCCGCGCCCTCGTATCGCACCGTGCCCGAGTCCGGATCGGCCAGCCGGTTGAGCAGCCGCAAAAGCGTCGACTTCCCGCTCCCGGACGGCCCGGCAACGCAGCTCGCGCCCTTCGGCAGCGAGGCGGTCAGGTTCTGGAGCACGACCTTCCCGTCGCGCGACTGCGTCACCCGCTCGAGCCCGAAGAGCATCGGCTGATTATCACGCGGGGTCCGCTGTCGACC
Source organism: Solirubrobacterales bacterium (assembly GCA_050697075.1). GTDB lineage: Bacteria > Actinomycetota > Thermoleophilia > Solirubrobacterales > 70-9 > AC-56. The sequence continues at coordinate 15,947 of JBOGZC010000048.1, read as the reverse complement.
GAGATCTCGGCATGGCCGCCGGGACCTCACCGGCGGGTCAAGTCGTATTGGCAAGAGATGAACCGCTGTCCGCTCGTAGCCGTCGGGGCCGGGGTCCTCGTCGCTGTCATGATCGCTGCCTGCGGCGACGATCGTTCTCATCGCGTCGCGAGCCGGGCGCCGGGCCCTCTCGACCTCGCGAGAGAGCCCTACATGGGCATCGCCTGCGGCCGGGCCAACTCGGTCTCCAGCGCGAGGGCGTGCGACCGGGTTGGACTGGCGGTCTGGCTCAATCGCCCCGCCGGGAACGTCGCCGCATCCATTGCGGGTCACCGACTCACCCTTCGCGACACCGGCGACCGCGGTGAACGGCTCGGCTATTGGGAGGCCTTTCTCCACCCAGCCGGACTCGACGATGGCCCCTTGATCCTCCCGCGGCGCCACGGTGACTACTGGGCCGGAGAGCCTGCCGTCAGCGCCCCGGTTCGGATCACGGTCCAATACACCGACGGCGCAACCGCGTCGACGCGACAGCGCGTGCGACTCGAGCCTGGCTACGGCTGACGCGATCCTGACCGGGCACGGCCGCAGGCGAGGGACCTCATGCACGTCCTGGTCCGTATTGCGTTTACGGTCCGTGCCCGCGAACTTCGAGGGAAGATGGCAGCAATTCCTCCGGCGCCGGTTGCGTCGAGCTCCGGGGAGGACATCCGGTTGGTCGCCAAGGGGAGCACGGAGAGCATCGCCATACCGCTCGTGAGGAGCCGGGCAATCGCCCGAGCCACAGCGGGGGATCGCCGGCGCGAGCGGCGCTGGATCAAGGCCGCCCAGGCCGGGTCTGAAGCGGCGCTCGAAGAGCTCTACCGCCGCCATTGGCCTTGGGCGCACCGGGCCGCCTACCTCGTGGTCCACGACGCCGCCGCGGCCGAGGACATCGCCCAGGAGGCCTTTCTCGCCGCTGTCCGGGCGCTGGATCGCTTCGACCGCCGTCGCCCGTTCGGTCCGTGGCTCAACCGGATCGTCGTCAACCGCGCGATCGATTGGGCGCGCGCCCGGGCCCTGAGGCGCGAGGCGGTGGTGGACCCGGATCTCGAACCGGGGATGCTCGATGCGCCAACGTCCACCGATCCGTACTCCGACGCGACCATGAGGGCCCTGGCCGCTCTCGCCCCCGAGCAGCGCGCCGTCGTCGTCCTCCGCTACCTGCTCGAACACACGCCGGGCGAGATCGCCGCGATGCTCGAGCTCCCGCGCGGCACGGTGAACTCGCGACTGCGACGAGCCTTGGACCAGCTCGGGGCACAGCTCGAGGAGGAGCGCCCGTGAACGAGCACCAAGTCAAGGAACTGCTCCGCACCGAAGTCCTTCCCGAGGCGCGCGAATCCGAGGAGCGCGGGTGGCGCGTCGTGCGCGCCGCGTTCGAGACGCGACATTCGGCCGCCACGCCTTCGCGCGTGAACAAACTCGTGGTCGCCCTGGCGGTAGGACTCCTGATCCTCGCTGTTGCGCTGAGCCCCGCCGGCGCGAAGGTCGCGGATCTGGTTCGCGATGTGGTCCAGCCCGGCGAACGGAATGCCCGACCATCGCTGACATCCCTGCCCGCGTCGGGCCCCCTCCTCGTTACCTCATCGAAGGGCCCTTGGGTGGTAGATCGGGATGGGTCGAAGAGGCTGCTGGGCGCATACCAGGACGCGGCCTGGTCGCCCCACGGCCTTTACGTTGCCGCGACTCGCGGGCACCAGCTCACAGCGCTCGAGCCGACCGGCACGGTTCACTGGTCGCTTGCCGCACCGCAACCGGTCACCAACCCGGCGTGGTCGCCCTCCGGTATCCGAATCGCCTACCTGAGCGGGACCTCCCTTCGAGTAGTCAACGGGGACGGAACCGACGATCACCTCGTAGCGAACGGCGTCGCTCGGGTGCCACCGGCTTGGCGACCCCTGCGTAGGGGGGCGCCGCCTGGCCAGTCGGTCGTCACGGGGCGGGGCACCAACGTGCTGGCCTATGTGGACCGTCGCGGCCAAGTGCTGGTCCGCGACGTCGACACCGACAGGCTCCTCATCCGCAATCCGCCCGGCCCACCTCCCGCCGAGGTTGCCTGGTCGTCGGACGGGACGCAATTGCTGAGCGTCTCCCCGCACCTTGTGGCGACATTCGACGCCCGCTCCTCCTATCGCTTTCCGACCACGTTCAGGACGCCGAATCAGTGGACGGTCCAGGCCGCGAGCTTCGAGCCGCACAGCCATCGTGTCGCCGCAGTGGAAACCCGCGGGAGCTCGGGCGCCGCGAAGAAGAGCGTTGTCCTCTTCGGACGAACCGACATCGAGAACTACCTGGCCGAGAGGCTGTTCGCGGGCCCGGGTCGCCTCCAGGAGCCGACATGGTCGCCGGACGGGCGCTGGCTGCTCATTGGCTGGCCGGACGCCGACCAGTGGCTCTTCCTGCGGCCGAGCGACGGGAAGGTGCACGCCGTTTCACACATCTCCCGCCAGTTCGACCCTGGGGCGGCCGGGACGCCGCCCTTCCCGGAGGTGCGCGGCTGGTGCTGCGCACGCTGATCGATCAGCCCTGGCGCCCGGCTCATCCCGGCCAGCCTCGGTGGTGTTCGCGCACCCGCCGAACCTCCGCGGCGTTCCGCGGCCCGTAGGTGGCGTGCTCGGCGCCGATCTGCCGCCTGATCTGTTCGAGGTCCTGACGGGTGAATTCGCACTTCCTGCTGCTCGGGTCGATCCCGTACACACGCGCGCCGTTCAGCCCCAGGACCTTGGCCTTGAGCCGATCTGTCAGCTCCGGGTACCCGAACCGCTCCTGGAACTCGTTCGAGATCTGAAACGAGCGGAAGGTCTGGATCTGGTCCTGGGGTGAACCGTAGAAGATGCAGTCGGTGCCCCACAGGACGTTGTCCTCCCCGACGTAACGGACCAGCTTGCCCAGCAGATGCGCCGCCTGGTCCGGATCGCGCATGATCGTCCACCAGGTCGAGCCGAGCTCCGCGTACACGTTCTCGTTCGGCCCCACACCGTTCTTCTTCATGGCGGCGATCAGGCGGTTGGCCCCGCGGCCTGCAGTCGACGCGGTGTATGGGCCTTCTCGGGTCCCCACCTCGAACCCCGAGTGATAGACGATGAAGTCCACATCCGGGAAGTCGCGCGCCGCCCCCGGTACGTCCTCCGGAGACGCATACGGACTGCCCGCGCCGAACCCCTTGTGCGCGCAGATCGTCTTGATCCCAAGCGCGCGCGCCTTCTGGATGAAGGCATGGCCGACCTGCCGCAGCCCCGGGTCCGCATCGTCGAGTCGCCACGCGTTTCCGGGGTCCCCGAACGCGTCGGGAAAGTGCGTGAAGACCTTCCAGGCCGCGATTGGATAGCGACGCGCGTTCGCCTCCATCTCCTCCAGGTTCGCCTCCAACGGCCCGTAGTTCGGCAGCGCCTGAGCGTGCAGGAGAACGGAGTCCCATCCGCACACGAGCTCGGCGGTGTGACGCGTGTCCTCCATGATCGCGGCGGACAGCGGGCTTCCCTTGGGCGCAATCGGGAGCGCTGACAGGGTCACCATGTCGGTGTCGCTGCGCAGGAAGAAGTCCTCCATGAACACCTCGCGCGCAAAGCACGCCCGCGGATCGTCCTTGCCGCAATTGACCTGCGGGAACACCGAGCCGAAGAACGGCTCTCCGCGCGTCGACGGCATCAGGTCGTACTCGAGATGGTGCCCTTGGACGTCGAAGATGAACTCCTCGCCGGCGAGCGCCGCCCGGGCAGCGTGCTGATCCCTCCCCGCCTCGGCCGGGACGCGATAACCGCCTCCCGACGAGCTTCCCGAGTCGCCGAGACATCCCTGGAGGGTCAGCAACGTGGTGGCCGCTGCCGAGGCCGTGAACAGGAACTGGCGCCGAGACATACCAACGCTGCGTGCATTGTTCTCACAGGCCCCGTGGGCCCGGCGAATTGCCTCGCGCTCAACCGGACTCAACGGTGGCGGCACGAACTCCCCATTCGAGCACGGCCCGAACTTGATCGGCAGACCTGGGTCCTCGGCACGCTTTCCCACAACACGCGTACGGCCGGATGACGGCGCGAGGTCCCTCAGACGCATCCGGTCTGGGGCTTCGGGCCGTCACCGATGAGTTTCCCCTTCCCCGGCGGTCTCAGTCGTAAGACCAGGCAGCGAGGCGCAAGATTCGTGGCGCCCGAGGCCGGGTATCCAGGAATCACCGGTAACTTGAAAAACTGAGAACCATGGCACGAGCGATTTGGACTGGATCGATCAGCTTCGGGCTACTGAACGTGCCCGTGAGGCTGTACAGCGCGGTGTCGCGGAAGTCCGTCAGCTTCAAGGAGCTGCGGGCGAGCGACAGCTCGCGCGTCCGGCACAAGCGGGTTGCCGAGGCCGATGGCGAAGAGGTCCCCTACGAGGAGATCGTCAAGGGTTACGAGCTCGCGCCCGAGCAGTACGTGGTGCTGACGCGCGAGGAGCTCGAGGAGCTCGATCCCCAGAAGACCAAGGCCATCGAGATCCAGGACTTCGTCGACCTCGACGAGATCGACCCGATCTACTTCGACCATCCCTACTACCTCGGCCCGGACAAGGGCGCCGAGAAGGCCTACGCGCTGCTCATCAAGGCCATGACCGACTCGAGCAAGGTGGCCATCGCCCGCTTCGTCCTGCGCAACCGGGAGAACCTCGCCGCCCTGCGGCCGATGGGCAAGGTGCTGACGATGGCGACCATGCGGTTCGCCGACGAGGTCGTCTCCCCTGACGAGCTCGACGACATCATTCCCGAGAACGGCAGGAAGCTGGACAAGCGCGAGGTCGAGATGGCCAGGCAGCTGATCGAGTCCCTCAGCGGGGAGTTCGAACCCGACAAGTACCGCGACGAGTATCGCGAGGAGCTCCTGGCGCTGATCGAGCGCAAGGCCCGGGGCGAGGAGGTCGTCCAGGCAGTCTCCGAGGAGCCGAAGCCGACCAAGGCGCCGGACCTCATGGCCGCGCTGGAGGAGAGCCTCGCGGCCGTCAAGGGCGAGCCGCTCGCCGCCGGATCGAAGCCGGACGGCCGCGGAAAGCAGGCCGGCTCGAAGCGCGCCTCGAGCGCCAAGCAGGGCGCCAAGTCCACCTCCCGATCGAAGACCGCCAAGAGCAAGCCGAAATCGCGAAACAAGGCCAAAGCCGCGAAGTAGACGTAGACGGGCACCGGCTCGAGCTCACCAACCTCGACAAGGTGTTCTGGCCCACGAGCGGCTTCACCAAGGGCCAGCTGATCGACTACTACGCGCGGCTCGCCGACACCGTTGTCCCCCACCTGCGCGACCGGCCTCTGACCCTGAAGCGCTACCCGAACGGCGTCGAGCAGAAGTCCTTCTACGAGAAGCGCTGCCCAGGGCACCGGCCGGAGTGGGTCGCGACCGCGCCGGTCTGGAGCGGGCGAAACGAGGGGGACATCGACTACTGCCTGTGCAACGACCGGGCAACCCTGATCTGGATGGCCCAGCTCGCAGGGCTGGAGCTCCACCCCTCCCTCTCCGTCGCCGAGGAGATCGAGCGTCCAACCGTGTTGGCCTTCGACCTCGACCCCGGCGAGCCGGCCGATGTCCTCGACTGCTCCCGGGTCGCCTTGAGGCTCCGCGAGCTCTTCGAAGGCCTCGGGCTCCGATGCTTCGCAAAGACCTCCGGCTCCAAGGGGCTTCAGGTCTACGTGCCGCTGAACTCCGAAATCACCTACGAGCGAACGAAGCCGTTCGCCCACGCCGTGGCGCAGGCGCTGGAGCGAGCCGAGCCGAAGCTGGTCGTATCGAGAATGGCCAAGAAGCTCCGCAAGGGCAAGGTTCTGGTCGATTGGAGCCAGAACGACCAGCACAAGACCACAGTGGCGGTGTACTCGCTGCGCGCGAAGGAGCGGCCAACCGCCTCGACGCCCGTTGAATGGGACGAGATCGCAGACGCGATGGAGCGAGAGGACCCGGACGCGCTCAGCTTCGAGGCCGCCGACGTCATCCAGCGCGTCTCCGACCGCGGCGACCTGTTCGCCCCGGTGCTGGAGCTCAGCCAGGAGCTCCCGGAGGGCGCGCCCTAGAGCGGCTGGCGGAGGACCGGGCGGCGGCTCGCGGCGGCCTCGTCGAGGCGTCGGACCGGCGTCGTATAAGGGGCGCTGCGCGGGATCTCAGGATCGCGCTCGGCCTCCTCGAGGATCTCCTCGAGCGCATCGGCGAGGGCGTCCAAGCCTTCCTTGGTCTCCGTCTCGGTGGGCTCGAACATCAGCGCCTCGTCCACCAGCAGCGGGAAGTAGATGGTCGGCGGGTGGAAGCCGTAGTCGAGCATGCGCTTGGCGACGTCCAGCGTCTTCACCCCGAGCTCGCGCTTGGCCGGCGCTCCGGACAGCACGAACTCGTGCATGCACAGTCGGTCGAACGCCAGCGGGAGGAACCTGCCGGCCCTTCCCTGCCTCAGCCGGGCCAGCAGGTAATTGGCGTTCAGCACCGCCGTTTCCGAGGCCTCCGTCAGGCCGTCGCCGCCGAGGCTTGCGATGTAGGCGTAGGAGCGGACGAAGACCCCGAAGTTGCCTGCGAACCCGCGCAGCCGGCCGATGGACTTCGGCCGCTCGTACTCGAAGTCGAACCGGGGGGCGGCGCCGTCGGCGCCCTCGTGGCGCACGACTCGCGGCACCGGCAGGAAGGGCTCGATCCTGTCCGAGACGGCGATCGGCCCGGCGCCCGGCCCGCCGCCGCCGTGAGGCTGGGAGAACGACTTGTGGAGATTGACGTGGACGATGTCGAAGCCCATGTCGCCCGGCCGGGTGCGGCCCATGATCGCGTTGAGATTGGCGCCGTCGTAGTACAGCGTCCCGCCGGCGTCCCGAACGAGCTGCGTGACCTCGGCGATCCGCTCGTCGAAGACCCCGAGCGTGTTCGGGTTGGTGAGCATCAGGCAGGCAACCTCGTCGTCCACCTTGGTCCGCAGGTCGTCGAGGTCCACCCCGCCCCGCTCGTCGGTCGCCACCTTGACCACCTCATAGCCCGCCATCGTCACCGACGCCGGGTTGGTGCCGTGTGAGGTGTCGGGGGTGAGCACGCGGGTGCGCCGCTCTCCCCGGTCCTCGTGATAGGCCCGCGTCAGCAGCAGCCCGGCGAGCTCCCCGTGCGACCCGGCCGACGGCTGGAGGCTCACGTGTGGAAGCGCGCAGATCTCCGCCAGTGCCCGCTCTAGGCGCCACATCAGCTCCAGTGCCCCCTGGGCGCGCTTCGGGTCCTGCGCGGGGTGGAGCCGCGCGTGGCCCGGCAGGGCCGCCACGCGCTCGTTGAGCCTGGGGTTGTGCTTCATCGTGCACGAGCCCAGGGGGTAGGGACCCGTGTCGAGATCGAAGTTGCGCCGCGAGAGCCGGTTGTAGTGGCGGACGATCTCGGGCTCCGACACCTCGGGCAGCTCCGGTGCGCGCTCCCTCAGGAGCCGCCGCGGGATCAGCTCGTCGAGAGGGCGCTCGGGGACGTCGAGCCGCGGCAGGGTGCCCGCGCGCCTGCCGGCGACGGAGCGCTCGAAGATCGTCGTCGCGCGCTCCCTCTGCTGCGGCGTGGGGGTGTCCGCCGTGGTTGGCGGCGAGGCGGTGGCCGGTGCGCTCATCGGGCCCCCCCTGGCGTGCTCGACGCGAAACTCTCGGTATGCGAGACAAACGAGTCGGTCTCAGCGGCGATCGCGCGCTCCAGCGCGTCCGCCAAGCGATCGATGTCCTCCTTCGAGCGCCGCTCGGTGAGCGCGATCAACAGCCCGTCCTCGAACTCGGGGTACTCCCTGCCCAGCAGGTAGCCCGCCGCGATCCCCTCCTCGGCCACCCGGTCCACCACCGCCTGAACCGGCGCCTCGACCCGCACCGCGAACTCGCGCGCCACTGGCGCGTCGTGCAGCAGCTCCACCCCGTCGAGCCCGCCCAGGCGCTCGCGCGCATAGGCGGTGCGCCGGGCCAGGAGCTCCCCGAGCTCGACGATCCCGCGCTTGCCGAGCCATGCCAGATAGACGACGCCGCCCAGCGCGTTCAGGGCCTGCGAGGTGCAGATGTTGTGGGTGGCCTTCTCGCGGCGGATGTGCTGCTCTCGGGTCTGCAGCGCGAGCACGAAGCCCCGCCGCCCGTCGGCGTCCACCGTCTCGCCGGCGATCCGCCCCGGCATCCGGCGCAGGTGGTCCTCGGTGGCGCAGAAGAAGCCGAACGAGGGGCCGCCGAAGTCGAGTCGTCCGCCCAGCTGCTGCCCTTCCCCCACCGCGACGTCCACCCCACATTCGCCCGGCGGGCGAAGGACGCCGAGGGTCAGCGCGTCGACCGACGCTACCGTCAACGCGCCCGCGGCCTTCGCCACCGAGGCCAGCTGCTCGAGGTCCTCGACCGCCCCGAGGAAGTTGGGGCTCTGGACGAAGACCGCCGCGGTCTCGGAGTCGACCGAGCGCTGAAGCTCGTCGCCGCTGGTCAGCCCGCCTTCCAGGCCGACCTCCACCACCTCGGCGCCGAAGCCCCGGGCGTAAGTGCGAAGCGTCTCGCGGCTGTGCGGGTGGAGCCCCCGCGAGACGACCAGCCGGCGCCTTTGTGTCGCGCCGATGGCCAGGTACGCGGCCGAGGCCACCGAGGAGGGCCCCTCGTACAGCGAGGCGTTCGACACCGGCAGCGCGGTCAGCTCCGAGATCGCGGTCTGGAACTCGAACATCACCTGGAGGCCACCCTGGGAAACCTCGGGCTGGTAGGGCGTGTACGGGGTCAGGAACTCCGAGCGCTGGGTGATCGCGTCGATCAGGGCGGGCGCGTAGTGGTCGTACATCCCGGCGCCGAGGAAGCAGATCTCGGCTTCCGCGTCCGCGTTGCGATCGGCGAGGGAGGCCAGGTGGTCGAAGCACTCGGTCTCGGAGAGGCCGGGCGGCAGATCGAGCTCGCCCGCGAGGCGAAGCTCCGGAGGGATCTCCGCGAACAGGTCGTCCACCGAGCCGACGCCGATGGCGTCGAGCATCGCCTCGCGATCTGCGTCGGTCGCGGAGGTGTAGCGGGTCAACGTGGCCGCCGTGGGTCGCTGGTCACTCAAGAGATGCTAGCCACGGCCCGGGCGACGCCCTCAAACGGCGCCGTCGATCCGCCTAGCGATCCGCCTAGGAGTCGTCGAGCAGCTTCCGGTACGCCCCTGGATCCATGAGCTGGTCTGACTCGGAGGGATCGGAGAGCTTGACGCGGACCAGCCAGCCTTCGCCGTAGGGATCCTCGTTGATCAACTCGGGGCGCTCGCCGACCGCCTCGTTCACGGCGACGATCTCTCCGGAGAGCGGCGCGTAGACATCGGAGACGGCCTTGACCGACTCGACCTCGGCGTAAGCCTGGTCCTTGCTCACCTCGGAGCCGACGTCCGGCGGCTCGTAGAAGACGACCTCGCCGAGCGCGTCCTGCGCGTACCAGGTGATCCCGAAGGTGGCCTCCGCGTTCTCGACTCGGGCCCAGTCGTGCTCGGCGTGATAGCGAAGCCCGTCCGGATAACTCTCCTGTGGCAACTCAGCCCTCCTTTCGATACAGGGGCTTCGACTCTATGCGGGCGGCGCGATGCTTGCCGCGCACGTCGATCTCGACCTCGGTCCCGGGCTCCGCGAGCTCGACCGGCACGTAGGCCATCCCGATTCCGATCTCGAGTGAGGGCGACATGGTCCCGCTGGTCACCTCGCCCACCTGCCGGCCGTCCACGACGACCCCGTTGCCTGGCCGGGGGACCCCCAGGCCGGTCAGCACGAACGGGGCGAGCCGCTGCTCCGTACCCCGCTCTCGGGCCGCGGCGACAGCCTCGGAGCCGATGAACCCGGTCTCCTCGCGGCAGCACCAACCAAGGCCGGCCTCGATCGGGTTGCGGTGCTCGTCCATGTCGTTGCCGTACAGGTGGAAGCAGACCTCGAGCCGCAGCGTGTCCCGCGCGCCCAGGCCAGCCGGGGTGGCCCCGGCGCCGGTCAGCGCCTCCCAGGACGAGGGTGCGTCCTGCGGGCCGAGCAAGAGCTCGACGCCGTCCTCCCCGGTGTATCCGGTCCCGCAAACCAGCGCCTCGGCCCCGGCGAGCGGGAGCCGCGCCGTGTGCATGCGCGGCGGCAGCTCACCCTCGGCGATGCGTGCCACCACGGCCCGAGCCTTGGGGCCCTGCACCGCGAGCATGGCGTAGTCGTCGATCGCGTCCCGGACCTCGGCGTCGAAGTCCGCGGCGTGCGCCGCGAACCACTCGTAGTCGCGCCCGTGGTTGGCCGCGTTGGTGACGGTGAGGTAGCGATCGTCAGCGAGGCGATAGGTGAACAGGTCGTCGAGGATCCCCCCGTCCCTCCGACACAGGACCGAGTACTGGGACCCGCCCACCTCGAGCCGCGAGACGTCGTTGGAAAGCAGGCGCTCCAGGAGCGCCTGTGCCCCCGGCCCGGAGGTCTCGATCTCGCCCATATGGGAGACGTCGAAGACTCCGCACGACTCGCGAACCGCGAGGTGCTCGGGGCGCACGCCCTCGTACTGCACCGGCATCTCCCAGCCCGCGAACGGGACCAGCCGTGCCCCGGCGGCGACGTGGGCCTCGTACAGAGGGGTTCGCTTCAGGGAGGCGGTGGCCACACCGCCAGGCTAGACGACCGTCTTCGCCTAGTTTCCCTTCAGGAACGAGGGGACGTCGATCTCGTCGTCGGAGACCTGGAGCTCGCGACGCTCACGGTCCTCGAGCCCGCTGACGCCGCGCCGGCGGGCCCGGTCCCGTACTTGGATCGGCCGGCGCGCGAGCGTCTCGAAGCCCTCGAAGCCCGTGGCGATCACGGTGACCCGAACCTCATCGGCCATGGACGGGTCGATCACGGTGCCGAAGATGATGTTGGCGCCCTTGTCGGCCGTCGAGACGACGATGTCGGCGGCCTCGTGCACCTCGAACAGGTTGAGGTCCTCGGACCCGGTGAAGTTCAGCAGCATCCCGGTCGCGCCCTCTACTGACTCCTCCATCAGGGGCGAGGACACGGCCATCTTCGCCGCCTCGGCGGCCCGGTTCTCGCCCGAGGCCGAGCCGATCCCCATCATGGCCGAGCCGGCCTCCGACATCACCGCGCGGACGTCCGCGAAGTCGAGGTTGATCTGGCCGGGCGTCGTGATCAGATCGGTGATCCCCTGGACGCCCTGGCGGAGGATGTCGTCGGCCATCCGGAACGCCTCGCTGACCGAGGTCCGCCGCTCGACGACCTGGAGCAGCTTCTCGTTCGGGACGATGATCAGGGTGTCGCACTTGGCGCGCAGCTTGTCGATCCCGTCGAGCGCCTGCTGCATGCGGCGGCTGCCCTCGAATTCGAACGGCTTCGTGATCACGCCCACGGTCAGCGCCCCGATTTCCTCCTTGGCGATCTCGGCGATGATCGGGGCGGCGCCGGTGCCGGTTCCGCCCCCCTCGCCGGCGGTCACGAACACCATGTCGGCGCCCTTCAGCGCCTCCTTGATGTCGTCGCGGCTCTCCGCCGCCGCTCCGCCGCCGATCTCGGGGTTGGCGCCCGCCCCCAGGCCCTTTGTGAGCTGGTGCCCGATCGAAAGCTTGATGTCCGCCTCACACGCCTGGAGCGCCTGGACGTCGGTGTTGATGGCGATGAATTCGACGCCCCGGAGGCCAGCGTCGACCATGCGGCTGACGGCGTTAGTGCCTCCGCCGCCCGCGCCAACGACCTTGATCACCGCGAGATACGAGGATTCGACCATGACTCTCGCTCGTTCGTTCTCCCGTTTTGCTCGTCCGAGACTAAAGCGACGCTTGAGAGTTTTGGGTCGCTCTGAGCCTCAAGCCTGAGACGAAGGTAAGGCATTGTGAGGTTGATGTCAACGCACGGATCGAAACGCAGCACGGAATCGTGCAAACGCGAACTCTCAATCTGCACTAGAGAGTATGCGAAATCCGAGCGACCTCAGGCCATGGTAGAGAGTTGGCCTTTTCGGGCTCACGGCGTGGCCGTGACGGTCGTCGGGGACGCCGTGACCGGCGTGGTCGCCGGGGACGGGTCCGAGGTGCCCCCCACCGCGGGGCGCCCAGGCACCCGAACGTCGACATAGGTGAGCGAGGTCAGCGCCGGGTCGGCGAGCACGGCGGCCGCGGCGGCCCACTTCCCCTCCCGGTTGCCGCCGGTGCCGAAGCGAAGCTGGATCCCGCCGCGGATCGTGACCACCACGCCGTAGTCACGGGTGACCGTGGCATCGTCGATCAGGGAGCGAAGCTCCGGCGGCGCGGCCCCGATCGTCAGCGCCTCGGCGAGCGCGGTGCCGCTAAGCCGGCCCGACCCCGGCAGCGAATCCACCGGCAGCTCCGGGAGATCGCCCGAGACCTTGATCCCGGGAAGCACCGAGCCGTCGGCCGCCACCGCGACGCGCTGGTCGCCTTCGGTCGCCACCAGCACCGGCTCGCGCTCGGTGACGTGAATCGTGAGCCCATGCGGGAAGCTGGCGTCGGCGCTGATCGAGGCCACGGTAGGCAGGCCGCTGACGGCGGTCTCCAGGCGATCCGTCTGCACATGGAGCGTGGTCATCTGGCGGGCGGCGTGGGTGAGCGCGCCGACGATCTTCCCCCGGTCGGAGCTGGCTGCGCCCTCGACCTTGACGCTTTGGACCGCGACGAGCGAGGAGTCGCGGAACCAGGCGAAGTATGCGATCGCTCCGACCCCGGCGATTGCCGCGACAATCAGCGCACGCCGACGTAGGGAGCGAAGGCGGGGCCACCTCGATGCCCGCGCGCGGGCGCGGCCAGCCCGCCGAGCGGGTGGGCGTCGTGGGGTCCGCCGCGAGGCCGCCCGAGGAGCCGGCCGGTTCCGGGCCTTGCGCGCCGTGGCGCGCCGCCTCCCGGCAACCGTGGCGGCTGTCGTTCCCACAGAGGGATGATTCGCGCTCGCGGCCGCGGCCCCTGCCCGCTCGCTCAGGCGTGGCGTCGCGGCTTCAGCCGTCCTGCCGCCGGGCGTCGGGCCACTCGACCTCGCCGAGAACCTGGACCTCCGGCTCGAGCTCGACTCCGAACCGCTCGCTGACGCGTCGGCGCGCCTCCGCCATCAGGGCGAGAACGTCGTCGGTGGTAGCCCCACCGGCGTTCTCGACGAAATTCGCGTGGACCTCGGAGAGCCGCGCACCCCCCACCTGAAGCCCGCGGCACCCCGCCTCCGAGAGCAGCTGCCCAGCTGTTCGCCCTTTGGCGCGAGGGTCATCGGTCGGGTTCTTGAAGGTGGAGCCAAAGGTCTTGATCCCGGAGGGCTGGGCCTCGCGCCGCATCCCCCGCATCTCGGCCATGGTGTCCTTGATCTCCTTCGGGTCGCCCTCGGCCAGCTGGAACGAAGCCCGCGAGATGACCTCGCCGGCCGCGAGGTTGGAGCTCCGGTAGGCAAAGCCCAGCTCGGTGGGCGAACGTCGGTCCACCCCCTGCGCCAGGCAGACGTCGACCCATTCGAGGACCCGGCCGAGCTCGCCTCCGTAGGCGTTCGCGTTCATCTTCACGGCCCCACCGACGGTGCCCGGGATGTTGATCCCGAACTCGAGTCCCGTTAGGCCCCATCCCGCGGCCTTGGCCGCGGCCGACGGAAGCCGGGCCCCGCCACCGCAGACGACCCGGCTTCCCTGCCGGTCGATGGCGCTCAGTGCGCCGCCCAGCTTCAGCACCAGACCCCGGACGCCCCGATCGGAGACCAGCATGTTCGAGCCGGAGCCGACGATCCCGACCTCGAGGCCCTCCGCCGCGGCCCAGCCCAACAGTTGCGTCAGCTGGCCCTCGTCCTCGGGCCGGGCGAAAAGGTCGGCCGGGCCGCCGGCCCTGATCGTGGTCAGGCGGGCGAGCGGGTAGTCGCGCTCGACCCCCGGGGGCAGGCTCAACCCGACCCCTCCTCCGTGTTCGTCACCAGGGTCTCGGCAAGCTTGAAGACGTCGCCGGCGCCGATCGTCACCAGGAGGTCTCCTTCGCGCAGTCTCGGGGCGAGCGACTGCGCGGCGCGATCGGTATCCACGAGCCACCAGACCGGTCGGCCCGACGCGCGGTCGGCGGCCGCCCGCGCGACATCGAGCCCACTGACGCCGGCCAGCGGCCCGACCGGCTCCTCGCGCGCGGCATAGACGTCGAGCACCGCCACCTCGTCGGCCGCGGCGAGCGCCTCCCCGAATCGCCATGCAAGGGCCTTGGTCCGAGAATATAGATGGGGCTGGAAGACGGCGATGAGGCGGCGCGGCGCGAGCTCGCGAAGCGCCGCGAGGGCCGCCGCCACCTCCGTCGGGTGGTGAGCGTAGTCGTCGTAGATCACGGCCCCGTCGCGGTGTCCCTTGAGCTCGAGCCGGCGCCGGATTCCCGGGAACGAGGCCAGGGCGCGCGCCGCGGGCTCGAGCTCGAAGCCCGCCAGTTCGAGCGCGGCGAGGGCCGCGCGGGCGTTGAGGAGGTTGTGCTGTCCGGGAACGGGCAGCTCGAGCGGGGGGCCGGGGCCGTCGACGTCGAACCGCACCACACGCTGCTCGCCCACGAGCTCGTCGAGATCCCGATCGGCTGGAAGCGCCAGGCCTCGCGCGGCCGCGCAGAAGCGGCGGAAGGCCCCCATCAGCTCGACGCGCGAAGCCCACCGGGAGTGATGATCGAGCTCCACATTCGTCACCACGGCAACCTCGGGCGCCAGGCCAAGAAAGCTCCCGTCGGACTCGTCCGCCTCCGCCACCATCCACTCGCCGTCCCCCCATCCGGCGTTGGCCGCGGCGCCCCCGTCGCCGGCGCCCGGCAGCTCGCCCCCGAGCACGAAGGCGGGATCCGCCCCGATCTCGCGCAGCGCATAGGCGACCATCCCGGAGGTCGTGGTCTTGCCGTGGGTCCCGGACACCGCGATCAGCCTCCGTTCCGCGCAGACCTCCGCCAGCAGCTGGCCGCGATGGATCACGCGCAGGCCGAGCTCGCGTGCCCGTGCGAGCTCGGGATTGTCGTCACCGACGGCGGTCGAGACGACCACCTCCGCGTCCGGGGGCACCGCGTCGGCATCGTGCCCCAACCGGGGCTCCAGGCCGGCCACCCGAAGGCGCTCCAGGTAGGAGCTCTCGGCGCGATCGCTGCCGGTCACACGGGCGCCCAGCCGATCGCAGACGAGCGCCAGACCACTCATCCCCGCGCCGCCGATGGCGATGAAGTGGAGCTTGCGATCGGGCCAGTTGGTCGTCATGCTCGGGCGGCCCGGAGGATCTCATCGGCGACGCGCCGCGCGGCATCCGGGCGGGCGAGCCCGCGGGCGGCCGCCGCCATCTCGTCGAGGCGGCCGGGGTTGGCGAACAGCCCCTCGACGGTGCGAGCGAGGGCTCGGGGCTCGAGCTCTGAGTCCTCGATCACGAGCGCCGCACCGGACTCGGCCATCCAGGCCGCATTGGCGTGCTGATGGCGCGCTGCGGCGTGCGGATAGGGGACGAGGATCGCGGGCCTTCCGGCCGCGGCCAGCTCGAACACCGAGCCCCCGGCGCGGGCGAGGACCACGTCGCACGCCGCCAGCGTGTCGCCGAGATCCGGCTCGTACTCCAGCAACGTGAAGCCGTCCGGCCGCCCGGCGGCATCCAGGCGTTCGCGGGCAAGCGGATAGTCGCGCTGACCCGCGATCTGGATCACGTGGTAATCGCGGCGTGCCGCCGGGCCGTCGCCCAGGAAGGTGTCGAGCGCGCAGAGGTTGATCGACCGGGCGCCCTGGCTGCCGCCGAAGACGAGCAGACAGCGCTGATCGGCGCCGATCCCGAAGCGCCGCCGGGCCTCGTCGCGGCTCGCGGCTGCAATCGCCGGGGCGACCGGGCGGCCGGTCACGAGGTACCGGTCGCCCTCCCGGCCCTCGATCGGAAAGGCAAGGCAGACACGGCGCGCGCCGCGGGCCAGCAGCCGGTTGGCGAGCCCCAGGCGTCGGTCGGCCTCCGTGAGGATCAGGGGGGTGCGGGCCGACAGCGCCGCCAGCCCGGCGGGCCCGGCCACATACCCCCCTCCGCCCATCAC
>JBOGZC010000047.1:0-27795 GCA_050697075.1 Solirubrobacterales bacterium | reverse complement strand
GCCTCGTCCTGCTGGGCGGCCTGGTCGGCGAGGGCGCCCAGCGCGGCGCGCTCCCGCTCCACGTCCGCGGCCAGCTCGGCGCGGCGGCCTGAGAGCGCCTCGGCGCGAACGCTCAGCCGCTCGTGGGCCGCGCGGAGGGCGGTCAGCCGACCCCAGACGGTGGTCCGCTCGCGGTCGCGCTCGGCGAGGCGCTCCTCGATCTCGCTCCGGCGGCGGTTGACCTCTCCGAGCTCGGCCTCGACCGTCTGCCGGGATTCGCGAACCTGGGCGGCGACCCTCTCGGCGCCCGTGAGCTCGCTGCCGTGCGCGCGCAACTCCTCGGCGAGGAGCTGCGCCCGCAGCTCCCCGGTCTCGCGCTCGAGCCGAGCATGGATGTCGGCCGCCTGGGCCTGTCGCTTCAGCGGCCGCAGGCGGCTTCGCGCCTCGCGCTCGACGTCCAGAGCCCGATCGAGGTTCTCCTGGGTGCGCTCGAGCTTCAGCTGGGCGCGCCGGCGCCGCTTGCGGTGCTTGCCGAGCCCGGCGGCCTCCTCCACCAGCAGGCGGCGGTCGCGCGGCTTGGAGTGGACGATCTCGTCCACCCGCCCCTGGCTGATCACCGAGTGCATCTCGCGGCCGAGGTTGGCGTCGGCCAGAGTCTCGATCACGTCGACCAGTCGGCAACGAGCGCCGTTGAGCCGATACTCCCCCTCGCCATTTCGGTCGAGGCGGCGCTGAATCGACACCTCAGAAAACCCCGCCGGCTGCTCCGCTCCCGCGTCCGCCTCGGCGGGGTTCGTGGCAGGTCGATCGCTCGACAGAACGACCTCCACTTCCGCGTAGCGGCGCGGCGAGGAGCCCTGGCCCCCGGCGAAGATCATGTCCTGCATGGTCTGCCCGCGCACGGCCAGGGGGCTCTGCTCGCCGAGCGCCCAGAGCACCGCGTCCGTGATGTTGGACTTGCCGCAGCCGTTCGGGCCGACGATCACGCTGACGCCCGGCGAGAACACGAGGCGGGTGCGCTCCGGGAAGGACTTGAAGCCCTTGATCGTGATCGAGCTCAGATGCATCGGTGGCTCCGCGGCCCGGTAGGCTCGCTGTCGAGTCGGACGGCCTTTCTGGTTGTGTTGTTCGTCAGGATCCGGCGGTGTCCTACCCCTGCCGACGCTCGAGCGCCGCGGCGGCGGCGGCCTGCTCGGCGGCCTTCTTGCTCCGCCCTTGGCCCCTGCCGATCACGAGCGCGTCGACTCTCGCCGCCACCTCGAACCGTCGGTCGTGGGGAGGGCCCGCCTCACGGGTGACGTCGTAGGTTACGCGGGAGCCCTCCCGCGCCAGCTGCTCCTGAAGAGCTGACTTGAAATCGAGCTGCGTCTCCGAGGCGAGCTCGATCTCCTCCGCGAACGCGGCCACGGTCGCCTCGCTGGTCGCCTCGAAGCCGTGGTGGAGGTAGCAGGCGCCGATCATCGCCTCACAGACCGAGGCGAGGGCGCGCTCGGACGCGACCAGGGCATCGGCCGTGATCCCGCCCTCGAGGTCGCCAGGCGCGGCGGCGCGAAGCATCTCTGGCAGGCCGAGTCGCTCGGCGACCTCGACGCAGGCACGGCCGCTGACCGCCTGACCGTGAACCTTGGTCAGCCGGCCGATGTCCGCGCGGGGAAAGCGTCGGAACAGGTGCTCGGCGACCGCCACCCCGAGCACCCCGTCGCCCAGGAAAGCGAGGCGCCCGTACGAGTCGGCGCGATGCTCCGTCCAAGAGGAGTGGGTCACGGCGCGGCGCTTGAGGTCGCTCGGCAGCGCCTCGATCAGCTCGGCGAGCTGTCCCGGCCCCGCGGCCTTCCGCCTGCGACGCGAGCCGAGCCTTCGGATCCCGCGTGGCATCAGAGGGTCAGGTCGTGACCCCGAGCCGCCCGGCCACGAAGTCGACGGCCTGCTGGACGGTCTCGATCCCGGCGGCCTCCTCCTCGGAGACGGTGATCCCGTAGGTGTCCTCGAGCTCCATCACGAGCTCGTAGAGATCCAGCGAGTCCGCGTCCAGATCCTCCCGGAGGCGGGTCGACTCGGTGATCTTCTCGGCGGGCACCTCGAGCTCGGTCGAGAGGTGCTCGCGGACCTTTTCCAGGACGCCCTCGCGTGTGAGGCCGTTCACGTTCATCTCCCTCTTCCTATCACGACCCGTCACCGGCCGGCGACGGGTCGTCTCGCATCGCCCCCCGAGTCACGCCGGACCCCGCCAACGATCGCCCGGTCAGCTCGATCGCGCGCTCGTTCACCGCGCGCGCCGCCAGGCGCACGGCGTTCGCGATCCCATCGGGGCCGGAGCTCCCATGACCCACCACAGCCACCCCCCGCAGGCCGAGCAGGATGGCTCCGCCGGTCCCGTCGGGGTCGGTCTGCCGGCGCAGGCCGCCAAGCGCGGGGCGAAGCAGCAGCCCGCCGGCGGCGGCGCGCGGGCCGGAGCGCGCGGCCGCCCGAACCGCGGCGCCGATCGCGGCAGCCGTGCCCTCGATCGCCTTGAGCACGACGTTGCCCGTGAACCCGTCGGTGACGATCACGTCCGCCTTGCCCGCGAGCAGGTCCCGCCCTTCGAGGTTCCCGTGGAAGTCGATCCCCGTCGCCTCGGCCAGACGGCCGTGAGCCTCGACGACCTCGGACGAGCCCTTCTTCGCCTCCTCGCCGACCGAGAGCAGTGCAACCCGCGGCTGGGCCACGCCGAGCACGGCGCTGGAGAACGCGGCGCCGAGGAACGCGAACTGAACGAGATCGACGGCGCGCGCCTCGGTGTTCGCCCCCACGTCAAGCAGCAGCGTGGGCGGGCCCGGCCTGCCGGGGACGACCACCTGAACGGCCAATGCTGGGCGGCGCACCCCTTGCATGCGCCGGAGCGCGAACAGGGCGGCCGTCATCGTCGCCCCCGTCGCACCGGCGCTCGCAATCGCATCGGAGTGGCCTTCGGCCACGTCGCGTGCGGCCATGACAACCGAGGCAGCGGACCGCGAGCGGACCGCGGCGACGGGCTCGTCGGCGTTGGTGATCTCCTCCGGCGCGTCGATCAGCTCTGCACCGTCGATCGCCTGTACTTCGGCGAGGGCATCGGGGTCGCCGAACACCCTCAGCCTGATCCCGTCGGCGGCGGCGGCCCGAGCGCCGGCGACGATCACCTCGGGCCCTCGCTCGGCGCCGCGGCCGTCGAGGGCGACCGTCGTCACCTGGTGGTCACCGGAGAGGGGACCACCCGGCTACTCCGCCTCGTCGCCCGCCGTCTCGGTCGGAGCCGCCTCCGCGATCTCGTGCTTGATCACCTCGCGACCCGCGTAGGTGCCGCACACGGGGCAGACCCGATGCGGCAGGCGCGGGCTGTGGCAGCGGGGGCAATCGTTGAGCCGCGGCGCGCTCACCGTGTGCGTCGCCCGCCGCTTGTCGCGCCGCGTCCGTGAGGTCCTCTTCTTCGGGACGGCCATCTGAAGCGAGCATGGTAGCGACGCTCAGAAGTGCCAGCGCGTGGCGTCCGCCGGGTAGAGCCCGACGTTCCAGCCGAAGGCCACCCTCGGGCTGAGGACCCAGAGGCCGCCATTCCGCCAATTCTCGGGATCGACGTCGTAGTCGTGGGAGGTGCGGTACTTCGCGAACCCTTCGACTACCCGGATCTCGAGGTCGTCGTCGGGGCTCACCGTGACGGACGTGCCCTCCACGATCACCGCATCGTCCCCGTGCTCGACGTGCACCACGACCTCGGGGTTCCGCGCGATGTTGCGGGCCCGCCGGGTGCGCGGCCCACCCTCGAAGTAGAAGCGGTCGCCGACCCACGCCCCCCAGCTCGGCATCACATGGGGCCGACCCTCCGGGCGAGTTGTGGCGATCCAGTACGTGAGCGCCTCCTGGAGCCGCTGTCGTGCCCAGCTCCACGGAAGGAGGCCCTCCGGGGTATCGGGGACGCCGTAGTCGGGGATGTGCGGGCGGCTGGCCCTCGGCTCCTTGTGCGGCTCCCCCTCCACGATGGCGCCTAACCGAGCTCCCGCAGCTTCGCCCAGCGCGGGTCCGGCTCGGGCTCGTGGCGGTGCTCGGCCGGGTCGAGATCGTTCAGCGAGGCGCCGCACACCGGGCAGAGGCCCTTGCAGTCCGGCCTGCACAGGAGCTGGAGGGGAAACTCCAAGGCCAGCGCGTCGTGCGCCCAGGCGGCGAGATCCAACTCGTCGCCGTCGATGTAAG
Source organism: Solirubrobacterales bacterium (assembly GCA_050697075.1). GTDB lineage: Bacteria > Actinomycetota > Thermoleophilia > Solirubrobacterales > 70-9 > AC-56. The sequence goes on along the minus strand of JBOGZC010000047.1, from coordinate 23,613 downwards.
GGCTCCGGAGCTCCTCGTCCATGGAGTCCGGCTGATCGACCTCCCGGGCGTCCACCTCGACCGCGACGTCGGCGTCCGCCAGGCAGCGCGTACACGGCCCGGCGACGAGCGCCGTGAAGCGCATCCGGACGGCGTATCCCATCGCCGTGCGCGAGAGGTCGAGCCGCGTCGGGACGGCGCCTCCGGGGATCGCGTAGCGCTGGCCGCCGAGCTCGAGCTGGCCCGGAGCGGCCTCCAGGTCGAGCCGCCGGCCTTCCCCCGGGCGAAGCGCGAAACGCGCCAGGTCGATGCTGTGATATCCCGCGCCCATTCCCCGATCGAGATTAGCGAGACAAGAGATGGGGAAGGACGGAACCACTGAGCGCCCAATTCCACATGGACCCCGAGACCTACCTGGACGAGATCCGGGCCGAGGTCCCGCGATACGACGAGCTCCAAGAGGCCACCATCGAGGCGATTCCGTTCCCGCCCGGGCGAGTACTGGAGCTCGGCGTCGGGACGGGCGAGACGACCCGCCGCCTGCTCGAGCGCTACCCGGACGCGGAGGCCACGGGGCTCGACGCCCAGCCGGAGATGGTGTTCAAGGCCCGCGAGCTGGGGATCGAGGTTCGCCTCGCACGGATGGAGGACCCGCTCCCCGACGGCCCTTGGGACCTCGTGGTGTCCGTGCTCACCGTCCACCACCTGGACGACAACGGCAAGCGCGACCTGTTTCGCCGCGTGCGAGAGCAGGCGCGGGCGATGGTCATGGGGGACGTGGTGATCGCCGACCCACAGGTGACGCCCCTCGAGGCGGGCGTTGACCTGCCGTCGCGCGCCGAGGACATCGTGGAATGGTGCTCCGGCGAGCTCGTCTGGCAGGCCGACGACCTGGCGGTCATTCGCGCCGTCTACGACTGAGTGGAGTCAAACGCGAGAGGAGCCAGATGTCGAAGCTGAGCTACGAAAAGCGCGACCGGATCGCCTACCTGACGATCAACCGCCCCGAGGCCCGGAACGCGATCGACCCCGACGTCCACAGGCTGATGATCGAGGCGTGGGCGGACTTCCGCGACGACGACTCGGTCGACGTCGCGATCCTCACCGGTGCGGGCGAAGCGTTCTGCGCGGGCGCCGATCTCAAGACCTACATCCCGCCGATCATCGGCAACGCGAGCCCCAGCAAGATCCGCGAGATCGTGGAGCTGGGCCTGAACGGATTCACCCGCGGCATGCACCGGATCCCGAAGCCGATCATCGGGGCGATCAACGGCTGGGCGCTCGCGGGCGGGCTCGAGACCGCCCTGGCCTGCGACATCCGGATCGCCTCGGAGCGCGCGATGTTCGGCTCATTCGAGGCACGACGCGGCTTCCACCATGGCGACGGCGGCATCGTGCGCCTGGTCAACATCTGCGGGGCGGGGGTCGCGATGCAGATGCTGCTCACGGCGGAGCCTGTCGATGCCCAGCGTGCCCTGGCCTGCAACATGGTCGCGAAGGTGGTCCCGCACGAGTCGCTGATGGAGGAGGCCGAGCTCGTCGCGCGGCAGATCCTCCGCAACTCGCAGGCCGCCGTGCGCTCGGCCAAGCGGACGATCCTCGACGTGATCGGCCAGCCGCTCGACTTCCAGCTCCGCACCGAGGCCTGGAACGCCTACACCTGTGCTGACCCCGAGGAGACCAAGGCGCTGCTCGGGCGCTTCTACGAGAAGTCCGACTCGGGACGCGCGGGAACCCACGAGACCGGGCTGTGAGGAAGGCGCTCGTCACCGGCGCCGCGGGCGGGATCGGCGCGGCGATCGCCGCGCGGCTTCGCGCGGGCGGCCTGGATGTTGCCACCCTCGATCGCGCGCCCGGCTGCGACCACACGCTCGATCTCGCGGCCGATCCGCTCCCCGACTTCGAGGAAATCGACGTCTGCATCTCCAACGCCGCCATCCTCGACACGGTCGCTCCCGCCCACGAGATGTCGCTCCAGCAGTGGAGCGGCGACATCGACGTCAACCTGTCAGGGGCCTTTCGGGTCGTCCAGGCCTGCCTGGCGGGGATGCGGAGCCGAGGCTGGGGACGCATCGTCGCCATCTCCAGCGGCGCCGCCCGCAGCGGCCTCCCCGGGCAGGTCGCCTACTCCGCCTCGAAGGCGGGGCTGATCGGGATGATCAAGACGCTCGCCGCCGAGAACGCCCAGGTTGGGATCACCGCCAACGCGGTCCTCCCAGGGATGGTTGCGACCGAGCGAGTGAAGGCCATGCCCGCCGAGATCGTCGACCGGCTGAACGCGACGCTGCCGGCCGGTCGGATGGCCGATCCCGACGAGATCGCCGCGCTGGTGGCCTTCCTGGCATCCGACGACGCCGGCTACGTCACCGGGGAGGCAATTGCGATCGACGGTGGTGCCGCGCTGAACACCTTCTCGCTGACGCGCAGACAGCGCTAGCGGCGGCAGGTCCGAGCGCTCAGCTCGCGTAGTCGGGGCGAGCGATGTCGAGCTTGCGGCGAACGTGCTCGGCGAGCCGGGACGCCACCTGATCGAGGCTTCCGTCGAGCGCGCCGGCCCGGACGCGCCGGGCGAGCTCCGACTCGGCGGAGCGCACCGCCTCGCGAAGCTCTGCGTCCGAGGGCTCCCCGGGGGGCGGCTCGCCCTCGAGGAGCTCGAGCAGGAGCGCCAGATCCTCTCGCAGCGGCTCGGAGCCGGCGCGAACCTCTCGCCCCAGGATCGCGCAGAGATTCGCCGCCACGAGGACCTGGAAGCGCTGCTCGCGCGGCGCCCACTCGCGGACGTCCGCGTACAGGAACTCGGCCAACGCGTCGAGCAGCTCGGCCGCGTCCGGACGGTCTTGAGTCAATGGATCAGCTCCAGGAGATCCCACTCGGGCTCGCAGATCCGGCGGCCGAGCGACGCCAGCTCGTGGCTTCGGCGGCGGCCGGTGAGATGGTCCTGAGCCTGTCGGGCGCAAATCACCGCCCATTTGACGTTGCCCATCGCCTCCCACCACCGGAGGCAGTCCGGATCCGGCCGGCTGCCACCGGCGTCCTCGTAGGCGTCCAGGAACTCCCCGAGCCGCCCGAGGCCCGCAACCGGCCGATCGTCGTTGCCGAATCTCCACGAGCGGATGCAGAGCCAGCCCACGTCCTCGGCTGGGTCTCCCGCATGGCACAGCTCCCAGTCGATCACTGCGGCGAGTCCCCGCTCGTCGACGATGAAGTTCCCGAGTCGAAAGTCGCCGTGGACAAGCGCCTGGCGCTCCGGTGGCGACGGAAGGTTCAGCCGCAGCCAGCGCAGGCCCACCTCGAGCGCGGGGAGAGGCTCGCCGATCCGGTCGAGCTCGCGCTCCCATAGCTCACACGCCGCACTCGCCGGGTCAGGCCCAGTCGACGCGACCCCCTCCAGGTCCTCGAGCTCAGCCGCGTGGATCCGCGCCAGGGCGACGGCAAGCTCGGCGGACAGGCGCTCACGGGCCACGGCGTAGGCGTCACGCCGCAATACCAGCGGCGCCACGGAGGTGCCCTCGACGTACGCCATGAGGTAGCCGGCCGTCCCGAAGCGCCCGCCGCGGCGTTCGAGGTGGAGCGGAGCCGGCACGGCGACGCCGGCGGCGGCCATCGCCTGAACCACCGCGAACTCCGCCTCCAGCGGAACGAACGACTGGCCGCCGGGCGGGTCGCGCCGGAGCACCCATCTGCCGCCTTCTCCCGCGACCAAGAAGGTCTCCCTCGACGCGCCCCCGGGCACGTGGCTGAGCTCCACCGCGCCCGGGTCGCTTCCCAGCGCTTCCCCGAGCGCCTCGCGAACCGAATCGGAGGCCGGAGCCTCAGTCGCCATCCGACCGCTCCGCGCCGTAGCGGTCGAAGTGCCGTGCCGGGATGTCGCCCGGGTCCTTGTACCAGTACCAGGTGCAGGGATCCCGGTCGAAGTCGTCCGGCGGATCGGACGGGTACACCGGGTACCCGATCCAGCGGATCGGGAGCGCCTCGTTCATGAACGCGCAGTGGGTGCAGTAGAGCGGAAAGCCCTCCCGCCCGTAGCTCCAGTCGTGGGCCTCGTCTGTCACCCCCCAACCGTCGTCGCCGTATCGCCCGAGCCGCCAAAGCCGCTGGCCCGAGCCGCACGGGTTCATCGTGAAGGTGAGCTTCTCGTCGTCCTCGGCGACCTCGAACGCCCCGGGGATCGGGCCAACGCCGCTGGTGGAGTGGGCGCGCCAGGTCGCCGCGAGGGACTTCGCGACGTCGCGTCGGTCGGACTCGGCGATGGTCTCGACCGGCCGGCGCCAGCTCCGCTCGAGGCTCCACCGCCACGCCTCCTCCACGCCCTCGTCGCCGAGCCTCTCCTTCACGAACGAGATCAGGCCCGCGATCCCGTCGACCAGCAGGTCGTGCATGAACTGGGACTCGTGCTTCATCTCCTCGCAGAGCCTCGCCGCTTGCTCCGCGTCGCCTTGCTCGAGGGCCTCGATCGCCCGCTCCATGGTCGGCCGCGCCATCTCGCGCAGCTCCTGGTCAGAGAACCACCGCTCACCCATAGCCGCACCTCCTGTTCGAAGTCGGCGCCGAGCCTATCCGGGCTCCCGCCACATCTGCCAGATCGGCGGCCCGCCCGAGGGGAGGTCGAATTCGCCAGTGACCTCGAACCCGTTACGCCGGTAGAGCTCCCGGCTTCGCGGGGTCGACGCCTCCAGGTACGCGGGACGCCGATCGGCGTCGAGGGCCTCGAGAACCGGGCGCATCAGCGCCGTGCCGAGCCCTTTTCCCTGCCATTCCGGCGCGACACCCATCACCGCCAGGTAGGTGTGCGATGGCCCTCGCGGATGCCTTCGCTCCATGCGAAGCCGCGAGCGCAGGGCCAGGGGCAGCCGCCTGCCGAACACCCTGACCATCGGTCCCACCTCGCGCACGGTGGTGCTGACCGGGACGCGCCACGCATCCGGCGGCAGCCAGATCGCGCCGCCGATCAGCTCGTCGGTGGTCCAGGCGAGGCCGGACGGGATCCCGATCGTGGCAAGCTCGGTCTCGAAGAACAGGCGCAGCCGCTCAGCCCGCCCTTCCCCCACGGGGAGCAGGTGCGAGAAGCCCGGGTCGTTCTCGAAGGCCCGCGCAAGCGCGTCCGCGAGCCCCGGGACGTCCTCCTCCGACGCCTTGCGAATCGCCCCAGCCGCGTCAGCCCTCAGCACGCGGGCGACGATACGCGATCCGCGGCTGCCGGCTAGCCGACCTCGGCCGGCTCTTCCTCGCGGCCAGCGAGGCGATCTCGGCCGCGGCGCACCGCGGCGAGGAACTTCTCGAGGTTGACCTCGAGGGTGGAGAGGATCTCGTCGGCGTAGTCCTCAGCCCCGAGCCTGATCTGGCGCTCGGTCTCGCGAGCATCCTCGATGATCTCCTCGGCGGCGCGCTCGGCCTGCTTGTAGACCTCCTCCTCGGAGATCAGGCGCGACTGCTGGTCGCGAGCCTCCTTCACCACGCGCTCGGCCTCGCGCTTGGCTTCGGCGAGCATCTCCTGGCGCTCCTTGACGATCCACCGCGCCTGCTTGATCTCCTCGGGGATCGTCGCCCGCATCTGATCGAGCAGGTCGTAGATCTCCTCGCGGTCCACCCTCACCTGGTCGGTCAGGGGGACCGGCCGCGCGTTGTGGATCAGATCGTCGAGCTTGTCGATTAGTACCAGGACGTCCATGATGAGGGCGAAAGCTTACGGGGAGCGGCGAAAAGCCGAGCCGACGGGCCTGATTTCGCCGTGGATATGCAAGCTCCTGCCCACCCCGTCAGCGCTTGAGGCGCTTCGCGAGCGCCGTGGCAACGCCGGGCGGGACTAGGTCGGAGACGTCGCCGCCGAAGGTGGCCATCTCCTTGACGCCGGTGGACGACAGGAAGCTGTAGTTCGGTGAGGCGATGATGTAGACCGACTCGATCTCGGGCGCGAGCTTTCGGTTCAGCTGATTCATCTCGAACTCGTACTCGAAGTCGGAGATCGCCCGCAACCCCTTGACGATCGCCTTCGCGCCGTGCTCGCGGGCCAGCTCGACGAGCAGAATCGAGAAGATCTCGACCTCCACGTTGTCGAGCCCGTTGCGCGACACGGCGTCGTCGATGAAGGCCCGGCGCTCCTCGGCCGTGAACAGCGTCGCCTCCTTTCGGGTTGGCTGGTTGACAACTCCAACCACGACGCGGTCGAACACGTTCGCGGCCCGGCCGATGATGTCGAGATGGCCGTTGGTCACCGGGTCGTACGTACCCGGGCAGATGGCGGTGCGTTCGTCGCTCATCGGGGCGAGGCCCGGTGAATCCGGATCATGGTCTCGCCGAAGCGCCGCTCGGTGAGCAGCGGCAGGCCGAGCGCGAGCGGGCGACGGGCGGCGCTCTCGACGATCAGGCGCCCGCCCTCCGCGAGCCGTTCAGGGATGAGCGAGTCGAGTTCCCCCTCAAGACGGTCGGCGAGTTTATAGGGCGGGTCGCAGAAGATCAGGTCCCACCGCGCCGTGGCGCGACGCAGGTAGGGGATCGCGCCGGCGCGCACCACCTCGGAGCGCTCCAAGAGTCCGAGCTGGGCGATGTTGCGGCGGGCTAGCGAGGTCCGCTCGTCCACCAGCGTGGCGCGAGCGGCGCCCCGCGAGATCGCCTCGATCGCGAGCGCCCCGGTCCCGCAGAAGAGGTCCAGGACGGTGGCTTCGGTGATCTCGCCGAGGATGGAGAACAGCGCCTCGCGCACCCGGTCGGCCGTTGGCCGCACGGCATTCGACCGGCGGGGCGGGGACACGAGGCGACGGCCCTTGAGCTCGCCGGCCACCACCCGCACTCAACGGCTCCGATCGCTCACGCCGGTATCGCCCGCTCGTCCCCGAAGCGGCGGCGGGCGGCATCCATCAACGGCCCCAGCTCCGGCGCCTCGAGCGACCCGTACCGGCTGCGCAGCGTGGCCACCTCGCGGCGCGCCTCGATCAGCAGCGCCAGGTCGTCCGGGAGCTCGGCGACGCGATAGCGCGGCAATCCGTGCTGGCGGGTGCCCAGGATCTCGCCCTCCCCGCGCAGGGCCAGGTCCACCTCCGCCAACCTGAAGCCATCGCGCTCCCGCTCGATCGCCTGCAGCCGGCGATGCGCCAACTCCGACCCCGCGTCCGCGAACAGGATGCAGTGCGAGGCGTGCTCACCTCGCCCCACGCGGCCCCGCAGCTGGTGGAGCTGCGAGAGCCCGTAGCGCTCAGCCCCCTCCACCAGCATCACGGTCGCGTTGGCGACGTCGATCCCCACCTCGATGACGCTCGTCGCCACCAGCACCTGAGTCTTCCCAGACGCGAACTCCCCCATCGCCGCCTGCTTGTCGCGAGCGGCCATCTGCCCGTGCAGGAGCCCGACCTCGAACCCCTCGAACTCGGCCCCCCGAAGCCGCTTGGCCTCCTCGGCCGCCGCCTTCGCCTCGAGCTTCGGCGAGCCCTCCACGAGCGGGCACACGACATACGCCTGGCGACCCTCGCGCAGACGGTCGCGGATGAACTCGTATGCTCCGGCGCGCTTCTCCTCGCCCACGACCCACGTGTCCACGGGCTTTCGCCCCGCCGGGAGCTCCCGCAGGAGGGTGGTATCGAGGTCGCCGTAGGCGGTCATGGACAGCGTGCGGGGGATCGGCGTCGCCGTCATGTGGAGCACATGCGGCGCCGCGCCCTCGGGTCCCTTGGCGTCCAGCGCCGCTCGCTGCTGAACCCCGAATCGGTGCTGCTCGTCCACCACACAGACGGCGAGCCGGCGGAACACGACGTCCGGCTCGATCAGAGCGTGCGTCCCGATCACCATCCCGAGCTCCCCGGACGCGAGGCGGGCCAGGCCCTCCCGGCGCCGCGGGGCCGACGTGGCGCTGGTCAGCAGCGTGAACGGGACGGGCTGGCTCGCCAGCAGCCGGTCGAGCGTCGCCGCATGCTGCTCGGCCAGCGTCTCGGTCGGGGCCATCAGCGCCGCCTGGGAGCCCGCCTCGACCGCGCGGAGCATCGCGTAGAGCGCGAGGACGGTCTTGCCGCTCCCCACCTCCCCCATCAGCAGGCGCTGCATCGGCTGCTGGAGGGCGAGATCGCCGTCGATCTCCTCGATGGCGCCTCTCTGGTCCCCAGTCAGCTCGAAGGGAAGCGACCGAAGCCAGCCCGCCACGAGATCGCCCGGCCGCCCAAGCGCCACGCCTCGCCGCGTCGCCCGCCGTCGCTGTCCGCGTGCGGCGAGCGCCGCCTGGTGCAGGAAGAGCTCCTCGAAGGCGAGCCGGTAGCGCGCCTGCTCCGCATCGACGAGCCGGTCGGGGAAGTGCGCGGTGCAGATCGCGTCGGCCACGCCCGCCAACCGTCGCCGCGCGCGAAGCTCGGCCGGCAGCGGCTCGATCGCGTGGCGCGCCAGCGGCATGACCTGCCAGGCCCAATCGCGAAGCCGCTTGGGAGTCAGCCCCTCGGTGGCCGGATGGACCGGCACGAGGCCGGTCGTGTGAATGCCCGATCCCTCCCCCACGAACTCGTGCTCGGCGACGCGGAACTGGCCCCGCTCCAGCTTGCCGGACAAGAGCAGCCGCGTCCCGTCGGTGAGGCGGTCGGCGAGCCACGCCTGGTTGAACCACACCGCCGTCGCCGGACCGCTCTCGTCCGCCACGTGAGCCTCGACGATCCGCAGCCCGCGCCGGCGAGTCGGGCGCAGGCGCGCCGAGCGCACCTCGACCTCCACGGTGGCCGGCTCGCCCGTCCGCAGCTCGGCGAGCGGCCTGGCCTCGCTGCGGTCCTGGTGGCGATGGGGGACGTGGAGCAGCAGGTCGCCGAGCGTCTTCAGGCCCAGCTCCTCGGCGGCGGCCGCGAGCCGAGGACCGGCACCTCGGAGCGTCTCGATCGGCGCGTCCAGGCGGCTGGGCACCGGCATCGAGATGAGCGGCGCCCCGCGGAGATCCGCAGCCGCCAGCGGCGCGCCCGATCCGAGCGCGCGAGCAGCCGCCCCCACCCCGGGCGTCGACGCTTTGGCGGTCGTCATGTCGCCAAGGCTAGGGTTGACAGCCGATGGGACGGATCGAGGACAGGCTCGACGAGCTGGGGCTCACGCTGCCGAAGCCCTTCGCTCCGCCGCCGGGCGTCGAGTTCAAGTTCGACCTGGTCACGGTGAGCGGCGACCTGGCGTACGTCTCGGGACACCTCCCCACCGACGGCGCGGAGGTCCTTCGCGAGGGAAAGGTGGGTGCCGAGGTGACGGTAGAGGAGGGCTACGAGGCCGCGCGCCTCACGGGCCTCGCGATCCTGGCCTCGCTGAAACGGGAGCTGGGAGAGCTCGACCGGGTCGCACGCTGGGTCAAGGCCCTCGGGCTCGTCAACTGCGCTCCGGGCTTCAGCAGGACGCCGGCGGTAGTCAACGGCTTCTCCGATCTGGTGCTCGAGGTCTGGGGGGACGCCGGCCGCCACGCCCGCTCGGCGATCGGCGCCGCCGAGCTGCCGTTCGACGTGCCGGTTGAGGTCGAAGCTGTGGTAGAGGTCAAGTAGCGGCAACGTCGCCGTCTCGGGCGCCTCGACCACGGCCCGGCGCGAACCGCGTCCCCTCGTGTCCGTCCTCCGGACACCGAATGCCACAGTTGGGCGCACGCCCCTCGTCGGCGCGCCAAGGGCGTTCGGGAATAACTCCGGCGACATCCTCCCAGGGAGCCGAAGGCGACCGGTGATCCGAGCTTGCTCGGATTCGTCCGGTGTCGCCGGGCTAGGGCTCCAGCCTTACCCGGCAGGCACCTCCGCATCTACCGCGACTTCGTCGCTAGCCCCAACCGGCTTCCGGTGCTTCGCGAACATTCGCTCGACCCACTGGTACCCAGAACGCTCCTTCAGCGGGGCGCGGAAGCTCTCGATGGCCGCCGGCGAGGGCGGAAGCGATGGCCCCTCCGGCGGCTGAACCAGCGGATAGAACAGCGAGGCGGCGGTGAGATCGGCGACGGTGAAGCAGTCGCCAACGAGGTACTCGTCGTCGCCGAGCTCGGCATCGAGCCGATCGAGCGCCGCCAGCACCTTGGCCCTCGCAAGCTCCGCCCGTTGGTCGCTCTTCACGCCGTAGCGAAGGCCCGTGAAGGTCGAGAAGAACCGCATCGCGCCGGCGCGAACCGGTCCGAGCTCGGCGAGGCGGTCGGGGAGCAGGTCCACCGTGAACCGCTCGACGACCGCGGGGTCCTTCGTCGCCTCGTGGAAGGCGAGCAACCGCAGGTGCGGGCCCAGCTCCTCGTCGAAGAACTCCTCGAGCTCAAGCGCGCGTCGGCGCTCGTCCGGGTCCTCCGGATACAGCGGCGGATCCGGAAACCGCCGCTCCAGCGCGGCGATGATCTCCGTCGAGTCGCCGATCGCCTTTCCGTCGAGCTGAAGCAACGGAAAGGTCTTGTGGCGTCCACGCGTCAGCCAGAGCGCGACCGCCATGTGCGGACCCGGCGTCGGCGCGCGGCTCTGGTACTCGACGCCCTTGTAGTCGAGCGCCCAGCGGGCCTTCTCGTTGAAGTGTGAGATCTCGATGTGCCAGAGCACCGGCTGGTTGGCGGCCACGCCCGAAACCTACCCGGTTTCGACGCAGTCGCAGTTATTCTCATTGCGCAGCAATGAGCCACCAGTAGTGGGGCTGGCCGCCGCGCTTGACCTCCAGGGCCACCCCGTCGGCCAGGTCGATCGGCAGCTCGTCGAGCGGGATCCGGGCGTCCGCACCCTGGAGGACGGTGATGATCTCGGCCCCCTCCGCGATCCGCCCGATGGTCGCCGCGAGGGTCGAGCCCTCCCCGCCCCAGGCGACGATCTCATCGCCCTCGAATCCCACCGCGTCACCGCGCAGAAAGCGCCCCTGTCGGTCGGGCTTGGCGGCCGGCGCGACGGCCCCGGTGCGAATCTCGGCCAGCGCAGCGTTCAGCCGGTCGGCGTTCTGCGGCCCGTCGAGCTCGGGCTCGAACTCGACCAGCGCGACGAGCGCCGCCTGCTGGGACGTGGACGGCACCACGACCACGGGCCGGTCACTCAGCTCGGCGGCCTGCCGAGCCGCCAGGATCACGTTGCCCGAGTTCGGAAGCACGATCGCCTCGTCGACCCCGAGATCCTCGATCCCGCGCAGAAGCTCGTGCGGCGACGGGTTGAGGGTGGGGCCACCGTCGACAACGTAGGCCCCGAGGCCCTCCAGGAGCGCCCGCATCCCCGGCCCCGACGCCACGGCGATCACGCCGGTGCGCCCGGGCGAGACCCGAAGCCGCCGGTCACGGGCCTCGATCTGCCGCCACATGTCGGCGTGGTCCTCCTGGGCGATCTCGCCGAGGTCCGCGAAGAGAGCCTTGGCCTGCTCGAGCTTGTTCGTATGGAGGTGAACCCGAATGGCGTCCCGGTCGCCGACAACCATCACCGAGTCACCCAGCTCCTCGAGCCTCGAGACGAACACCTGCGGCTCGATGCCCTCCCCCACCACGACGAAGTTCGAGCACCACCGGTAGCGGCTGTCCTCGTGATGAGAGGGGACCGTCTCCGGCGGCTCGTAGTGCGGGACCTCGACCGCCTCGCCGCGGAGCCCCGCCAGGATGCCCGCGACCAAGAGCAGGAGCCCATACCCGCCGGCGTCCACTACCCCGTGCTCGGCGAGCACGGGGAGCTGGTCCGGGGTCCTGTCGAGGGCCGCGTGACCCGCCTCGACGGCCACCTCGAGCAGCTCTGCCAAGAGCGCGTCCTGCTCGACGTCCGAGGCATCGGGCTCGAGCCGGATCTTCGCCATCTGCCGAATGTGATCCTCGATCGCGTCGGTCATCTCCTCGAGCACGGTGAGCATCGTCCCGGGGGCGGGGTTGGGGATCGCCTGCCGCGCGGTCGCGGTCGCCTTGAGCAGCGCCACCCGCATGAGCTCCGGGTCGACGAGCTGACCCCTGCGCTCGGCGAGGACCTGGGCCGCCCCGCTCACGATCTGGCTGAGGATCACCCCGGAATTGCCGCGCGCTCCCATCAGCGCCGCGTGCGCCACCGCGTCGACGATCGCCTGGCGGCCGACCTGGTCGACCTCGCGCCCGTCGACGCTCGCAAGGGCCTCGATCACCGCCTGGAGCGTCAGCGCCATGTTGTCCCCGGTGTCGCCGTCGGCAACGGGGAACACGTTCAGGTCGTTCACCTCGCGGCGCCGCTCGTCGAGGTGGCCGTACGCGGTAGTGACGACACGGCGGAATCTCTCGATGGAGGCGTCCGCCTTCACGAGGAGCGATTATCTCGCTACGCGGCCTTGCTGACCTTGTTGGACTTCAGGCAGCGGGTGCAGACGTACACACGGCGGGTCCGTCCGCCGTCGGAGATCCTGACCTTCTGCAGGTTGGGGTTGAAGCGTCGCCGGGTGGCGACCATGGAATGGCTTCGGGAGTTTCCGAACGCCGGCCCCTTGCCGCAGCTGTGACACACCTTCGCCATCGGACGGTGGATGGTAGCGGGGCGCCGTAGTACGGACAGCGGGGCCCGTGAGGGTCAGCCGGCCCGGATCTTCACCACGCCCGATCGATCCGAGCGGAGATTGGTATCGCCCGGGAACCTGGCGGTCAGCCTCAGCCTGCCGCGCCGCGTGGCCTTCAACCGAGCCCGGTACAGGCATCGGCCCCGATCGAGTCGAAGGCTCGCGGAGGCGCTGCCCGCGGCCTTCGCGCCTCTTGCCGCACGCACGGTCACCTCTCCTGCGCATGTGGCCAGGTCCGGGATGAAGCCGTCCAACTCGCCGCTCAGCCTGAACTTGAACGGCTTTGCACGGTCGCGCCTCGGTTTCGCTTTCAGGGACAACTCCGATGCCGCCCTGGTAGGCACCTTGCCTGCCAGGCTGACCGGGCCCACCGAGCCCGGCGTCTCGTTGTCGCCGATCGCGTCCTCGTTGCCGTAGCCGAGCTGGCCGTCGTTGCCATCTCCCCAACAGCGAACTCGGCCGGTGTCCAGAAGGGCGCATGTGTGAAGGGCCCCCGCCGCGATCGCGACCGCCCTGCTCCCGGCCCCAAGATCAACCGGGCCTACCGAACCCGGCGATTCGTCGTCCCCGACGTTTCCGCTTCCGGGGTATCCCAGCTGGCCGTCTGAGTTCGAGCCCCAACAGCGCACCCGGCCGTTGTCGAGCAGGGCGCAGGTGTGGTCGTCGCCGGCCGAGATCGCAACCGCGGTGCGCCCGGCGCCGAGGTTCACGGAGCCCACGGAGGCCGGCGTCTCGTCGTCGCCGACATTGCCCTTCCCCGGATACCCGAGCTGGCCCGAGCCATTGGAGCCCCAGCAGCGAACTCTGCCGTTGTCGAGGATCACGCAGGTGTGGTCGTTGCCCCCCGTGATCGCAACGGGTGTCCGTTTCGTGCCGAGGTCGACCGGGCCCACGGAGCCAGGGGTCTCGTCGTCGCCGATGTCGTGTTGGTTGCCATAGCCGAGCTGGCCGTCGAACGCGGCGCCCCAGCAGCGCACGCGCTGGTTGTCGAGCAGGGCGCAGGTGTGGCTGCCGCCGCCCGAGATCGCCACCGCCGTCCGCCCCGCGCCGAGGTCGACGGGGCCCACTGCGTCCGGCGTCTCGTCGTCGCCGATGGCGTCCTTGCTCGGATACCCCAGCTGGCCGGAGCTGTTGGAACCCCAGCAGCGAACCCTGCCGTTGTCGAGGATCGCACAGCTGTGGTCGGCGCCGTCTGAGATCGCCACCGCCGTTCGGCCCGCCCCAAGCTTTACGGGCCCTGCCGAGTCCGGCGTCTCGTTGTCGCCGATGTCGTCAGTGTTGCCGTAACCGAGCTCACCGTTGTTGTTGCGCCCCCAGCAGCGCACCCTCCCGTTGTCGAGGATCGCGCAGCTGTGGTTGTACCCCGAGCTGAGCGCGACGGCGGTCCGCCGCGTCCCGAGGTCGACCGGGCCCACGGTGCCGGGGGTCTCGTTGTCGCCGATGTCGTCGGGGCTGCCGTAGCCCAGCTGGCCGCTGGTGCCCCTACCCCAGCAGCGCACGTGCCCGCCAGCGAGCACCGCGCAGCTGCCCACCGCGCCGACGTCGAGGAAGCTGCCGGCCACCCTGTAGGTCCCGGATGCCGCCTGCTCGCCAGAGGCGGTACCGGGCAGAAGGGCACCGGCTCCGACCAAGCAGACGAGAGGAGCGCAGAACCCGAGGCGCGCCCTCCTTGGCCTCGACAAGCTCCTCTTCGTGTTCGGCAGGATGCTCCGAATCTCCCCCGACCGTTTGCGCACCAACCGTACGCCCGCGTGGCGCGGGTGTCAACGGATGGCGTCTCTGACCAGCGCCATCCGCATCACCGCGTTCGCTGCGCTTTTGCCCTGATCGCGCTCGTCCCCGCCGGAGCGCGCGAGCGCCTGCTCCATCGTCTCGCAGGTGATGACACCGAAGGCACACGGAACCCCGGTGCTCAGTTGAACGTCCTGAATGCCCCTCGCCGCCTCGTTGCACACGTGGTCGTAGTGGCTGGTCTCGCCGCGGATCACCGCGCCGAGGCAGGCGACCCCGGCGAAGCGCCCGGACCCCGCGCACCAGTGAGCTGCGAGCGGCAGCTCGAAGGCGCCCGGTACCTCGTAGGTGTGAATCGAGGTCGCCGCCACTCCCCCCTCGGCGAAGCCCTCGACCGCGCCGTTGGTCAGTCGCTCGGCCAGATCCTTGTAGAAGGTGGCCACGCAGACGGCGAACTCGCTCGTCGCGAGAAGCTCGCGCTGATCGTCAGAGAGCGCGGGCGGCTCAGCCATCCGTGGGCTCGGCCGGGTGGTCCCCGAGGGCCTTGCGCTCGATGTCCTCCTGGTGCTCGGAGTGGATCAGCTCCTCGTCGAGCGGGAGGCCCTGGTGGTGGAGGATGTGGCCGAGGCGCTCGCGCTTGGTTCGCAGGTACTCCTCGTTGTGCGGGTTCGGAACGGCCTGGATCGGCAGCTGGTCGGCGACGGAGAGGCCGTAGCCCTCCAAGCCATGGATCTTCTTCGGGTTGTTGGTCAGGATGCGGATGCTCGAGAGCCCGAGGTCCACCAGGATCTGCGCGCCGATCCCGTAGTCGCGAAGGTCGGCCGGCAGGCCGAGCTTCAGGTTCGCGTCGACGGTGTCCAGTCCGTCCTCCTGGAGCTTGTAGGCGCGCAGTTTGTTGAGCAGCCCGATGCCGCGGCCCTCCTGCGAGAGGTAGAGCAGGACCCCGGCGCCCTCGCGCTCAATCATCGCCAGGGCGGCCTCGAGCTGCTCCCCGCAATCGCACCGAAGCGAGTGGAAGACGTCGCCGGTGAGGCATTCGGAATGGACGCGCACGAGCACGTCGTCGCGCCCCCGCACCTCGCCCTTGACCATCGCCAGATGGTGCTTGTCGTCGACCAACGACCGGTAGCCCACGGCGGCGAACTCGCCGAACGCGGTCGGCAGCCGGGTGGAGACGACCCGCTCCACGAGACGCTCGGTGCGGCGGCGATAGGCGATCAGGTCCGCGACCGTGATCATCTTCAGGCCGTGGCGCTCGCAGTAGGGGACGAGGTCTGGGACCCTGGCCATCGTCCCGTCCTCGTTCATGATCTCGCAGATCACGCCGGCCGGGATCAGGCCCGCCAACCGGGCGAGATCGATGGCGGCCTCTGTCTGGCCGGCACGCTCCAGAACCCCGCCGTCCTTGGCCTTCAGCGGAAAGACGTGGCCCGGCTGCACGATGTCGCCGGGGCTGGAGTGCGGGTCCATCACCACCTGGATGGTGTGCGCCCGATCGTGAGCCGAGATCCCGGTCGTCACTCCCTCCGCGGCCTCGATCGAGACGGTGAAGGCGGTGTTGAAGGGCGACTCGTTCTTGGCCGCCATCAGGTCGAGGCCAAGCTCGTCGCAGCGCTCCGCTGTCAGCGAGAGGCAGATCAGCCCCCGGCCGTGTTTGGCCATGAAGTTGATCGCCTCGGGCGTCGCGAACTGCGCCGCCATGGTGAGATCGCCCTCGTTCTCACGGGTCTCGTCGTCGCACACGACGACCATCCGGCCGCGCCGGATCTCCTCGATCGCGTCCTCGATCGCAGAAAACGAACCCGCCGACTGCTCCGCGTCGGCGGGGCTTGTTGCAGGATGGTGTTCAGGCATTTCCCTTCCTTTCCGGGTCCGCAAAGCCTTGCATGAGCCGCTCCGCGTAGCGCGCGATCAGGTCCATCTCGAGATTCACCGGATCCCCTACGCCGAGGTTTCCAAGGGTGGTACTGGCCAGGGTCTCCGGGATCAACGCCACCTCGAACCACCGGTCCGCAAGGCCCGAGACCGTGAGGCTCACGCCGTCGACGGCGACCGAGCCGTGCTCGACCAGGTAGCGGCCGAGCTCGGCTGGCACGGCCACCCTGATGCGGCGAGAGAACCCATCCTCGCTCGACGCGAGCACCTCGCCGGTGCCGTCGACGTGGCCCTGGACGAAGTGCCCGCCCAGGGGCTCGCCGGCCCTCAGCGCGGGCTCGAGGTTGACCGCCGCCCCCGGCTCGAGGTCGCCAAGGGTGGTCAGCGACAGCGTCTGGTTCATGACGTCCGCCTCGAAGGCCCGGTCGGCCCGGGCCGCCAGGGTGAGGCAGGCGCCGGTGACGGCCACGGAGTCGCCGTCACGGAGCTCCGCCGCGAGCGAGGCGCCGACGCGGATCCGCGCGCCCGTCGCATCGCGGTCAATGCTCTCCACGGTTCCGATCTCGCGAATCAGCCCAGTGAACACGGGGGGCCCTACCACTCCCGCAGGCGCGCGCGAACCAGCAGGTCGCCGTCCGAGCGCTCCCACTCCATAGCCAGCGCCGGGGTCGCTTCGGCCATCGTCGCGGCGCCCGTTCCCCCGACCAACGGCCGGGCCCCGCTGCCGCCGATCACGATCGGGGCCATGAAGAGCCGCAGCTCGTCGATCTCCTTCGCGTCGAGGAAGGCCCCTGTCAGGATGGGGCCGCCCTCCAGCAGCACGCTGGTGACCCCGCGGCGCCCGAGCTGCGACAGCGCGGCCGCCACGCGCCCGCCGGGGTCCCCGTCGCAAACGATCACCTCGGCGCCGGCGGCCTTCAGGGCCTCCATGCGCTCGGCCGGCGCCGCCGGCCCCGCGATCACCACCAGCGGCGCGGCGTCGATCGACGCCACGAGCTTGGAGCCCAGCGGCAGCCGCGCCTGCGAATCGAACACGACCCGGGTCGGCTGGCGCACGTCCGTGAGGTCGCGCGCCGTGAGCAGCGGATCGTCGGCGAGCGCGGTCCCGATCCCGACGCAAACCGCGTCGGACTCCGCGCGCCAGCGGTGGGCGAGCCGGCGGCTGGCCTCCCCCGAGATCCACTTCGATTCCCCGCCGGCCGTCGCCACCCTGCCGTCGAGGCTGAGGGCCGACTTGAGCACAACGAGCGGGCGCGCCGTCCGCGCGTGCTTGCGAAAGGCCTGATTCAGAAGCCGCGCGGCGCCCGCCTCAGGACCCTCGGCCACGTCCACGTGCACACCTTCGTCGCGCAGGATGCCCGGTCCACGCCCGCTCGCCTTCTCGCTCGGGTCATCGGACGCGATCACCACCCGCGCGATCCGCGCCTCGAGGATCGCGCCGGCACACGGCGGCTGGCGGCCGTGGTGGGCGCACGGCTCGAGCGTCACGTACATCGTCGAGCCGGCCGGGTCGACGCCCCGCGCCCTTGAGTCCCCGATCGCGGCGACCTCCGCGTGCGATCCCCCCAGCTCGGCGTGAAAGCCCTCGCCGATCACCTCGCCGTCGCGCACGAGCACGGCGCCGACCAGCGGATTGGGGCTCACTCGTCCGCGACCCCCCTCGGCCAGCTCGAGCGCCCGCCGGAGCTGGATCCGGTCCTGCTCTGTGACCACCGCGGACATCGCCTTGATCGTACGGCCGCCTCTGTTCGGGCCTGGCGCGCGCCTTGCGCGTGGGGGCGTTGATTGACCAGTCAGTCAACCAGATTGTAGGGGCCGCCCGCGGAGCGCTTAAGGTGCGCGACCGATGGCGCGCGAGGCAACCGCGGAGGCGAGGCGATTCGGACGCTCCGCAGGCATGCTCTCGCTCGGGATCGGGTCGGCGGGCGTGCTCACCTACCTGTACTTCTCGCTCGCCTCCCACAACCTGAGCCGCACGCAGTACGGCGAGGTGGTCGTCCTCTGGTCCGCTGTCTTCGTGCTGATCTCGGTCCTCTTTCGACCCATCGAGCAGCTCCTCTCCCGGACGATCGCCGAGCGCCAGGCCCATGCCCAGCCGATCGGCTCGACGCTGCGCGTCGCGGCGACGATCCAGCTCGGCCTGGCGACCGCTTTCGCGGTCGTGGCGTTGGCGCTTCGCGGCCCGATCCAGGACGACCTGTTGTCCGGCAACGAGACGCTGTACTGGATCCTCGTCACGGCGGTTCTCGCCTTCGCCGCCAGCTTCTTCGCCCGAGGGTTCCTCGCGGGCAACCGCCGGTTCGCGCTCTACGGGGCTCTGCTGTTCATGGAGTCGACGGCCCGAATGTCATTTGCCCTGGCGGTCGCGCTGGGGATCGCCAGCGGGCAGACCGCTGTGGCGCTCGGGATCATCGCGGCGCCCGTCCTCAGCCTCACCGTGGTCCCGCTCGCGTTCGCGGGCAGGGCGGTGCGCGGCAGAGGCGCCGATCCGCCGCCCAAGCCAGTCGAGGGATCCGAGTTCACCCTGGCGCATGGCGGTGGCTTCGCCGCGGCTGTGCTCCTGATCATGGTCAGCGAGCAGACGCTCTTGAATGCGGGGCCGCTGCTGGTGCGCGCCTCCGAGGACGCGGCGGCAGCCGGGTACATCTTCAACGTGCTGATGATCGCGCGAGCTCCGCTGGTCCTCTTCCAGGCCGTTCAGACGAGCCTGCTCCCCCACCTCACCCGGCTGCGCTCCAGCGCCACGGCCACGGACGCCGATGCCTTTCGGCTGTCGATTCGATTCACCCTGGGCGCGATCGCGGTGTTCGCCGGCGTCGTCGCCCTGATCGTGCTCATCGCCGGGCCTGCGCTCATGCAGGTGGCGTTCGGCGACAAGTTCAGCTACGACCGCGTCGGGTTGCTCCTGGTGACGGTCGGGATGGGCTTCTACCTCTCCTCCGGAGCGCTCAACCAGGCCGCCCTCGCGCGCGGTCAGGCCCGGTTCGCGGCGGGGTGTTGGGTCACGGCGGCGGTCACCTTCCTGGTCTGGAACCTGCTGCCGGTCCTCAGCGAGTTCCGCCGTGTCGAGGTCGGCTTCCTCGGCTGTGCCGCCCTGCTGTGCGGGCTGCTCTACCTGCTCTACCGCAGCGCCCGCGTCCGCGCCGAGGACGTCCTGGCCCCGGGCTCGCCGGAGGAGATCGAGGCTAGGCTCGCCGCCGCCGACGAAGCAAGCTAGAGGAACCACTCCGCCGGAAGCCTCGCCTACGGCTACGTTTCCGGCGGGTTCGGGCGCGTTACGTGGCGGCAGGTCGTACTCGCACCTACCGCGACTTCGTCGCTAGCCCAAGCGGGCTACTGAGCTCCGGCTGCTGTTGCAATTCGAAGGTAGGCCTCGGCCGGGTCGGGGTCGCCGAACACGGCCGAGCCGGCCACGAACAGGGTCGCGCCGGCCTCGGCAACCGAGCCGACGGTGTCGGGATCGATCCCGCCGTCGACCTCGATCCGCTGGCTCGGGGCGAGGCCGGTGAGCCTCGAGACCTTGTCCGGGGAGGACGCGATGAAGGGCTGCCCACCCCAGCCCGGGTTGACCGACATGCACAGAACGACGTCGGCGGCGGCGGTCAGCTCCGTCACCGAGGTGGCCGGGGTCCCCGGATTGAGGGCGATGCCCGCCAGGCACCCGGCTTCGCGGATCGCGCCCAGCGTCCGGTTCACATGCGCGTCTGCCTCGAAGTGGAACGTGATGCAGTCCGCCCCCGCGCGAGCGAACTCTGCGACGTGATCCGCCGGGCGGTCGATCATCAGGTGGACGTCGACCGCGCCCCCGGCGTCGTGCACCTGGTCGGCGATTGAGCCGGCGACCAGCGGCCCGATGGTGATCGGCGGCACGAAGTGGCCGTCCATGACGTCGACATGGATGATCCGCGCTCCGGCCGCCATCACGTCGGCGACCTGCGCGCCGAGCCGGGAGAAGTCGGCTGACAGGATCGACGGCGCCACCCGGCGGGTGTCGAACAGCGCGGCTCCAGAGCTGACGCGCGCCGGCTCGCCGGCGGTGATCTCCATCAGACTGGCTGCAGCATCGAGTTGCCGCAATGCTGGCAGCGCAGGTCCTGGGACGAGCTCATGCGGACGATCGTCTGGTGCGCCCCGCAGTTGGGGCACTGAGAGGCGAGCTCGTAGCGCCGCAGGCAGTAGACGCATCGGTACCGCCCGGGGAGCTGGGTCGGGCGCAGCCAGGGCTCGCCGCAGCCCGGACAGACCGGGCGCTCCAGCGTCGCCTCTTCCTCCGGGGGTGGAGCCACGGACATGCGATCGTAGCCTCCGGGGATGTCGACGACTTTGGGCGCGCCGCCCTAGCGGGCGAGCTGGGGGACCCCACGGCCCCGGAGATAGGCGTCGGCGGGCATCGGGCGCCCGCCCGCGGGCTGAACGAGCTCAAGCCGCAACCACCCCTCCCCGCATCCCAGCCGCAACGCCCCGCCCTCGGCGAGCAGGCGGCCCGGCTTCGCCTGGGAGTCCTCCGCCACCGCAGCGCGCACCGCGAGCCGCTCGCCGCCCTCCAGCTCGAGGTAGCAGCCCAGGTGCGGGTTGAGCGCCCGGACGGTCCGCTCCAGCTCGACCGCCGGCCGGCTCGGGTCGAGGCGGCGCTCCTCCGGGGCGAGCTTCTCGGCGTAGGTGGCCTCGGACTCATCCTGCTCGGCGAACTCCAGCTCGCCCGCCGCCGCGAGGTCGAGCGCGCGCACGATCAACTCCCCGCCCAGGTCGGCGAGGCGGTCGGCGAGCGATCCGTAGCCCTCGCCGGGCTCGATCGACACCGCCTCCCGAAGCGCGATCGGACCCGAGTCATACCCCGCGCTGACGCGGATGATCGTCACCCCCGTTTCTCGATCACCGGCCATGATCGCGCGCTCGATTGGAGCGGCCCCGCGCCAGCGCGGGAGGAGAGACGGGTGTACGTTCAGCATCGGCAGCTCGGAGAGCAGCGGCTCGCGGATCAGCTGGCCGAACGCGCAGACGACCCCGAGCTCGGGGGCGGCGGCGCGGATCCGCGCGACGCCGTCGTCCCGATTGACGCTCTCGGTCTGGAGCAGCTCGAGCCCCAGTTCCGAGCTGGCGTCCGCCACCGGCGGGGGTGCGGTGCGACGCCCTCTCCCCTGCGGCCGGTCAGGCGGGGCGACCACGAGGGCGGGCCGGTGAGGCGAGTCCGCAAGGCGGCGTAGCACCCGCACGGCGAACTCCGAGGTCCCCATGTAGACCGTCCTCACGCGAGTACGACCTGCCGCCCGGTAACGCGCCCTAACCCGACGACTCCGCGGAGTCGTCGGAGGTGTGATTCGGGCTGTAAGTGGTGCCCTCGCGCAGCGCGCCGAGCGCCGCCTTGCGCTGCTCCCTGGTCGTGCGGTCGAGCATCAGCACCCCGTCCAGGTGGTCGAGCTCGTGCTGAAGCACCCGGGCCTCGAGGCCCGAGGCCTCGACCAGAAGCGGCTTGCCGCGCACATCGACGCCGCGAATGCGCGCGTAGAGCGGGCGCTCGACGTCCACGGCGACCTTCGGCAGGCTGAGACAGCCCTCCTCGGCGGTCGCGACCTCGGCCGACATCCACTCGAGCTCCGGGTTGGCGACCGCCGTCGGGGTAGCGTCCAGCCCGGCCTGGAAGACCAGCAACCGATGCATCACACCGAGCTGGGTGGCGGCCAAGCCGACCCCGATCGCGTCGCGCATGATCGCGACCATCCGCTCAGCCTCGCGCTCGAGCTCGGGACCGAAGCTGGTGACCTCCGAGGCGCGCGACTTCAGCACCGGGTCCCCGAACGTGCGGATGTGCGCCAGAGCCGCGGACCGCCGCTCACGCGCCCGGGCGTCGAGCTCGGGCAGGCGGTCGTCCGGCGGCCCTTCGGGGGTCACCTGCTCGGGCTCGTGAACCGCCGCGGCGTCCGGTGCCTCGCTCATGGCCACGAGTCTAGGGGCATCACTGGGGATCGACGTCGACTCCGAGCGCCACCTCCCGCAGGGCGCCATCCGCCGCCATTGCCTCGACCGCCGCACGCACTGCGGCGACGGCCGGCTCGCGATCGCCGGCCTTGATCAGCAGCTGGCGGCGGTCGCGCCCCCGAAGCCGAAAGCGGGGCGCCGGGCCGAGCAGCTCGGCGTCCGCAGGAAGCGAAGGCCGTAGCCCGTCCGCGAGCAGCTCGGCCGCCCGCTGGGCCGGCGCCGCATCCGTCGCGGCCAACTCGATCCGCACCAGGTGGGAGAAGGGTGGGTAACGAAGCGCCCGGCGCCGCTCGAGCTCTCCGGCGAGGAATCCCGCGGCGTCGTGGGCTGCCGCGTGGCGGATCGCAGGGGCGTCGGGGGCCAGCGTCTGCACCAACACCCTTCCCCCGCGCTCCCCCCGGCCGCTGCGCCCGGCCAATTGGGAGACCAGCGCGAAGGTGCGCTCCTCGGCCCGAAAGTCGGGAAAGCGCAGGGTGGCGTCGGCGTCCAGTACCACGCTCAGGACCACGTCCGGGAAGTCGTGTCCCTTGGCGACCATCTGTGTGCCGACCAGGACGCCGGACTCCGCCTGGTCGAATCGCCGCAGGATCTGGAGATGGCCCCCGACACGCGCCGCGCTGTCGGAGTCCAGGCGAAACACCGGCAGCGGCGCCGCGGCCTCGCTCAGCAGGGTCGCGAGGCGCTCGGTGCCAACGCCATGGCGCGCGAGGGCGACCGACCCGCAGTCGGGACACGACGCCGGAGCGTGCTCCCCGTGGCCGCAGTGGTGACAGCGAAGCGCCCAGCCCCCGGCGTCGTCCGGGCCACGCTCGAGCGTCCTGTGGATGACGAGCGAGACGTCGCAGTGGGGACAGCCCCACGCGCGCCCGCAGGAGCCACAGGTGAGAAAGGGCGACCACCCACGGCGGTTCAGGAGCACGATCGCCTTCGCGCTTTGGTCGGCGACCTCAGCGAGCGCCGCGACCGTCCGCGGATGCAGCGGCCCGGACCGAGGCGAGCGCTCCCGGAGGTCGACCAGTTCAACCGGCGGGAGCGGCCGGCCGTCGGCGCGAGCGGGAAGCTCGAGCCGCGGCAGCGCCAGCCAGGTCTCCGGCCGGGGCGTGGCGCTGCCCGCCACGAGCGCGGCGCCGTTTTCGGCCGCTCTGTGCCCGGCAACCTCGCGGGCGTCGTAGCGGGGATCGCCCTCCTGCTTGTAGGAGGCGTCGTGCTCCTCATCGATCACGACCAAGCCCAGATCCGCGACCGGCGCGAAGACCGCCGATCGCGGGCCGACGCAGATTCTCGCCTCGCCGGACTCCAGTCGCTGCCATTCGTCCCGGCGCTCCCCACGCGGCAGTCGCGAGTGGAGCAGGGCGACGCGGTTACCGAAGCGGCTTGCGAAGCGAGCCACGATCTGCGGCGTGAGGGCGATCTCGGGCACGAGGACGATCGAGCCCCTCCCCCGCTGGAGCGCCGCCTCGGCGGCGGCGATGTAGACCTCGGTCTTGCCGGAGCCGGTGACGCCGTGCAGCAGGAGCTCGCGTGGTGCGCCCCCCTCGATTGCCGCGACGATCTCCGCCAGCGCCCGCTGCTGCTGCGGCGCGAGCCGCGGTTGGTGGGAGGGGGCGCCGACCGCGGCCACGG